>NZ_JBGJZL010000010.1:0-185034 GCF_042610375.1 Pelosinus sp. sgz500959
GCTGAAATCTCCGTTCGACTTGCATGTGTTAGGCACGCCGCCAGCGTTCGTCCTGAGCCAGGATCAAACTCTCCATAAAAGTTATATTATGAAGAACCTTGATGGCTCTTTAAAAAACTTACTTGCGCTAGATCACTTACGTGACCCAACGTGTGTGTACTCAAAACGAGTACGGCACATCTGGCTTATTTTAACTTTACTTACATTGTTTAGTTTTCAAAGAACACCTAATTTTATTTTTGCTAACCTTGTCTTCAAAACTAACGTTTCAAACAACGTTTATTATAATATCACAACATTGCTTTTATGTCAATTTTTTTGATTATTCTTGCAGATCACTTGATCTCGCTCGTTTATAATAGCACAATCAAATTACTTATGTCAATAGTCTTATGTCATTTTTTTATTAATTTCAACATTTTTTCACAAATTTGAAAACTATTCCATTTGCTTTATTCAAACTAAGCTTTCTTTTTAATTAATTTCTTCACTGTTATTTTCGCCACCATTCAGACCATTTGGTAGCGGAAAGGGAAATTGCACATATGTACTTGGTACTTCACCAACAACAACATATTCAGCAATTAGCACTTGAGTATCCACGCTTACACTTTTACTCACTAATGGTACTACAATTCTAATTTGCGTTGTAGCAATCAAATAAATCATATGTCGAGTTTGATTGATGCCAGCTTGCTGAAATTTATCAATTACTTTTACACTCACAGTACCCATGGGAATCACTGTGACTGTAATATCAGGACCAACACTAGCAAATAGTTGACTTCCTAGAATTTGCCCCATAGGAATTTTAATTTTCTCCTCACCAATTTCTTTCAATATATCTTGCACTCTAATTGTAGTATCAGCTGCAATTTTATTGAACTCCATTGTATTTGGTTGTATTAGTACGACACGTCCGCGACTATCTAAGGTTACATTCACTAGTTTTTGCGAATCAACGCTTACATTTACTCTTTCACTAATTACACGATTAATTGATTGTGTTGCTATTAATGTAGCTTTTGTTTCAGCTATAGCGAGCAAAGTCGGTTTTAAATGACTTTCGATTACCCACAAAATGGCGATTAAGCAACTAAAGCATACTATAATGATCATCGTCAATGATGTTATATTACGTCTTTCCTTCACTAAAAATCTCATGATTTTCCTCCTAGATCTATGTATCTTTTATCAATTCACAATTTTATTCACTCTTATTCTTACTTATATGTTATATACCCATCCGATGTGTATCTTTCTCTTTAAAAATAGCTGATAGTTGCAATTCATCAATAGGATTGATTTAATCGTTTTTTTAAAACTAATACTTTTCATATGGTATTTTTACTCCGAATAATATTGTTTTATGTTATAATAATTAGCGTATTCAAATCTGAGGAGGTTACCAATGGATAACGATCATAACGATAGTCAAACATCCGGCCGTCGTTCTTCTAAAAATCGAAATTCGAAATTAACAATCATCGTATTAGTCGTATTTGTCGTCATGATTTCTGGTGCTGGTCTTGGCTTTCTGACAGCAAGTATTCATACTATGCCAAGTCTCAAAAACGATATAAGACCTTCAGCATCTTCACAAATTTACGATGTGAATGGTAAATTAATTAGCACGATTCATTCTGTAGAAAACCGTCTTCCCGTTCCCATGAGTAAAATACCTAAAAATTTACAAAACGCTTTCGTTGCTGTAGAGGATGCGCGTTTTTATCAACATATGGGTGTTGACCCTCGCGGCATTGTACGAGCTGTATGGTCGAATATTACGAATCGTGGTGTATCAGAAGGCGGCAGTACCATTACACAACAATTAGCGAAAAACGCCTTATTATCCCAAGAAAGAACGCTCAAGCGCAAAATTCAAGAAGCTATTTTAGCATTGCAAATTGAACAACAATATAGTAAAAATGAAATTTTAGAACTATATCTCAATCAAATTTATTTTGGGCAAGGTGCTTATGGTGTACAATCTGCAGCTATGGTTTATTTTGGAAAAAATGTAGAAGATTTATCTTTAGAAGAATGTGCTATGCTAGCAGGTATTCCAAAAAGTCCCAATTACTATTCACCATTAAATAATCTAGCAGCAGCAACCGAACGTCAATCTGTTGTATTGGACCAAATGGTTAAATATGAATTCATCGATAATGCAACAGCCAATAAAGCTCGTAATACCAAGTTAAAATTAACATCACGTTCCGCTCAGCCTGAGAACCAATCAAATACTGCCAGTTATTTTATCGATTATGTCACCCAACAGCTCATTGATAAATATGGTGCCGATGCAATCTATAAAGATGGTCTAAAAATTTACACATCTTTAGATCTTGATATGCAGGTAGCTGCTGAAAGTGCCATGCAGCAACTTCCTAATGTACGCACTGATAGTAATGGACTAAAGCAACCTCAAGGTGCATTAATTGCGATTGATCCACATACAGGTCAAATTAAAGCCATGGTTGGCGGTCGAGGTACTGACCAATTCAACCGTGCGGTACTTGCAGAACGTCAACCTGGCTCTGCATTTAAACCTTTTGTTTATTTAGCAGCGATTGAGGGCGGCATGACTCCATCATCCGTTATCGAAGATAAAACCATTAGTTTTGGTAGTTGGTCTCCAAGTAATTACGACGGAACATTTCACGGTTCAGTGTCATTACGTAGTGCGTTAGAACAATCTTTGAATGTACCAACTGTAAAAATAGCAAATCATACAGGAGTGGACAAACCGCTCTATTATGCTCAACAAATGGGAATTTCCACCCTAGTTTTACAAGGTTTCACTAATGACCGTAACTTAGCAATGTCCCTAGGCGGATTAACTAGAGGTGTTACCCCTCTAGAACTCGCTAGAGCCTATGGCGTATTTGCCAATCAAGGTATTCTTGTTGAAACAACGGCCATCATTAAAATTGTTGACCGGAATGGAAAAATTTTAGAACAATATACACCACAAGAAAAAGCTGTTGTCAATGAACGAAGCGCTTATATTCTCACAGATATGATGCGTGGAGTCATCAGTCATGGCACTGGTACAGCTGCAAACATTGGTCGTCCTGCAGCAGGCAAAACAGGTACAACCAGTGACTATAAAGATGCTTGGTTTGTTGGATATACTCCCGACCTAGTCGCATCTGTGTGGATTGGTTATGACAATGATGGTAATCTAGATGGCATCACTGGCGGTGGCACTCCTGCAAAAATTTGGCAATCATTCATGTCAAAAGCCTTAGCACATACACCAAGCAGAGACTTCATTAGACCAAACGGTGTAGTACTTGATGCTCCTCCAACAACAACGATCAAAGAAACTCCCGATGATAAAAAACCAGCAAATCCAGCAACAACTGATCCAAAAAATGATAAGGCGACGGATTCTAAGACAGGCAATAAACCTACGGATAAAACGACTCCGCCACCGCCTACTAAGACAGATAAACCTCTTACAACTCCTCCAGATACGACCTCTCCTGTTTCATCAACACCTCCGCCTCCATCACGACCTGATGAGTCAACGAAAAAAAATAATCCTTAAAAAATAAAAAAACACGCGTAAATTACGCGTGTTTTTTTATTTCTTGCATATACATGACTATAGACTATAAACAAGTACTTGAATCATCATTATTACAACACACTAACAAAAGAATAATAATCACAATAATCCATACGTTTCCACCAAAACCGCCGCCACAACCGCCACCAAATCCAAATCCACGTCCCATATTATATTCCTCCTCCCCATGTTTCATCCAATCATTAATGGAGAATTTTACATTTCTTTGCTTTACTATATGAGCAACACGATGAATTGGTTACTCATTTACTTAAAAAGGATTGTAAATAATCATGCTGCAAAGCCATTCATAGATGCCTTGTTCCAATTCCTTTGCGGTAAGTATTTGAGCAGCTTATGAGAAACTATTGTCATCATTAAAGCAGAATAGCAACAGAATGATAATAATGATCCACCAAGATTGACCCCCTCCAAAACCGCCTCTTGCCATTACATATTCCCTCCTTACATCTACCTTTGCCAGGGCAATGACTTATGCCCTTCTACTTTTAATATATGATAATCCTTATGAAAGTGTTACCATACCCTCAGCTTTTTCCCCAAAACATCATTCTAGTATGCGACGAATATTTTTAGGTACTTCCGATACAACTTTCATTGAACTCATTCCATTGTTCACTAATTCAGTGATTGTACGCAATTTATCAATTGTTGTCGTCATACCATCAATTCTTCGATCCATTTGCATATTATCAGAAGTTAAACTTAATAAAATAACCATTAATTGCATATTAAAATTAGGATTTTTCATTAATTGTCTAATCATTTTTAACGGTCTGAGTGATTTGCCTTCTTTGACATTGTTAGCTTTTCCTGTAGTATGGCTATTTTCCATTTTTTTTGTTTCTTGCACTTTATCTTCTACTATTTCTTCATTAATTTGACTTTCATTATTTTCTATCTCTGACCGTTTATAGTTTTTATAATGTCTCCGTAAGCGCAATCCCATCACCCCTTATAAAATGAATAAACGGATCCATTTACTGTAATATATGAAACACCCTCACAATTGGTTAGCGTAAGTTATTAAATATTTTTTGAGGAGGTTTGTAAAATGTGGGAAAACTTAGGAAATATGATGGACTTAGTCAAAAAGGTTCAACAAAATGTTGACAATGTACAAAATGATTTAAAATTACAACGTATTGAAGTTTCTAGTGGTGATGTGATCAAATTAACACTCAATGGTCAACAAGAGCTGTTAGCAATCGAAATCAATCCCAACTATCTGGCTGCTGACAATGCGATATTATTACAAGATTTACTTGTTGCTACCATCAATAACGGTTTAACAAAATCTCGTGAACTCCAACAAACAGCAATAGGAAAACTAACAGGTGACCTTAATCTTCCCAAAATTCCTGGTCTATTTTAAGGAGGGTATTCTATGCCGAACGAGAGCCCTAATAGTTCTCTCTTACAAACAATCACACATATGATCGACACAATGATCAACGAGGGCACCGGCTATGATACGCTCATTAATGTTTTATCACTGCTGTGCCTGCTTCATATACTCAATCGTACACAATCGACTGCGATAATGCCGACGGCACAAAACATTCCACAAACAAATTCGAGCAATCCATTACAAAAAATATTGGGTGATCTTACCAAAGGTGGCGATCAATCAGGAGGTGGGCCATCTCCTGATTTGCTAATGAGTCTCTTACCCTTACTGAATAACCCACAAATTAAATCCAAATTAAATCCAACCAACATCTCAACAATCTTAGGTCTTATGAATAATTTAGGCGGCAGCGGCAGCAGTAACAATGATAAACCTGAAAAAAAGGAACCACCAGCAGCTACAGTAAGCCATCCAGTGCCTCCCCATACAACTAATCCAGATGAACAAGAAAAGAAAGACTTAGGACGCTCCTTGAACTGGAAAACTAATTTTCAAAATGAAAAAGAGGTATGAGAAATTAAATTCTCATACCTCTTTTCTTACCTCAATTGAACAATGGTCGCGCCATCCCCACCCTCATTAAGTTCACCAATACTAATATCTCTCACATAATGATGATGTTTTAAATAAGCTCTGACCCCTTTACGTAAGGCACCAGTCCCCTTACCATGTATCACAATAATTTTATTTAATCCTGCTAAAATAGCATCATCAATATACTTGCCTAGAAGAATTTCGGCCTCATCTACCATCATACCACGTATATCAATTTCCCTTGATACATCACGAACTTTAGAAAAATCCATACTGATTTTAGCTGTTTTATTTTTCTCACTAACAGATTCCGATGACAAGCGACAATTAGCAATTGCTACATTCATTTTTAGAATCCCCAGTTGAACGATTACATCATCACCATGAACAGAAAGTACCACACCCTTTTGTTTTACAGTGGTTACATAGACATTCATTCCAGGTTTCAATAAGGTAGGCGTAATCCTTGGCAAAGAGTTATCATCTTCTTCATCATCACCACTTTGCAGAGAATCCAGATTCTCACGCAACCGTTTTCGACTTTTATCAATAGTACTTTGTCTCACAGTTCCGCTCTTCTCAGAAAATTGAGTTTTAAGCTCACTAATAATACCTTCGGTTTCCCTGCGTGCTTGCCTCAATATAGCCTCAGCTTCATTTTTCGCTTTGACTAATATAGTTTGTTTTTTTCGAGCGAAGGACATTTGTTCTTCCGCAAGCTTTTCTTTAACCTCTGTCAATAATCGTTCTTGTTCAGCCAACTCTCGATTGAGTTTATCATAGGCGATCTTTTGCTCTTCTAATGAATTCAATACATTCTCAAATTCAGCATGATCTTTTCCAATGAATCCTTTAGCATGGTCAACAATGTCCTCAGGAAGACCCAATCGTCTACTAATGGCAAATGCATTACTGCTTCCCGGGATACCAATTAACAAACGATAGGTCGGTTTTAACGTCTGTATGTCAAATTCCACACTCGCATTTTCAATTCCAGGTTTAGAATAAGCAAAGGTTTTTAATTCACTATAATGGGTTGTAGCAATCGTTCTCGCACCAACTTTTAGTAAATATTCCAAAATGGCGATTGCTAAAGCTGCCCCTTCATCAGGGTCAGTACCTGATCCAATTTCATCGATCAATACCAAATCGTGTAAAGAAACTTTCCCTAAAATACGCACTAAGTTTGTCATATGAGCAGAGAACGTACTTAAACTCTGCTCAATACTTTGCTCATCCCCAATGTCTGCAAATATATTATTAAACACTGTAATTTCTGAACCATGTTCAACGGGGATATAGAGCCCAGACTGAGTCATAAGAGCAAATAAACCAAGGGTTTTTAAAGAGACTGTCTTACCACCAGTATTTGGGCCTGTAATGAGCAATGTATTAAAATCTTTACCAATATAAATATCAATGGGTACAACTGCAGCTGCTGGTATCAAAGGATGCCGCGCCTGGCGCAGATTCACATATCCTTCATCATTGATTAAGGGCATTGTTCCCTGCATATCTTGACTGAGCTTAGCTTTTGCAAAAGCAAAATCAATTTGCGCCAAGACCTGACAGTTCTCATTAATTTCATCAACAAAATTAGCAATTTGCCCTGTAATCATACGCAAAATACGTTCTATTTCATTTTTTTCCGCAGACATTAATTGTTTGATTTCATTATTCAACATGACAATTGCCATGGGTTCGATAAATACGGTAGAACCACTCGCAGACTGATCATGAATAATTCCTGGAAAATGATAACGCGACTCTTGCTTGATTGGAATTACATAACGGTCACCACGCATGGTTACCAAGGCATCTTGGAAATATTTTTGATACTCACTCGCGCGCAGTATACTCTCCAATTTATCCTTGACACGACTTTGAGACAACTTGATATCGCGTCTGATTTTCGATAATTCTACACTGGCATCATCACGAATCATTCCTTGCTCATTCACTATATTTTCAATACTATTCTCAATATTACGCAGCACGGTAATATTGCTTACATAACCTGCTAAAATGACTAATGATGACGGCATGTCAGTAAAAAAACTTTTCATGCGCCGCGAAGCATATAAAGTACTGCTGATAGCAACTAACTCATGAGCTTCGAGAATCGATCCAACTTCTGCCCTTTTGAGCAGTGGTCGAACATCACGAATACCGCCAAGAGGTACATTTGACATAGCATCTAGAATTTCTCTAGCCTCTCGAGTTTCCGCAATTCGTCTTTCAACTTCTGCCATCTCATTGGTTGGAACCAATTCTTCAACTAATTCACGCCCCATGGTGCAGCTACTTCGATCAGCTAACATAGTACGAATTTTAGGATATTCTAATGTTTTTAGTACAGATAAATCCATGTATCCCTCTCCTATTGACAAAAACTATATTCTACTATAATACACCTCGGAAATAATGTCCCCGAGTGATCTGCTCATGTTCAACGCTTCCTATTTTATCCTGCACAAACAAAGGATGATTGTCGCCTTGTTGCAGAATTTCCTTATACAATCGAGTCATTTTCCCTAAATAATCCACATCGCCTTTCTTACCTTCAATTCGAATACTGTCAATTCCCATGATACCAAATTTCGGAATATGGGGTAGCATGCTGAGTTCTTTACCATTTAGTACATGCATCCGACAATATTGATCCGTTACAATTGGGAAATATTCATTTTTGCGATCCTTTAATTGGTACTCGCGGCGTAAGCAAGGTTGGTTACATTTACCGGTATGAAGTTCTCCCAAATAACTGCCAATCATACAATATTCTGAGACCATCAATGTTAGATAACCATGTGCCAAACACTCTACGGACATCTTACCTGCATGATTGATTTCTGTAATCTGTGCACAGTTTAACTCTGGAGATAAAGTACCGCTAGTGATTCCCTGTTCTGCAAAAAATTGAAGGGATAGATCGTTATAGATATTTAATGGATAATCGCCATGTAAGGGTAAGGTAAGCAATCTCTTCGCAAGATGAAGCACTCCTAGATTGCTCACACTTACAGCATCAGGCTGTAATTCTTGAAATAAATCAAGCTCAGCTTTTAGACCATTCATTTGCCATTCTTTCACAATCCGTGGCGTATTTAAAATAATTTTTTTCCCCTGTTCACGAACAATAGCTACCGCTCGACGATACTCTTCAGGAGTGATAGCTTGGTGATGAAAAGATTCGCCACCAAACATAATTGAATCGGCTCCATTTTTAAGACAAGCTTCTAATTTATCAATTGTATCAACATTCACTGTCAATAACGGCACTGTAAGAGAAGGTTTGACAACACTTTTACCTGCACGCGGAATAAAATCCTGTACAGTATAACGTTGCTCAGACAAAGGTGGACGATCATAATAAGCCAAACGAGCTTTTTCTAACTCTTCTACAGCCCTACGTCGTGCATCATTGATTTCACTGACGGGTACCATGACTTCTCCCTCAATATGACAATTTAATTGTTGCAGACTAAAGATAGTGGACCCCAATCGGTCAACTTGTTTGGCAATTGTTTCGATTGTTAAGGGTCTTTTAATGGCCTTTTGTGCCAAAAAATCCGTCCCAGCAGTCCCAGAAAAACCATCCGTATCTTCTATAGTAATGACAAGGGGCTGGCCTTCACTCACAGCAACCTTTATATCAACACCAACTCGTTTTACCGCAGTAGGCTCCGCGAAAAAGGACCGTGCTCGTTCCATCAATCCAGCATCATACACTTTAAATACTCGATCATTCACGCGTACAGGCTGTACCCCAATCGATACTTCTGTCCCCGCTGGCGCCATAGTCACACTTTGACCGTCAACAATCATTTCTGATATCGTCGCACTGACACGCCCGCCAACTTTAACCCAAAATTCAACAATATCATGAATATATAAAGGCTCATCAAGTTTTATCGTCGCCATTCTTTCTGGATATTGATACTCACTTACCCGTCCAATGCGTACCCCCCGATTATTAGGGCGGCGATCACTCATCATATTACGTCCTTGGTGACGTTCTAAGTATGCAGTGGTAAAATCACGATTAAAAATTTGCGCCAAATCTTTTTGTTCTTTTTCATCAACAACATAATTTTCTTGATCTGCCAAGCAAGCATCAATCGCCCGCCGATAGGTATCAACTGCCACTGCGACATACTCTGGTCGTTTCATACGACCTTCAATTTTAAAGGATGTAATACCAGAACGAATCAGCTCAGGCATCATTTCTAACGTATTCAAATCCTTAGGGCTCAGTAAATATTCGCCAGCATCCCCTTCATTCAATGCCTCATTTCCATACTGATCAACAAGGGTATAAGGTAAACGACAAGGCTGAGCGCATCGTCCGCGATTCCCACTACGCCCTCCAATCATACTACTCATTAAACATTGTCCTGAATAGGAAATACATAGGGCACCATGAATAAAGGCTTCAATCTCCGTATCCGTATTGTTACAAATATAGGTAAGATCATCAAGAGACAACTCTCGTGACAGAACAACCCTTGTAAAACCGAGTTCTGTTAATAACTGTACGCCTTCCAAATTATGTACTGTCATTTGCGTACTACCATGTATCGGCATATTCGGTACGACTTCTTTAGCAATTTTAAAAGCGCCAAGATCTTGAACAATAATCGCATCGATACCAATTTGATACAAATACCGTAAATATTTAATAAATGCAGGAACTTCGCTATTATCAAGTAAAGTATTCACTGTGACATAGACTAAAACGCGACGCAAATGAGCAAACCGTACTGCCTCTGCCAATTCCTCATCATCAAAATTAGGTGCACTGGCACGAGCACCAAACATTTTCCCGGCCAGATATACGGCATCAGCTCCGCTTTCCACTGCTGCTACTAAGGCCTCACGACTACCAACAGGTGCTAATAATTCTATCATTTCACTTCATTCCTTTCCTAAAACCCATACAAACCAAATAGAAGAAGGGATTCCCTTCTTCTATTATGACTCTTTCGTATTTTCCGTTTCCTTATGATCGATTGCCCCCTTGGACAAACCTTGGTTTTTTATATATTCTGCTACATAGTGTACTTCAGACATACATTGTTCTAATTTAACCCACTGCTGCCCGAAGGGACTCAGTGGATTTGTATAAATACTTTGTAGATAATTTTCCAATTCTTGTTTTGTCAATGATTCCATCTCTGGTTTTTTTATAATGGAGAAAACACCACAACTTTCCAGCCGTGCCAGTTTAATCTGAGGTAAATCAGTCATGTCCATTCCTTGTTTATGTAATTCCTGACGTAAATCATCATAATTAAAATGAGTTTTGATGAAATTTTCCTTAATAATTTCTCCATCTTGAATCAATAATACTGGTGTACCCTCAACCCATTTGCGCACCGTGGTACTTTTAAGTGATAGATATGATAATAATTGTTGTAAAACTAATAATGCCACAAGTCCTTCAATTCCCGTCAACAATGTCTGCCCTTTGTCCATGGAAGCTGTAATAATAATGTCACCGATGCCCACCATAATTACAAAATCAAAAGGAGACAATTGACCAACTGTACGATTGCCCATTAATCGAACAACAATTAATGCTATCGTAAATAACACAATAATATGTAATAAAACATAACCAATACTATCAATTTGAGTCATAATCTCAGTCCTTTTTTTACTATTATTCGCACTTAAAAGGACTCTTATACGAGGAAATTCTATGGATTATTCTTCTTCTACCATTTTAATCAATTGTTTGTAATTATGCTCTAGCTGCAAAAAATCTTCAGCAAGGTTTAAGGCGGCGAGTACCGCCACTCGACTAGGTGATAAACATAAATTCGATTTAGAAATTTTCTTCATCCGTTCATCTACTAATGCTGCAACCTTCATCACTTGCTCAAGCTCTATATCACTTTTCAAAGAATAAAGTTCACCAAAAATTTCAACTGTTACTTTATGTTTTATTCCACTCATAACTCCACCTAATTACCTATAGTTTTACCTATTTCCTACATTCGACCTATGAAATATAATTTCCTGCATCTAAGCAAGAAAAAAGACTTGATCTTTCACCAAGTCTTTTTTCCTCTATTTTGTTAGCTTCTAATTTTCGCCATTAATTCTTTATCAAGGTATTCAACAATATTTTTGTGAAACACATCAATCTCCGTATCCGTCAACGTTCGATCTTGATGGCGATAAGTAAGAGAAAAAGCCAAACTACGTGATCCTTCCGCAACCTGCTCACCCGTATACACATCAAATAGACGCACATCACTTAGCAATGGCCCCGCACTAGCAATAATCCCTTTGATCACTCTATCCACAGTAATTTCTGTCGATAAAACAACTGCCAAATCCCGATTGATTGCCGGAAATTTTGGCAAAGATTGATACGAAGTAAGTAGAACAGCCTGACTAGATAAGGTTTCTACATTAATCTCAAATACATAAACTTTACGATTAATTCCAAAATCATCTAATACTTTTGGATGTACTTCACCAACTGTAGCAAGTAAATGACCATTTTTTGTAAAGATTGCTGTTTTTCCTGGATGTAGTGATGCATGCTCACCAGTTGCCACTTCATAATCAATGACTCCCAAAGAACCTAATAAGACCTCAACAGTCCCTTTAGCGTCATAAAAATCAACATTTTCTCGACTTGTATTCCAAGAAAGTTCATTTCGTTTGCCGACCAAAGCACCGCAAAGCATCAATGGTTCTTTAGGCAAGGCATTTAAAGGCAATTCTTCAGGCAGGTACACTGCACCCAATTCGTAAATTTTTATATCTTCATTTTTGCGGGAAATATTACGTACAACAGTTTCTAGCAATCCACCTAACAGTGTGGTCCGCAAAATAGGAAAATCATCCGTAATTGGATTGAGTACCGTAATCGCATGACGAAGTGTACTATCAGTAGGGATATTCAATTTGTCAAAAATCTGAGGATGGGCAAAACTCAAGGAAAGAATTTCATCAAATCCTGCTCCTGTTAAAATAGTTTTTATTGAATCAGCAATGGATTGAACATATTCTTGTCCACCGCGCAAGATATTTCCACCAGGCGTCGTCGTTGGAATTTTGTTAAAGCCATAAATTCGTGCAATTTCTTCACAAATATCAGGGTGACCATGAACATCTCCGCGCCAGCTCGGAACATTCACTGTAACTTTATCATCAGTAGATTGGGAATTAATTTCAAACTCCAACCGGCGCAAAATATCCACCATGACTGCTGTATCAATGTCAGTACCTAAATAAGCATTGACTTTAGCAGGAAGAAAGGTAATTTGTCGCGGCAACAGCATATTAGGATAGCTTTCCACAATCTCAGGGCAAACTGTGCAAGCACCCATACTTTCAAGCAATTGAGCCGCACGATCAAGAGCACGAATGCTATTGGCAGTATCAACACCGCGTTCAAAGCGTCCAGAAGCTTCCGAACGTAAGCCTAGGGCACGAGAAGTACGACGAATACTCACTCCATCAAATGTAGCAGCCTCTAATACAACAGTTTGGGTATTTGCTGTAACTTCTGTCGCAAGACCACCCATTACGCCAGCAATACCGACAGCTTGAATACCATCAGCTACCACAATCATTTCAGACGTCAGTTCACGTTTCACATCATCAAGAGTGGTTATTTTTTCTCCTGGATAAGCTTTGCGTACTGTCAAACTATGTTTTGATAATAAATTATAATCATAAGCATGCATTGGTTGTCCCATTTCAAGCATGACATAATTTGTCACATCAACCACATTATTAATGGATCGCATACCAACAGCTTGCAAGCGATGAGTGAGCCACTTTGGCGACGGGCCAACCTTAACATTTTGTAAGACCCTTACTGCAAATCGAGAACATAAAGCAGGTTCATCAATGATCACTTTTACCAAATCAGTTGCTCTTTCTTGAGCTGTTTCGTGTACACTTAATATAGGTTTTTTGAAGCTTCCACCTGTTAATACAGCCACTTCTCTCGCCAAACCTAACACACTAAAACAATCTGCGCGATTTGCAGTTAATTCAAACTCTAATACAACATCATCAAGTCCAAGTGCTTCTTTAATATCCATACCAATCGGCAAATCCGTTGGTAAAATATAAATACCTTCCCGCGCTTCAGCTGATAATAATTTACTATCAATATTAAGCTCACTTGTTGAACAAAGCATCCCATAAGACATGAGACCGCGTAAATCCGTTGGTTGAATTTCAAGACCATTTGGCAATTTGGCTCCAACAAGAGCAACCGGAACAATCTGCCCCTCTTTTACATTGGTAGCACCTGTTACAATTGTTAGATTTTCATTTCTTCCTACATCGATCGTACATACGGATAATTTAGTTGCATTTGGATGTTTTTCAATATGAATAATCTTACCCGTTACAATATTGTCAATCCCTTTACCGAGATCTGTAATTCCTTCAACAGGAACTCCAGCCATTGTCAGCATTTCCGCTAATACGGCTGGGGCTTCTGTAAACTCAACATATTCTTTAAGCCACTTGATTGATGCTTGCATACCCATCCCCCTTAGAAATTATCAATTAAAATTTATCCAGCGTTAGCTGAAGGAGTTTATTTAGAATTGGCGTAAGAAACGCAAATCATTTTCATAGAACAACCGTAAATCATCAATACCATATAATAACATGGCAATCCGTTCTACGCCCATACCAAAGGCAAAACCAGTCACTTCTTCTGGATCAAAATTGCTCATTTCTAGTACTTTAGGATGTACCATTCCTGAACCCAAAATTTCCAACCAACCAGTACCTGAACACACTCGGCAACCGCTACCAGAGCAAATTACACAAGAAATATCCACCTCAGCACTTGGCTCAGTAAAAGGGAAGAAACTCGGACGGAAACGGACACCAACATCTTCACCAAAGATTTCATGAATGAATAATTCTAATGTACCTTTTAAATCTGCAAAACTAATATTCTTATCAATAACGAGTCCCTCAACCTGAGTAAACATAGGTGAATGAGTCGCATCGTAATCGCGACGATACACTTTGCCTGGTGCAATAATACGAATTGGCTCGTTTGGTGTAGCAGCTTGCATCGTACGAACTTGCACTGGTGAAGTATGAGTACGCAGCAAAAATTCTTCAGTGATATAGAAAGAATCTTGCATATCACGGGCTGGATGATCTTTGGGCAAATTAAGTGCTTCAAAATTATAATAGTCCTGCTCAATCTCTGGCCCCTCAGCAATAGCAAAACCCATTTTCATGAAAATATCTTTAATGCGATCAAGAGTAACTGTCAAAGGATGCTTATGACCAACATTAACCTTGCGACCTGGTAACGTGACATCAATTTTTTCTGAAGCCAATTTTCTAGCCAGCTCAGCTTGTTTAAAACCATCACTCTTCGTCGTAATGATTTGCTCAAGTTCACTTCGAATATCATTGACAATTTGGCCAATCCGCGGCCGTTCCTGAGCACTGAGTGCTCCCATTCCTTTTAAAGCACTCGTCAAACTGCCTTTTTTTCCTAGATATTTAACCCTTAGATCATTTAACCCTTCCATATCAACTGCCTGTGACAATTCTGCCACAGCCATCTGTTTTAAGGATTGTAATTCTTGTTCCATAAATACCTCCTAAAACTTAAAAATTGAACTACACACTATGTTAACAGCCTCACTTAGCGACGCTGGCGTACAACTTCATATAAGATAACAGCTGCTGAAGCTGCCACATTCAGGGATTCAACATGATTGGCCAAAGGGATATAAAGTCTCTCTTGAGCCTTTTCGATAAATTCTTGACTTACCCCATTGCCCTCATTACCAAAGACAATGGCAAGGGACTGCTTAAAATCAATCTCAAAATACACCTTTGAAGATTCCAAAGAAGTGGCTAATATCTCAATGTCATGTTCCTTTAAGTAAGAAATGACTTCACTTCTTGTTAACCCTTCAATGATTGGCACATGAAAAATCGATCCCATACTCCCTCTGACAGCTTTACTTGCAAACACATCAGCGCAGCCTTTTGTCAAAATGACTCCTGTACACCCTGCTGCGGCGGCTGTACGAATCATCGTCCCCACATTACCAGGGTCTTGCACTTCGTCAAGCACAATGAAAAACTCTTTTACTTTTGCTTCTAGCCTATCTTCTAAGGAATGGACATTTTTTTTAACAATTGCCATAATACCTTGAGGTTCTTTAGTGTCCGTTACTTTTTCATAGATACTACTTGCCACCTGAATCATCCGACAATTTTTCGACTGTAGGTCAGCGATGATTCTCTGAACCCTCTCTTGCTCTAAGGTTTCTTCTGTGTATATACAAGTTTCAATCAGCCAATCAGACTGTACAGCCTCTTCAACTAAGCGAACCCCTTCGACAACAAATAGACCTAATTCATCACGGTATTTTTTTTGTTTCAACGAAGCCGCTAATTTTACAAATTTATTTTGCAAACTCGTAATTATTTCTATCATTTAAGAACCTCTAAACGTTGTATTCCAATAATACTGCCCACTACAACTAAAATATCATTCATTTTTATTTTTTCATTTGGCAGTGGTGGTACGATGATATCGTCCCCGCGTTTGATTGCGACCACATTAATTTCGTATTTAGCACGTAAATCTGTTTCCGCTAAGCTTTTGCCAACTAATGCATGAGGGACATTGACTTCCATAATATTTAAATTAGGTGAGAGTTCAATATAATCTAACATCGTACTTGATACAAGGTTATGCGCTACCCGTTGCCCCATATCGCGTTCTGGATAAACTACCCGATCAGCACCCAATTTTTCTAGCATTTTACCATGCAGCTTATTACTCGCTTTAGCAACAATGTAAGGTACACCAAGTTCTTTGAGCTGTAAAGTTGTCAAAATATTCGCTTGAATATCTTCACCAATCGCAACAATAACCACATCAAAATTTCGAATACCTAGAGCAACTAATGTATCTTCATCTGTCGTATCGGCTTGCACTACGTGGGTGACCTCATTACTAAATTCTTGCACCCGCTCTTCATCATTGTCAATGGCTAATACCTCATAGCCCATTTTATGTAAGGTAGTAGCTACGCTCGTACCAAATCGTCCTAGCCCAACCACAGCGAACTGTTTCGTTTTCTTCACATCTTCAACCCCTAACCGATAATAATTTTACCTTCTGGATATTGCACCGTACCTTTTCGTGTACGTAAAGCCAAAGCTAATGCTAAGGTTACAGGACCCACTCGACCAGCAAACATCATAATAATAATCCATATTTTTCCGTATTCAGTTAAAGTCTGCGTGATACCTGTTGTCAAGCCTACCGTACCAAAAGCCGATACGACTTCAAACAAAATCCTAAGGAAGGATGCATTTTCCGTAATACTCATCATCATTGTCACAAAGATAATCAAAGTTGCTGCAATGAAAAATATGGAAAAAGCTTTATAGATAAGTTGTTGGGGGATACGACGTTTGAAAATTTCAGCATCTTGTTTGCCAGTAATTAAAGCCCATACCGCTGCCATCAATACACCAATTGTTGAAGTTTTGATACCGCCACCCGTTGATGTAGGCGATGCACCAATGAACATTAAAATAACCATAAAAAAAACAGTTGCATCTTGAAGTTTACCAATATCTACAGTATTATATCCAGCAGTCCGCGGCGTAACAGATTGGAAATAACTTCCTAGTATTTTACCCTGCCATGTTAACGGACCAAGAGTATCAGGATTATTCATTTCTAGCAAAAGAATAACAAGGGTACCAAAAATAAGTAATACCGTAGTAGTCGTAAGAACTAATTTAGTGTGCAAAGCAAATTTACTCCAGTGACGATTACCCCATACATCAAACATCACGGTGTAACCAATACCGCCTAAAATAATTAAAGATGTAATCGTAAGATTGACTGTAAGATCATCCACATAGTTTGTTAAACTGCTAAAATTGCCAAACAAATCAAATCCAGCATTACAAAAAGATGATACCGCATGCCAATAACCAAAATAAATTGCCTGACTTCCTAAATCTGCATACCAACGAACAGCTAAAATACTTCCGCCAATAAATTCAATGAGCAGTGTAATGAGAATAATATATTGGGTTAAACGCACTACGCCTGACACTGTCATTTGGTTTAATGCTTCTTGCATAATGAGCCGCTCTCGCAGCTGAATTTTGCGTCGCATGACGAGAGCCATCAAGGTCGCCATGGTCATAATACCAAGACCACCAGCTTGAATCAGACAAATGATAACCATTTGTCCGAATATAGAGAAATAAGTTCCAGTATCAACGACAACTAAACCTGTTACACAAACTGCCGACGTCGCAGTAAACAAAGCATCAATAAAATTTAAGCTCTGTCCTGATACGGAGGCTTGCGGCGTCATTAAGAGCAAGGCACCACATAAGATTAATCCAGCAAAACCTAATACCAAAATTTGATAAGGCGTAAGCTTCCACTCAGCAATATCCATCAGATTTGAGAATCGAGTATGTAAAGCCATACTATTTCACTCCAAATTTAAAATACGGTCTGCACATTTAAGCAACTACTGACTGGACGTTTATTTATTTTACCATTATCTACAATAAAAATAAACTTTATTTGACATTTAACCATAGTATGCAAAAAATTCCTAGACCTAAGTCTAGGAATTATTTTTTTACTTCAGTTGTTCTTTAGCAATTTCAACAAGTTTAGCGAAAGCAACCATATCATTAACAGCGAAATCCGCCATCATTTTACGATTAATTTCTACGCCAGCCTTGCTCAAACCATTAATCAAGCGACTGTAAGAAAGACCATTCAAACGAGCAGCAGCGTTAATACGAGCAATCCACAATTTGCGGAAATCGCCTTTCTTAGCGCGACGATCGCGACGAGCATAATACAGACCTTTCATTACGGTTTCGTTAGCTTTTTTGAATTGTTTGCTACGTGAACCTCTATAACCTTTAGCTAACTTTAAAAGTTTTTTATGACGTTTATGCGCAGTTACGCCTGATTTAACTCTTGGCATGTGCTGTACCCCCTATTTAATATGTGTAACGTTTAAGCGTAAGGAAGCATTTTCGTTACGCGTTCATGATCTGACTTGCTTACCAAAGCAGCTTTACGCAAATTGCGTTTACGAGCTGGAGATTTTTTCTCAAGGATGTGACGTTTATGTGATTTATTGCGTTTGAACTCGCCAGATCCAGTAACTTTAAAGCGTTTTGCAGCGCTTCTACGTGTCTTCATTTTAGGCATAATTGGTCCCCCTTCTTAATTCTATGGCTTAGGTGCCAGAATCATTATCATATTTTTACCTTCAAGTTTAGCACCACGTTCGATATTGGCAATATCTTTAATCTGAATCGCCATTTTATCTAATACTTTTCTGCCAAGTTCAGGGTGGGAAAGCTCCCGACCACGGAACATGATGGTTACTTTTACCTTATCGCCATCTTGGAGAAAACGTTGGGCATTCTTGAATTTTACCTCAAAGTCATGATCTTCAATATTGGGACGAAGTTTTACCTCTTTGACTGTTACAATCTTCTGCTTTTTCTTTACTTCTTTTTCCCGTTTTTGTTGTTCATATTTGAACTTACCAAAGTCCATAATACGGCATACAGGCGGTTTCGCAGTTGGTGCCACTTCTACCAAATCAAGATTTTGTTCAGCTGCCATCTGCAGTGCATCCCTCAATTGGACAATGCCCAATGGTTCATTGGTTGCGCTCGTCAAGCGAACTTCTCTAGCTCTAATTTCCTCGTTAATTCTCATCGTTTCTTTGCTAATTGTCACTCACCCCCTGATAAATTTGTGCTAAATATAAATAAAGCGGATGGTATAAATACCACCCGCAACAATAGCATAAAAAATAAATATGCTTTGATGACCTTACGAACTACCGAAGTGTTGCAAGGTGAGAAGCGGATGGCTTCTACTTCAACTCAATCATTATTGAGTACTGGATTAGTATACCATTGAAAAAAATCAAAGTCAAGCATGTTTTTGATTTTTTTACTGTTTTTCTTGTATTTCTACAAGGAGATTGCTAATAAATTCTTGGGCATCCTGAGAACCAATATCTCCTTGTCCACGTTTACGTACTGCAACAGTGCGGGATTCAATTTCTTTATCCCCAACAAGAAGAATATATGGTACTTTCTCCATTTGCGCTTCACGAATTTTATAACCAATCTTTTCACTGCGATCATCCACTGCCACACGAATTTCTTTGCCAAACATCACTTCTTCTAATTCCCGTGCATATTCAACATGACGATCAGTAATTGGTAGTATTTTAACTTGTACAGGTGACAACCATGCAGGGAATGCACCAGCATAATGCTCAATCAAAATACCAATAAAACGCTCAATGCTGCCATATGCCACACGATGAATCATTACGGGACGATGTTTTTGACCATCTTCACCCACATAAGTCAGATCAAATTTTTCAGGCATTTGCATATCCAATTGGATAGTACCACATTGCCAAGTCCGGCCAATAGAATCCCTCAAATGAAAGTCAATCTTAGGACCATAAAAAGCTCCATCGCCTTCATTAATCCGATATGGCAAACCACGTTCATCCAAAGCCTCACGTAGCGCATTGGTTGTCAGCTCCCATACTTCATCAGACCCCATCGCTTTAGCTGGTTTAGTGCTCAGTTCAGCATGATAGGACAAGCCAAAAGTGCTATATACGGTATCAAACAAATCAATAACACCTTGAATCTCTGTTTTAATTTGGGACGGCAACATAAAGATATGAGCATCATCTTGAGTAAAGCTTCGTACCCGCATCAAACCATGCAATGCTCCAGAAATTTCATGACGATGAACCAGGCCAAGCTCTGCTGTACGTAATGGGAAATCTCGGTAACTATGGTGATTCGTACGATAGACTAAAATCCCCCCAGGACAGTTCATGGGTTTAACCGCAAATCCTTCATCATCAATTTTCGTAAAGTACATATTGTCACGATAATGATCCCAATGACCTGACTGTTGCCACAATTTTTGATTTAGAATAATAGGAGTTTTAATCTCTTGGTAGCGATATTTAACATGCAGTTTGCGCCAAAAATTTTCAAGTTCATTACGAAGAACCATACCTTTAGGATGGAAAAACGGAAAGCCTGGACCCTCTTCCTGAATACTAAACAAATCCAGTTCTTTTCCAAGTTTACGATGATCACGTTTAGCAGCCTCTTCGAGCATTGTCAAATAGGCATCTAAATCAGCTTTTTTTTCAAAAGACGTACCATAGATCCGTTGCAGCATCTTGCGTTTTTCATCACCACGCCAATAAGCTCCAGCTACGCTTTGTAATTTGATTGCTTTTACTTTGCCTGTTGAAGACAGATGAGGACCTGCACACAAGTCAACAAACTCCCCTTGCTTGTACATGGAAATAATAACATCCTCTGGCAAATCTTGAATTAACTCTACCTTGTAGGTTTCGCCTAATTCTGTAAACAAAGCAATCGCCTCTGCACGACTGACTTCAAGTCTTTCAATTGGGAAATTTTCTTTCACAATTTTTTCCATTTCAGCTTGAATTTTCCCTAAATCTTCTTGAGTAAAAGCTGAAACTGCATCAAAATCATAATAAAATCCATTAGCAATGGCAGGTCCAATGGCAATCTTTACATCACCAAATAAACGTTTTACAGCCTGCGCTAAGATATGGGATGAAGTATGGCGGAAGGCATCACGCCCCTCAGCATCTTCAAATGTAACAAATTCAACTTGAACATCCTTCTCTAACTTAATAGGCAAATCAGTAACACGTCCATCAACTTTCGCCGCTACTGCACTTTTTGCCAAGCTCCGACTGATGGATGCAGCAAATTCAGCCAATGTAGTACCTTGTACAACCTCACGCTGACTTCCATCTTTTAATGTAATTTGTATCATACTCATATTTTTTTCCTCCTTGAACATTATTTTTGCAAAAAAATAAACTCTCATCCCATAGGGACGAGAGTTGTAACTCGCGATTCCACCCTGATTGGCCAAAGCCTCTCTCATATTTTGATAACGGGAACGACCCCGGCGCAACTTACCATTTTACACCATACAGAAAACTCTCTATGACACAAAATATTCAGCCGAACAGTTTAAAGGTGGTAACAATAATGATGTTTGTTAAAATGCTCACAGCCTATGGCATTTTTTCTCTGAAACAACATTTTCACGATTGTCGTGTCCTTTGCATTACTTTTAGCAATTTAATGATTTTAGAATAATAATATCCATTTTTATCATCATTGTCAATAACAAAAATCACACCTTTCACAAATCATAACCCGCCCTGGGAAAATGTTTTTGATTGTTTCCACCACACTTTGTGTCACAGAATTATTACAATGATGTATGTGCACAACAACATGATAAGGAGCAATCGTAATCAACGCCGTAATCAGTAAATCCTCATAATTAATTTGCTCACTTCTTTGCAACAAAAAACTTTCAAAATTTTGATTATCAATAGATTGGCCTTGGTCATCAACAATCTTATACAGCCCCTCCTGAACAACAATCACATGAACTTCTTCTACTTGTGGTTCTTGAATATCGACAAATCCACGCAAGACATGAATAAACTCTTTATATTCTAAGTCCATCATATAATCATCTGCTGCCTTATCCACGATCTGCATCAACTTTTCTCGATATTCTTTTAAACGGAAATTGATAAACCCTTCTAAGACTAACTCATGGTGATTATCAAGATATTCAATAATTTTTTCCAGTATTTGAGTGCAACGTGTAGCCATACTAAAATCCACAATCACGCCATTACTATCACTTAACAACTCCAACGTATGGTCATAAATAACCTTACGTTCCTCTTCAGTATAATAAGCATAATATTGGTCAATCATTTTTTTCACAATTTTCTTTTCTTCTCGTACAACAATAAATTCGGCTAGCATTTTAGCAACGTGATTTTTCATTGAATTCTTGATCCGCTCATAATTACGAAAGGACAATTCGCCTTCGATTACATTGCAGCCAATAAAAGTATAGTGACCTTTATTAATTTCATCAATTGCTACTCGAAAACCATCTTGTATCAAGGTTTTACAATCCAATTGCAATCTTTCGCGTATTTCCTGAGTTGTTCCCTTTAAACCAACAGAAAGTAATTTCACCACCCTCACTCCCTTCTTGATCTATTATATGTATTACATGATAAATGCATACAAAAGAAGAAAAGCAACCTAAATTAGGTTGCTCATACGATGATCTGTATTTGTCTATTGATTTCATCAAACCACTCGCCACTGCCCTTGACTACGAACTTCAACTTTCGTTCTTTGATCGTTAGCACATTTAAGACATTAGGAATCACAAACAATGACTTTCCCTTTGTTAGTTCTGCAATGTGGGCTAGCGGCACCTCTTCCATATACTTATGAGTAATATCAAGCAGGTATCCTACAAACACCAATCTTTCCGTTGTCAAATACAAAGCACCACTAAAAGCTTCACCATCACATTGCAAACTGACAAGACCTTTTTTTATAATATTCTCACCTGTTTCTATTGGAAAACTATACACACTATCCCCCCATTCTCTCTGATTCCATGCCAAATCAATCGCCTATTCAAAAAACACTTAGTTCTTGTTCGTTTTAGCCTGTGCAGGTTTTGCTTTAATCTTATTCATATTTTTAGGTCTAACCTTTTCACTCGCCTTAGCTGGATCTGCCTTTGTTACTTTATCGAGAATTTTTCCATTAGCCATATATTTTGCTGCAATCTTTAGGTTTAATAATTTTTCATATTTATGAATCACGGGAAGTTCAGGTTTATCGATAATACTGATTGCAATACCACTCTTTCCAGCTCTGCCTGTCCGTCCTACACGATGCAAATAAACCTGTGGATCTTCTGGCATGTCCAAATTGAATACGTAGTTAACACCTGTGATATCCAGCCCACGCGCCGCCACATCAGAAGCAACCAACAATTGAACTTTGCCTTTACGAAAATCTTCCAAGGACTTTTTACGATCACCTTTAAAGGAACTGCCATGAATACCTGCAGCTTTGAGTCCATGATATTCAAGTTTGGCTGCAGTCGTTTCAATTTCTTCACTTTTATTGATGAAAATCAGCACTCGTTCACCATGAATCAGTGCTACAATTTTTCTGAGCATTTCAATTTTATCCCGTTGCTCTGCCATAAAATATAAATGAGTAATATCTGGCATATCACCAACTTGTCCTTCAATGGTCAGCACTTCAGGCTCATGCATAATTTTTTGAGCTTGCACGAGGGTTTCTGGTGTGATCGTTGCTGAAAAAAGCATAATCTGACGATCTTTTAGCGTCGTTTTGATTACAGCTTTCACGCTATCTACATTACGTTCATCAAATAAGCGATCAGCTTCATCAATGACAATGGTTTTAATTGTTTGGGAGGTAATTTTCTTTTTTTGTATTAATTCTAAAATCCTACCACTCGAACCCACTAGAATATGTGGTCGTTCTTTCAGCTTATCAATTTGCCGTGCAATATTTACATTGCCAATAATCGACGTTGACGTTACAGGCAGACCTGAGTTCTTGGCTAGCACTTCAACTTGTCGTAATATCTGAATGGCTAGTTCATGAGTCGGAGCAAGAATCATAGCCTGCATTTCCCGTTTCGTTGTATCAATTCTTTGAAATATAGGTAATAAGAAAGCTAATGTCTTACCTGTACCCGTTGCCGATTGACCAATAATATCCTTGCCAAGTAGTGCCAAGGGAATGACCTGAGTCTGTATTCCTGTAGGAACATCAATTCCTGCGGCATGAAGTCCTGCCACGAGCGGGCCACTCAGACCTAATGTATCAAATGATTCTGTCATGATTTACTCCTCTTTTACCTCTTTACTTTATGTATTGAATTACTATAACGGTTTTCTGATTGCATTGCAAATAGAATTTTAACTCTTTTGATAAAAGAAGGCCATATAGTAATAAATCGTACAAACTAGTACGACGAATGTCGACACGATAAATAATGCCTGGTAACCGAAGAAATCCGCTACCCCACCCAAAACAGACGCTCCTAGAGCAAAACCCACATCACCTGAAGCCGTCAAAATACTAAGAGCCGTCCCTCTGTTCGCTGGCTGCGTGTGATTGACCACAAACCCTGCCATCGAAGGAAAAATAATACCAAAACCTAAACCAATGAGTATGCCTGCAATTGCAAAAATGAAACCATTTGCGCTAAGAGCAAGAATTGCCATACTAAAAACATTGAGAAAGCTTGCAATTAAAGCCGACTTTTCACTGCTCCAACGCATATTGATATATTGTACACTCATTCGTACCGCCACTACAGCCACTGTAAACGTCACAAAAAATATAGAATAGGATGTGACATGTTGACTAATTGCATAAAGTGGCACATAGGTGAAACCTGCACTAAATGTAAAATTAGAAGCAAATTGACAAACAGTCGGTACAAACACTTCTTTAGACTTCAGTACGACTCCAAAACTTGCCCGTTTTTTCTGAGAAAAGGGCGGAATTGCGATTGTACGCACGGCAAAAAAACAAGTTGCCATGGCCAGCGTTGCTAAACTGAGAAAAACTAAGGGATGGAAATCCAAAATATGAAAGAGAAGTGGCCCACCGCTCGCTGCAATGCCCATACCTACCATTGTAAAAACTGAGTAAAAAGCAACGGCACTCTCTGCATACTGACCTGACCCAATACTGCTAGCAAAAGTTACAGCTGCTGTTCCATAGAAACTCGAAGCTATACCTTGTAATAATCGGGTAAGTAATAAAGGGATAAACCCACTCGTCCAAATAAACGCTGAAATACTAATCATTGTCAATACTTGACCAACTAGAACCAGGGGATGACTCCCATGCTTATCAACACTTTTCCCCGCCCATGGCCTAAAAATCAAAGCCCCAAAGGCTGAAATTCCTATAATTAAGCCAATTTGGCTATCACTTAACCCTTGTCCTTTTAAATACACTGGTAAAATAGGGCTTAGCAAAGTCGATCCAAATACTGTTAGCATTTGTGCGATTGCAATCCCTTGGAATTGCTTGTTCATAAAGACATCTTTTAAATTCCCCATAGATAACACCTTATTGTTTCTTACAATCCTTCCCACTTATTCGAAAAAATATCACCATTATATTACCCAATTATCTTGTATTTATCTTTACATTCGACAAAAACCCTTTTTTACCTTTGGAAAACCATTAGATAATTACCTTTTTTTGCCTTATTAATATTTTAGCAACTAAAAAGTCGCTCTACTTTTCAAGTAGGGCGACAAATGACTCTTATAAATTGGGTAGCCAATTATTTTTTTTGCCCTCTTCGGGTTTTATGCCATCTTTAGGTTTTATATCTTCTTCATTGGTAGTATTCAGCATTTCAGTTACTAACTCAGCATCAGAAATACTAGAGAACATACCAGGAATCAGTGTTTTTTTCAAAAACATCACCTCCTCGTGATAGTTTCTCCAATATCAAAATTTTAATTACTCAACTTTCATTATATGAATTAAAAGGTCTATTTTCTTTACATTGGCAAGAAATATTCTTACATTGTGAAAAGATACATGATTTTCAGATCATCTGGTGGATTCTCTTGGCCCAAATTTATTTTTTCCCAATTCATTTTAGATTTTGGATCGAAGGAACAAATGACGCGATCATCAGGTGTAAAAAAAGCGACCACCCCTTCAAAACGCATTTTTCCATTAGGGTAAAGTTTCTGAATTTCTGCCCATGATGATCCTGCATGTAATCCTTTCGCCGTCTTGAATTCTGAGGAAAATGCCATAATTTGATAAATTTTCCCTTTGTCATCCAATATAATTTTGAGAGCTGGATGATTATCATCAGCCGAATCTAGATATACATTGACAACGCGACTTATTGTCCCTTCACCAGCAGGCTCCTCTTTCTCAATAATACGTCCTTGATAAGTATCAGTAATAATCCTTTTCGCATCATTAATGGTCAGATCTCGACTCAATAACCCCACTCTTCCATGACCAACTCTATATAAGGCTGCATTACCAGCGCCTACATCTTCACCAATCACTTCGATTGCCTTTGGTTTTTGACTTTGCATTTTTTTCCACAATTCACCATCTAAATTAATAAAATTACTCATTTTAGCATAAGGCACATTGTATCCACTAATTGCGCCTTGAGCATATGAGGGGATTGAATACACCCTCATGGAATTCTCCAATAACAAAAAAGACTTTTCATTTCCCACCCATGAATCACTAAATGTTTTATTCGTCCATCCATCCCAAAGACTTTCAATTTTAATTCGATAGCTACTATCATAAGCTGAGCAAATCTCTTTAATTTTGCTCTCAAAATCAACATTACTTTTAAAAAGATCTTCAATTTTATAGACTTTTCCCGTCGTTAAATCAATATGAATGCCACAATCAATTTTATTCGGACGAGCTGCCCCTGGTGTAAAACTATTACCTCTGAAATGGAGACCTAGCAAATTAGAATTATAAAATGAGACCTCTACATCACCATAAAGAGAGCTATTAGCAGAAGGATTCGCAAAAGACAATATAGTCGCTTTCAAATTACTATTAATCGTATCTTGTAAATCTAGATTTGTCATTCCTCTCACTTGAGGAAGAAACACCTTACTAACGTTTAGCAAATATGGGGTTTTCACGATTTTTATGACCGCCGCTTCTTGCGTGAGAGAATGGCCAGACGCTGTCCCCACTTTACCACAGCCACTTATGATTGCCGAAAGAAAAATTGCAAGAATAATTGCGCCAAATAATCTTTTGGACATCACTGTTTCCTCCTTCCTACTTGGGAGTCTATCTAATTAAATTATATCAAAAAAAATTCTGACAATTTTAAACAAAGTTTAAACTTTTTTCTAAAATCTTCTTAAAAAGATTCATTTTTATTCTTAAAATGACATTTAATGATCTTATATTTTTAATATAAATTGTCGAATAAAAAAAAGGAATATACTTACAAAAGAAGAAATATATATCTGAGGTGTTTTTATGTCACAACAAAAAATTCTAATTATCGAAGATGACAAGGAAATGAATGAAATCATTTACCTTTATTTAACTAAAAGTGGCTTTAAATGTTTTCAGGCTTTTGACGGAAATGACGCTCTCATACAAGCCCGTGAATACTCCCCTGATTTGATCATTCTCGATGTGCAATTACCTGGAATAAACGGTATCAATATATGTCGCATCCTACGCCAGGAAACAGATATCCCAATTTTTTTCCTAAGCTGTTGCACAGAAGAGCATGACAAAATCAAAGGCTTAGAAGCCGGCGGGGATGATTATATTGCTAAACCTTTTAGTTTAGCTGAGCTACAGGCCCGCGTGAAAGCTGCTCTGAGACGTAGAGGGTTACCTGATATGCCAACTATACGTAAACAATGTTTAGAATTTCCAGGGTTAAAGATCGACCTTGTCAAATCACTCGTGATACTTAATGGTGCAGTGATCGACCTCCCCCAAATGGAATTTCAACTATTAGTAAGATTAGCACGCAATCCTGGATGGCCCTTTACAACTGAGCAACTTTTTTCTTCGGTCTGGGGTGCTGACAGCATTGATACTCGTACAGTTGCCGTCCACATCAACCGTTTACGCAAAAAACTAGAACAAAATACTGACAAACACGAATACATCATTACTGTTTGGGGTAAGGGATATCAATTTAATAGCCAGTTATAATAACAACGGATAATATTGCAACATTACAATCACACAAATATAAATAGCCCTATGGAACAGACTCATCAACAGTCTATTCCATAGGGCTATTTTACAAAATTCTAAAAGCAAAAATATCATTTTTTATATGACAGGTAAGGTAAAGCAAATGGTACAACCTTGACTTATTGTTGTATCAACCCAGATATGACCGCCATGAGCTACTACAATTTCTTTCACAATAGCTAACCCTAAACCACTGTTTTCTGACGAAGTTTCCCGCGCCTCACTGCCACGATAGAAACGTTCAAAAATATTGGGGATATGCTCAGGCGCAATTCCTATTCCATCATCAGCCACCTTTAGTAGCACCATCCTATCAGGATTTTTTCCATCACTCCAACTATCTAACAACTCACAACTAATCGTAATGCACCCACCTGGTTGGATATATCGTATTGCATTGCTAATCAGATTCGCAAATACTTGATCCAACCGATCCGTATCAGCTGATACCATCACATTCATCGCCACGTCATTTTGATATTCAAACCCAAAACCAGCATTTTTCACATCAAATAGATATCTTTCAAAAATCTTTTCGACGATTTCTTTTGCAGCGACCTTCGACATCTGAAAACCGGCCTGCTGGGATTCGATTTTTGTTAGCTCAAAAAGATCCTGAATGAGTCGATTGAGCCCAAGCATTTTGGAATGAATTCGTTTTAAATAATTTTGTTGTTGTTCTGGCGTTTCTGCAAATCCTTCTAAGAGTAGCTCTACATGTCCTAAAACAGAGGCAACTGGTGTCCTTAAATCATGAGATATATTCCCGAGCAGGCGCCGACGAGACTTATCCATGATCTTCAGTTCTTCTGTTCGCGTATCCACCATTTTTTCCAGACTCTCTGAATATTGTTCCACTTTCTTGTGCAACCGCAAAAATCGATTCGTTAGAAGAATCGTTTGAGAAAAGATAAATATCGCCACTCCCCAGGTTGCCATATATTGAGGTATATGTGGATAATATTGTCGGGCAGCCTCCAATATCCCACTACTAAAAGAAATCACACTACCTAAAAACATAATAATCGCATCTTTATCTTTCCTGGCTAACTTATAAAACAAATATAAAATACCGATACAACTAGAACCGATAATGATCCAATTATTTAAGTAGGCATCAACATATTCCCACCCTCGAATATCCTTATATAACATTAAACCCAAAACGAGTAATCCAGCATACAACAGTAAACCTTTGGTCATATAAGCAAACTTTCTTTCCACCTGCGTGCATGGGATGCTCCGTGGTAGTAATTCATAAGTAAATCGTAAAAAAAGCGGCACAACAAAAAATACAGCACTATAATATAATCGGAAATCACACTGTCTCTCAATGCCAAGTATGTATCGCCATTGAGAAACGTAAAAAGTATAAATCCCCATATCGAGAGCACCTAATCCAAAAAAAAGATACTCCCACTCCTTCGGTCTTCGTACAAAGAAAAATAAAACACATACACTTAATATGATAAAACTACCACTAAAGATAAGCACTGCCGCTTCAGCACGGATAAGCTCCGTCCAAAGCTTTTCATAATCACCTAATACTACTTTCCCCTCATAGATCCCTATGTCGCCGTCACTCCCACCTTTGACACGTACTGACACTAAGTTATATCCGCCAAAATGCAAAATTTCATTCGGTATTTGATAAATCTGCACTTTTTCAATAAATAGATTATACGTGCCTGGAGAACCACTAGCGCCAATCATAGATCCATTAACAAACACTTCATGATAAAAAGCGATCTTTCCAAGTTCTAGCCCCAAATTAAACATCGGTTTATCAAAAGGAATATAAATCCATTTTCGATACCATACATAGCCACTCGATTGTGTCACGAATTGCTCATCTTCATTGGCGGGGACTTGTATAATCCGCCAGTTCGAATCATCATAACTAGGGTCTCCAAATGCACGCTGATCAGCCTGCATAACCTTCCAAGATCCAGCAAGAGAGATGGGATTATCGTCAATTCCTTTGTCTGCAGTGGCCTGTGGTTGACTATAAACTAGCCCTATGAATGAAAAATGTACAAATACAAAAACCAATAAAAACATTTTCATCATCAAAAATCGTTTTTCTATGTGACTAGCCATATATCAATCTCCCAGCAAAGAAGGTTCATCATATCACAATATGATTTCGCAATAACACTAAGATTTCTTCTTCTGGTACAGGTCTACTGAATAGATAGCCTTGTATTTGATCACATTGTTTTTCCTGCAAAAACTGTTGCTGAGCCATGGTCTCCACACCTTCAGCTACGACTATAATCCTTAAGGCATGTGCCAACTGAATCAAAGCACCGACAATCGCTCCACTACCAATATCGATAGCCACATCATCGATAAATTGCTTATCAATCTTCAGTGTATTAACAGGCAAAGATTTTAGATAAGCCAAGGATGAATATCGCGTCCCAAAATCATCTAAAGAAATTTTGATTCCCAGGGTACGCAGATGCTCAATTTTAGTTATATATTTATCTAAATTCTCCAATAACACGCTTTCTGTTATCTCTAATTCTAAACATTCTGCAGACACTCCCATGCCAGCCTTCATAATGGTCATAATCTGCTCAACAAAATCTTGCTGCATTAACTGGTGACCAGAAATATTCACTGCAACCGCCAGACCTTGGTAACCATTCTCATGTAGCCGATTAATAAATCGACACGCCGTCTGCAGAACCCACTCCCCAATCGGCAAAATTAACCCCGTCCTTTCCGCAATCGGAATGAAACGGTCAGGAGATACCAAACCAGATTTGGGATGTTTCCAGCGAATAAGTGCTTCAAGACCAGCAATCTTTCCAGTCAAAAGTTCAACTTTGGGTTGATAATAGAGTAAAAATTCTTCGCGACGGATAGCCTCTCGCAAATCATTCGCCATCTGCATACTTTCTTGTACAGCATCTTGCAATAAAGAATCAAAAAAGCAATACCCTCCTTTTTTCGTCATTTGAATTTCGTGCAAGGCAATATAGGCATTTTTCAATAATTCATCCATATCCTCACATTGCTCAGGATAAATGACACTCCCAATGCTGACTGAAAGATGAAAACGAGCATTCCCTACTATGAAAGCCCTTTTAAATAATTGCATAATTCTATCGATAAAAGCAATACTATCATCTCGATTACTCACACCAGGTAAAAGTAAAGCAAACTCATCTCCACTAATATGCGCTACTGTATACTCTCTTCCAGCAAGAGTGCGCAATCTTTGGGCAACCTCAATTAAGGCCGCATCCCCACACGGATGACCAAAAGAATCATTCACTAATTTGAAGTCGTTGATTCCAATCAATACCAAACTACCACATGCTTCTTTTGTGCGGGCCAATGTAAGTTGCTCTTTGATTCGATTTGTGAGCAATGCACGGTTAGGCAATCCTGTGAGCGCATGATGAAAAGCTATATGACGAAGTTTCTCTTCATTTTCAAAAAGTGTTACCTCAGCTAATTTCCGTTCGCTAATATCGCGAATAACACCTAATATGCCAAGTAAATCTCCCTCTGAATTATAAAGCCCACCAACAACGGCCTCAATCCATACAATTGAACCATCTTTTCGTATTTGCTCTAGCTCTAATCGATTTCGTTTAACTCTCCGCCCCGCTTTCACAGTTGCATGGATTTGATGAAGATCGTTTGCGATCTTAGAAACAGAAGAGGAGGTAAAGACTTTTTCAATAGGCTGCTCCATCATTTCTTCTGGTGTATATCCCAATAGCTTTGTTATCGAAGGACTGAAGTAAGTAGGCCGATCTGATAAATCCAGTGTAAAGATCACATCACCGATATTCTCAGCTAATAAACGATAACGTTCTTCGCTTTGATGCGATATTTTTTCAGCTCGTTCTCGCTCTGCAAGTTCCTGCTTTAAATATCGAAATAACTGTACATTATGTAGTGCAGTACTAAGCTGACCACATGCAGCTATTAATAATTCTTGATCTTTTCCGCGGATTTCGCGCTCATTTTTATTCGCAATTGTAATCGTAGCAATCCCTTTTCCGTCAGCAATCAGGGGATAACTAGCGATATCTGTAAATCCACATTCTTCTGCAATTCTTTTAGTTTCAGTATCAAGTATATCTTTTAGCTTTAGAATCTGAGGCATTTTTGTTAGAATTGCACAACTATCAATCCCTTCCCCCATTCTTCTTTTACTAAGACTACGTGCTAGCTTTTCCGGCAAACCCAAGGAAGAATTAAGCAAGACATATTGCCCATCTTCAGAGACAAGGTTAAATACAATACAATCAACTTCTAGATGTTTTTGCAATATAATCAAAGTTTCTCTGATTAAAACTTCCATATCAAATCCTTGGGTTGTTTGTCTATAGATATCAAATAATACAGATAATCTTCGAAGATTCTTTTGCAATTGTTCATCCATCAACTTACGTTCCGTCACATCACGCGCAATCCAAAATACTTGTTCATCTGATAAGGGCGAAACGGTAGCCTCAAACCATACTATATGATCGTCAATCGTCAAACTATATTCCACATTGCTAGGCTGGCGTGTTTTCAAAACATATTGAATCAAAGTTAAGAAACTAGCGGCCTGAGAGTCAGGAAATACTTCATTTAAGGTTTTTCCAATTAACTCATCAGCGGAATGATAAGGAAAAGAAGGGTTAGAAGGTCCAATTTTAACATAACGTCCATGTATATCAAGAGCGAAGACGCTATCAGTCATTGCACCAAATAAAGCACGCAATTCTGTTTCTGAGGCTAAAACTTTCTCCTCGGCTACTTTTCGTGCCGTAATATCTTCAAGGTATAGCAAAATCATATCAGGAGGAAAAAATGAATATTTGGCAGCAAACTTTTTCTCTTCACCTGTCGCCCTGAGCACAAGAGATAGTTCTTCCTCAATCGCCGTACGAGTTGCAAAACAACGTTTCATTCTTTCAACAACATCTGATCGATCATGATAAAAATCAGTCGCTTTTGATCCTAATTTAGCACCAATTTTTCCTTGGGTCATTTTAGCGCCTGCACTATTGTAATCAGTAAAGATAAAATCATTGCCTACCGCTTGCCATGCAAATGTAGGAATGGGAATGGCATTAAAAAAAGCTTGGAGATTTCCATAATTTCCACGTATACCATTCACTTTATAACAATGCTGCTGCAACTGTTGCTCTGCATTTTCCATCTTTATAGCTCCTCATATTATTGTATTCAATCCGCTTTTGTAACATCTACATTTGCTATATCATGCTTCTGTAAGAATTTTCATACGATTTCTTACAGAAGCGCTCCTTATGAAAGATGATACTTCTCTTTATACAAGAAGAAATCATGAACATTTTAATGACAGATTTAGCTTCATTACTCTTTTATTTTTTATCTATCTATCCTTCACCACAAAAAGACAAAAATCCTGCTAATCTCGAAATAGATTAGCAGGATTTCATAAGTGAGATGAACACTTTAATGATATTTTTAGCGTTTTTTCTTACCTGTAATATGTTCTAAATCAATTCGAATCACTGAACATTTATCTTTGAAAGAATCAATCACTTTCATGCCCTTATCATAGTGTTCAGAGCTATATTTCCTCACTAATGCCTTTAGCATATCGATCTTTTCAGACCCTTCTACCAAATTTGCCCTTCCAAACACGATTACACTTTCATAGTTTGCAGTAAATGAACTAGGCACCAATTCAGAATATGCAACTACAGTAAAACATACCTTACTATTATCCAAAATATTATCCAGGATATGCCCTTCTAAAGCACAATGCAGATAAACAGCAGCATCTAAAATGATATAATTCAGCGGTAAGCCATATGGATATCCATCTTTATCGACTGTGGAAAGCACCCCATATTCCCCTCGTTCTAATATCTCCATTGCCTCATCATGAGTGACTTGTTTGTCAGTAGCACGAATACTTCTCATTATTGGAACCTCCTTTTATTTCGGCACCATCGCATCCAGATTTAAGCTGTAAATATTCATCTTACCATTCTGACTAATAACTAACATATCCTTAGGTATTTTTTTAAGCCAAGCACGAACCGTAGAAGGACTTAATTCAGCAACTTTTCCAATATTTAAAATGTTGATACCTTCTTCATCAAACAAAGCATTTTGCAGTAAAACATGCAGTATCTCTCGAATGGGTTTATTACCATCTGCATAGTTTTCAACTTTTTCCATATAAAAATAGAACTGTTCAGCTCTACTCTCAATGGTAACACACAAGTTTTCAATAGCTTCTTCGATAAATTCTAAAAAACCAATCACAAAAGAAGTTAAATCCCCTTTATTCTTGTAATCATTGGTATCTTTAAACATATCGTAATACTTTTTAATCTTATTTTTAATGGCATACGATAATCCAAAACCAACAACCGCCTCCAACTGCTGCATTAATAAATAGCTACTGATAAATCTTGTCATTCTGCCATTGCCATCATAAAAGGGATGTATATAACCAAACATATAGTGAAATACTGCTATATTTACAAAATAGTTTATTTTTTCATCATGCAATATACCTAGAGCTTCCGTCATAGCTGTAATAATTTTAGATTCAGGAAATAGCCCTTTATGGAGAATTTTTTGACTTGAGGAAATGATTTCAACAATATCTTTTCTAAAAATGTCACCATCCGGAATACTGTGCGCATCAGTTGCTTTGACTTCTGCTAAAATAAATTCATCATAAAGCGTTCTAATATCCTGACAAGTTTTTAAATTGATTTGCTGCCCATTAGAGAGCATCATATATTTTTGTACTAATCCGTATAAGCGCTTTCTTTCTTTCTTTTCATTTTTATTATTAATCAGTTCTCTGATTTCTTTACGAGTACTATGAACACCTTCAATCTCATTCGTCAACTGAATTTCGTCCACAATACACTTTCGAGTAAATTGGATTAAGGCAATTGGCGGCACACTCTTAGCTGCTTTTAAGAGCCTTTTATCCAATTGCAGAATACTGGTTATCAAATTTAAAATTTCGAAATTTATGCCTACGAAAGCCTGGTGTTCAGCAATATTAAAATTATAGCGATGAGTAAACTCACCATTAAATCGTTCCTTATATATAGTCTCATAAGTCGCATTATTTTTATAAAATATTTTATTTAAAGGTTCATATAACATGTAATTCACCCCCTTTCATGTTATTATAGTGTGCAAAAATAAACAAGTAAATACTAAATAAAACTATCGATGTGTTAAAATATCATTTTTTTAATACGCAAATAGTTTTATTTTAATGATTCTTATTATATTTTACCCATTTTATTATAATTTAAATATGATCTTTGCAGAAATCTCACCAAAAGTTGAATATTCCTTAACCAACCTCGGTAAAAGCCCTCAACTCATCTTGGAATCAATCAGCTTATAGGAAAAAGGATATCTAGAACTAAAAGGAACTGATCTAAAAAAATTATTGATGATTAGTTTTCTCTGCATTGAGCTAACTTAGTCACACGCTGAAAGTGCGACTAAGTTAGTACGTTTAAATGTATGTTACCATGCTCTAATGAGAAGATTATATTTTATATTTGAATGCAATTAGTTTTTACATAAATTAGATTATCAAATATATCGTGGTAAATTAATTTACATTCCAATATGGTTAGATTTTCGCTTGCTGTGTTAATCACGAGTGCAGGTACTTCTGCATTTACATTCCAATATGGTTAGATTTTCGCAAATCTGCCATTGCCTTTACCTCTAGACATTCATTATTTACATTCCAATATGGTTAGATTTTCGCGAGTAATGGCCCCGGGAATTAAATTTGATGATGTAAATTTACATTCCAATATGGTTAGATTTTCGCTGAGGCTCACGGTACCGAAACATTTTGCTATCGATTATTTACATTCCAATATGGTTAGATTTTCGCAATCGGTTTTATCCATCATCAAAAACGTGTTCATGCTGATTTACATTCCAATATGGTTAGATTTTCGCTTGCAGTTCACCACTTTGAATATGTACTTCACTATCATTTACATTCCAATATGGTTAGATTTTCGCCGCAAACGGTAAATTAGATACTACCTTCATGCCTACATTTACATTCCAATATGGTTAGATTTTCGCTCTTTGCATAATTGATAATGCGCCATCGTTAACCATATTTACATTCCAATATGGTTAGATTTTCGCATTAAGCTGGCTATTGGTTTTGACCCCGCAACGTTTATTTACATTCCAATATGGTTAGATTTTCGCGGTATGTTCTTTGCTTTTACCACTAAATACAATTACATTTACATTCCAATATGGTTAGATTTTCGCCAATAGTGCTAAGTCTGGTTATGATGTGAGTTCGTTATTTACATTCCAATATGGTTAGATTTTCGCCATCAAGTTTATTTTTTATTGGGCCACTCTGCAAAGATTTACATTCCAATATGGTTAGATTTTCGCCAATACATCTGTATGCTCTGTGATCACCGTCTTGAATTTACATTCCAATATGGTTAGATTTTCGCAGTATCTGTTTTGTTATTATGAGTTTCTTAAAATGCATTTACATTCCAATATGGTTAGATTTTCGCTCTTTGCCTAATGTCTCGCAAGTCTCATTAAGAGCCCATTTACATTCCAATATGGTTAGATTTTCGCCCAGCGCCGACAGAGTATTGACCGTTTACTTCTAGCATTTACATTCCAATATGGTTAGATTTTCGCGGTTATTTTTTTATTAGCATTTTTAATCACTAATAAATTTACATTCCAATATGGTTAGATTTTCGCAGGGGCTACCTTGGGCGAACTCAATTCCGTCAACATATTTACATTCCAATATGGTTAGATTTTCGCTACCCATCCACCACCAGGGATCATATCAATATCACGATTTACATTCCAATATAGTTAGATTTTCGCCCAAAATCTTTAATGTTTCTTCTGATACTCTTTTAGCATTTACATTCCAATATGGTTAGATTTTCGCACCCAATCTCCATCATCAATAGGGATATCAACTGCATTTACATTCCAATATGGTTAGATTTTCGCACCTAGACCACGCAGGAGCCGATAATAATGCAACATTTACATTCCAATATGGTTAGATTTTCGCGTTTTTAGATGGTATTTCTTATCTGGCTCTTACGGTATTTACATTCCAATATGGTTAGATTTTCGCGCGCTACTCGGCAATAGAGCAGCGACTTTTTTCATTCATTTACATTCCAATATGGTTAGATTTTCGCTACTGATAGTCCTTCATTTACTGGGACTGTAACAAATTTACATTCCAATATGGTTAGATTTTCGCATTTAGCTGTTGAAGCCGTAGAGTCGGAAAACCTTATTTACATTCCAATATGGTTAGATTTTCGCTAAAGGGTATTATTCAATGAATTTTTCCGAATTGAATTTACATTCCAATATGGTTAGATTTTCGCGTCAGCTTTTACAAAGTCTGAATACATACCACCTTTATTTACATTCCAATATGGTTAGATTTTCGCTGGCGAGCTGATTGACTAACGTATTCTTGCCTGATAGATTTACATTCCAATATGGTTAGATTTTCGCACCGTAGAGTGTTCTTTAACCGACTGTTGCAAACAATTTACATTCCAATATGGTTAGATTTTCGCTAAGCAATACAGGAAGGTGTTGAACTAATGAACCATAATTTACATTCCAATATGGTTAGATTTTCGCGCGTAAAGAAAGGGGATGATAACACCCAATTAGCCAATTTACATTCCAATATGGTTAGATTTTCGCCACGCTGTTTAAAGTTAGCAACTTCAATATCTTTAATTTACATTCCAATATGGTTAGATTTTCGCATAAATTTACGGCATGTGTCGGCATTAATTGTAAAATTTACATTCCAATATGGTTAGATTTTCGCGGAGATACAATCCAGATTACAACACCAATAACTGCATTTACATTCCAATATGGTTAGATTTTCGCGTAGGGATTGTAGTTAGAAGAGGAACCAGTTTACCTATATTTACATTCCAATATGGTTAGATTTTCGCATGGGCACAGAATTACAGTGAACCCCTCGCTAACTAATTTACATTCCAATATGGTTAGATTTTCGCATATCAGCAACACAAAGACATTGTAAGGATTAACACATTTACATTCCAATATGGTTAGATTTTCGCGGTAGATGAAGTGTTTGAAATGCAGGATGATACATATTTACATTCCAATATGGTTAGATTTTCGCTTAGCTGTTTTGGATATATTGTTAGTATTGTTAACATATTTACATTCCAATATGGTTAGATTTTCGCATTTCTGAATACACTGAGTACCCTGTCACCATAGAATTTACATTCCAATATGGTTAGATTTTCGCATATAATTTTTCAAGAGCTTGCAAGAAATTTCATATATTTACATTCCAATATGGTTAGATTTTCGCGACGGTGTGGGAAGTGTTAGAAATAATATTTTATACATTTACATTCCAATATGGTTAGATTTTCGCTAATTGGCTTGACTGGCAGTTTGCGCTGTCGACTGATTTACATTCCAATATGGTTAGATTTTCGCGCCAGTAATTAAAGGGATAGAATCAAGCAATATTTTACATTTACATTCCAATATGGTTAGATTTTCGCTCCTCAGGCGTTGCATACGCAATTCTCTACTTAATATTTACATTCCAATATGGTTAGATTTTCGCCCATTTTACGAGTTTCGATATATTGGGCTTCATCATTTACATTCCAATATGGTTAGATTTTCGCAGGTAGGCTCACAAAGCTTGTTTTCTAAGCCTTGATAATCAATATTCTGTCGATGATACAAAACACCTTCTTTTTCGATAAAAATTCAAGTATATTAATCGGTAAAAAATCCATTCTACTTAATAACTATAATATGTTGTCGATCACACGTGTTTTTTGCACTACCTCCTATCGACAGATTTTTTCATCAGCCTTTATAATTAAAAGATATTGGCAAGTTTGTCCTCTCTTTTACCCCAAAACTCCTTATCTAGCCAACGTTCATGACGACTTTTAAAAATAATAATCGAGTCTTTGTCATTCCGAATATATTTTTTTAATTCTATATTTAATTTCATTATCTGAGATTCAGACAATTCACCTTCAAATACAGAATCTTGGATATGAGTTAAATATCTTTTACAGATTTTAAAGACATTTCTTAAAACTTTTGGTCCATCATCTTCAACCTTTATATCATATGTTAAAATTACATACAAAATATTTCACCTACCACCATATTTTAAATCCTTCATACTCTTTTTCTTCCATTAAATGTTTGATTAACTTATACGATTCAAGGCGAATTAAATATTGATATGAAACATCTTTTTTAAGTTCTCTATGTTTTATGGTCGTTTTCAATCGGTTATCAAATTCACTTGCAATTAGCTGAGATGCTTCTTTTTTGAGATGCAAAAAATTCAAGTTTTTTGTAAAGTCCTTTTCCGTGATTTGTTTCTTATTTAATAATGAAAAGATCAGTCGATCGCCTAGCATAGGTTTAAAGATTTCTGCAATATCAAGACTCAGCGAAAAACGACGGACACCTGGTTCATGTAAATAGCTTATCGTTGGATTTAATTGGGTATGATAAATTTCACTTAACACTCTTGTATAGACTAGTCCATTAGCAAATGATATTAAGGTATTGATCATATTGTCTGGTGGATTTTTCACACGCCGTTCAAATTTAATATCTTGATCAATGATTGTATTCCATGATTGATAATAAGTTTTTCTGATATTACCTTCATATCCCATTAGTTCAGATACATTTTGGCAAGTTGACAATCTCTTACGTAATGCATTGATTTCATCCATGTACACAGTAAGATCTTTGCCTCTTTCATTATAATAGCGTAAATTTCTGTAAATATTATCAGCTGCCGCTTCAATAATACGCCGTGCTATGATAATACGTTTTTCATTATCTTCATAATGTTGAACTTGCCTTACTAGTAGCCCTCCAGCTGGCATACATTCTTTAGGATAAAAACTTCCAGTATAAAAACTGTAATAATTAAAAAAATGTATGGTTATATTATGTTGAGCCATTAGATTTATAAACTTTGTGTTAAATGACATCTCAGACATTATATATATTTCTGCTACATTTTCAATTGGAACATCACGCTTACTTCCATCAACAGCAGTAAATTGTAACGTATTATCATGACGTCTTAAATCACCATCACTATAAATATAAAAACTTCGCTTCATAATCCACCTCTTTATATATAACACAAATCATAATAAGCACAAGATTTACATATTTTTATTTTATCAGGTATATTCGGTATTTTTTCTGATACTACCTTTTTTATTCCATCTAACATGTGTTCTATTTCCACTTCATCTTCAAGTGTTAGCTCGACATCTAATGTTTGCCGTAAAAGCGGATAATCAATTTTTGCTTTAATATCAGTGACTCCCTTTTGTTTTAAATAATATAGATAATATTTTACTTGCCAAATTCCTGCCTCCTCAATTTTTCTACTTTTTTTAACCTCATGTAAAATACCTTTTTGCTTAATATAATCAATACTAATCACATTATCGATAGTTATATGCTTTTCTTCACGCCGATAACTTTCCTCATCTAAAATTTTTCCAATTTTAACATTTTCATTTTCTTGTTCCATTTGAATATTATGAAAAAAATACCATAGTTTACGCTTACAGACAATGTAGTAGTAGATCATGGTTCCATTAATTGCTTTTTCCATAATGCACCTGCCATTTATATAAATTCAGCTAATCGCATCTGACTTGATTTATTACTCTTTTGATTTCTAATTAAGCCAATCCCAGTATAAGTAGCTTCATCAAATTCATAACTACCTGAATAAAGATAAATTTTACTATTCTTATATATTAACTCAGCCCGTCCTAAAACATTTAGCTCATTTTCATAGTGCGATAAATTAATCGTATACTGTAAAATTTCATCTTTGATTAGTTGTTTTCTTTGATTCGAAGTACTAGGGTCTTCTATTTCTTTTCCCCAACGAGTTATATCTCCATTTTGCTTTAGCATATTATAAATAGATTCTGGAATAATTGTTTTAGTCTGTATATCTCGAAATTCCCTCTGTACATCCTTTTTATCCATTTCATACATTTTTAAGTTTATTAAAGTATCTATTTTTTTGTCTATTTCTCTACAGTATTTTGATCCCCAAATCTCTGGATTACACTTAGGATCATATACCATATATATCATCTCCTGCTTCAAATCCTTATCATCACTTTCTTCTAGTAATTGTCCATCAAAAGCCTGCACTGCTGCAAGGGAAAATTTATATAACTCTGGATCAACAACCTTGCCATATCCATTCTTGCCATCTAATATAAAAATATTAGGTTCATCCACTAAATCGTAAAAGCGACTACGATATACACGCCCTAAGCGTTGTAATAAAGAATCAATTGTGCACATTTCTGTAAATAACACATCAAAATCAATATCTAATGATGCCTCAACAATTTGTGTACTAATCCAGATACCTGGTTGATCACTCCGCTTTTCTTTGTTATTTGGAGCAAATTTTAAAATTTGGTCTTCTAATATTTTTCTATGTTTTTTAATGAATGAACTATGTAATAGCTGCACATTAATGTCTTGCTTATTCTTTAATTTATTACTTTTTATTTTGTCATAAATACGTTGTGCACGCGAAACGGTATTAGCAATAATTAACACCTTTTTCTTTTTTGCTAATTCTGCAATTATCTCATAATCAAAATCAGTTCCTTCTAGAAGTTTTATCCGATGCCGTTTGCTAAATTCACTATGAAAAGATGTCTTCGAACATTCCACTGGAATTTTAAGTTTTTCCATAAACTTAAATAGTACGGGCGGAAATGTTGCTGTTACAATTGCAAATGAACCACCTAGATCAGTGATTGTTTTAAGTGCAACTAAAATAATAGCTACTAGTTCTTTACTATACATCTGTATTTCATCAATAATTAATCGAGAATAAGACAGTGTCGCTAATGCCATCTCACCCCCATTATATCTAAATACAAATTTAAAAAGTTGATCAATCGTTGTAACTGTCAATGTTTTGGATAAAAGTTTTGCACATGTATAAGCGACATGAGCACTATCCATATCATTATTACTTTGTTCATGGAGGTGATATGACAATGCATCTGAATGAAGTAAACCTACTTTTTGATAAGCAACTTCTTTGATAATACGTTCAAAAATCGCATTAATTGATACTTTTAATGGTAAGGTATAAAAGCCCTTGCTATCACCAATCCACAATAAGGATGCCTCTGTTTTACCAATACCAGTAGCTGCAATCACAACCAGATTTTTTTCCCTATTTTCCAACATATATTGTTGTACAGGTCTTAAATTATGTCCCTTAATAGCAAACATATTATGGACTTTTTGAGTTAAGCCAACGCCATCTTCATAATAATCTTCTTCGATATTTTCAATTCCAGCACTAGCTGCATAATCAACGCGATTCAATAATCCTTTTATAACTAGATATTTACGCAACATCTCTTTATAATTTTCTTTACTAATTTTGAATTTGATACGTGTAAAGAAATCAGTATTCAGCGTTTCAGGTATATCCACCAGAGTACATGTAAATTCCGTTTTGTATTTCTGCATAACATTTTCGATATACCAACTCGTATCATCAGTAACATCGTACTCCCGATGATGATGGTAGTATATCGCTTTGAGTAGCACTTCATATTCCGTATTGGGATATTTCTTTTTCATCTCTAATTTATCTAAAAACGCACAGCTTAGAATATTATGTGGAATGCTTTCAATATTTTTATACTCATCTTTAATTTTCTCTAACTTCAATGCACTTAGTATTTGATTCTCAAACTTAATATCAATCTTTCCAAGATCATGATATAGAATTGCATCCTTGAGCAAAATCCACTCTTCATCCGTAAGAATAGATGGATACCGTACTTTTAGTTGCTCATAATAACGAATCGCATCTTTCGTATGCTCTTCAATCGTCTGTCGTGGATTACTCTTCGCAAAGAAATACCTTTTCATAGTAGCCTCCATCATTATTTTTCCATTATGGATAGATTAAAATTATTTAAACTACGCAAAAAATACTACATTGCCATCTGCATCCATCTGAACTTTTTCACCTGAATTAATTCGTGACCCCCTCGTAGCGTACCTAGCATTAATCTGTGTATCCCACTTACGCATTTTAGTTTTAGGGTCAATACTATATTTTTTATTTAATTTGTAGATAGTACCTGTGATATCAATTTCCTCCCCATCGAAACCCTTCTCTATTTTTCTAGGAATATAAGCATCATAAGATAAGGAAATCCCCTTACTTAGACGTTCATCTTCTACTTCCACCACTTCAACTGTATCAATCCTTAATAAATCTTCCCATCTACCGAGTGCTAAATATGCCTTAGGATATAATAATCCCTGAACTATGCTGTCAATCAAATCGTCATTATACAGTTTAATATGAATGAGTAGTTCTACATCTACCAAAACCTCAACATTACCCATACCTCTAATCATACCGTAATCTTGATCTTTACCACTCAGTTTTATGTTATGACGCCCATTTTCATACTTTGTTCCATTGCCAAATTCATACTTTGTATATAATTCACTAGTTGATGAATAATAATGTCCTTGTACACTGACATCCATATCTACATAGCAATCGAAACCACAAGCAGCATGAATCATACCAATAACGCTAGAATAAGGCGGTAGAGGGTAGCTTTCTTTTAAAATAAAACTTGTAGGTTTTCGATACGAAGGCATATTCTGATAAGCCTTCAATTTAATCGTCTTCACTGATACATCGCCTCAACTTCACTACATAACTGCTTAAATAATTGCGAGATTGTCATTGGAGCAAGAGCATTTTTTATTTCCTCATTATTTTTGAAACTATCACCAACATACCCTACTAAGGATCTGTCACCAATACTGTCCATTGTATCTAATATAGGGGCAAGACATAGCCCTTGTTTATCAAATTTAAGACGATTTTCAAAAAACGGGCTTTTACGTTCATATATACCACCAATCGCAAATACAGGAGCGAAGTTTTCTCGACGTCCTTTTATATCCCGATACAAAAACTGAATTGTTTGCAATAAATCAGTAATACGTTTGGCTTTTTCAACATTAGTAACCTCAATATCACGATCAATGCCAACTCTATCTAAATCAATCGCAATTGTATAGGCATAAAATGACTTATGGATCTCACTTTGAGCAATGGAATTATTTGCATTGATACGTTTTGCTTGTCCCATGTTAGTAAGAAAATCTAAGTCAGAATGGTATGGTTCTAGCGATACAGCATTACTTAACCGTACAACAGCTGAACGTGTATTAGCTCCACTGCCTTTATCTGTTTTCATATATCCAAAAAGATCAATTTCTGGGTAATTTGCAATGGAAGTATTTGGTTTATACTGTATGACCTTCTTATCACCTGACCCCATAGCTTCAACTGGTGTATTGTCCCATCCTAGTTGCTCAACCATATTGTAACGCAATGCTTGTCGCGATATATAGGTGTATCCATCCCCACCCTGTCTACTAATTCTTTTTAAAGCTGTAATATTGCCAAATCCTTCACCATAATTTGCACTTTGTGCTTCAAAAATCAGGCTTAGCGTCAATCCTTTTTTCATTTAGCATTTTCCTCCCCTTCATCTTCTTTCTTACTTATACCACCATTTAATCCTGTAATAAAGGCATAGCCAAAATCTAAAAATTTTTCTTCCTGTTTTAATATATCTAAGAAACTAATAGGCATTTGTATTCCTAGACCTATATAATTTCTTAAAACAGTATCCATAAATTCATTTGAATTACGTACTTTTAATGCATTTAGCAGTTTATAAGACAAAGTACGTACTTTATTCTCATTTTGGTTATCACCTAACATTCGCATACGCAATTCTTCCCCACGTTTCATAGCGGCAAAAACTACTTTTTCTCGCATTTTTTCATCTCCTTTACTAAAGGCTACTGCCTGAATTTTTATCATATAACGTAAAAACCAGATTCTTATTGATTTATCTATGCCCTTATGTAAAAGAATATAGATTAATGGGTATAAATTCTCCCCATTCAAGATGCTTTGAATGACTTTGCGATACACATTCAGGTAATCATCCTGTATTTTAACGGAAATACCAACAAGTGCTGCAAAATCACGTTTACAGTATTTTATAATATTTAACTTTTCTTTAGACAGAATATTGAAAATATATCTCCCGTTACTACGTCGTATTACTTGTATATTATTCACTTCTTTTTGTGCTGTAAGCTCTTGATTTATATCCATAAAACGATCGATAACCTTATAAAAAATATCCTCCTTGCGACTATCCACTTTAACTACAGCGACTCCATTCATTTCTTCCAATACATCAATACTTTCATTATCATTAACAAATATACCTTCTGTTCCCTGCATTGAAAATCCTAAAGGTATGCATGCATAAATTAGATTGCAAACAGGACAAAGAAATGAGTCGACTTTAAAGTCCCAATAATAAGATGTTTTTCTTACGGTATCAACACCAACATCATTAATCCATGACATTGTAAATCCATTACTTTTAGTTACGGCACTGTCACATTGGCAACAAGTTAACTGTACTTTTTTTCCCTCTTTCGGCAAAAACTCATACGCTGGTTTCGTGAATGCTTCAGTAAAGCATAAGTCAAATTCGTCCTTGTTTCTTTTACTATTTAGAAATGCTACATTTGTCCAAAATGGCTGAATTTTGGTATATGTAATATCTTTCATGATAAGAACATCTTTATATTTTTTTATTTTGTCTATAAGCTGATCTAATAAAAGTCTTTTTTCTTGATATTCTTTATTCTCTTTAATTGTTTTTACTTCAACTTCAAAATCATATAAATCACCACGTGCTTTAATAATTTCATATCCAGCCAAATACGAGGCACGCTTTAATTTATCAGCGATATATTTAAAGCTTTCATCAAATTTTTTATAATTTTCTTCCTGATTCATATTAAGTGGTACTATTCGATTATAATTTTCCATAATTTCTGAATAAATTATATCATCTCTAAAAGTATCTATTAAGGTTTGCAAATAGTGTGAAGTGAAATCTTTTAATATATCACTGTCAAAATTGATAGTATTACCAACTTCTTGCACCGGCAGATTACTTTTCCTACAAATTCGCAAGAAACCTAAAAGCCCTGCATTGTATAAAGCATCATTCAGCGTCAGAGTTACTATTCTTCCCACATCTTCACCTCCCTTGTTTTATGATATCAAAGTATCCGAATCCGGCAGAACGCTTACTTGAAAATCCCGCTAAGTAAAAATGCGTAAGTAATGGTATTGCACCATGCATACGAAATGTACCTAACGTTGCCTCTATTGATTGTTTGTGATATTTTATAACAGTTTTTTTACAATTAATAGGCTCCAGGTAAAAGTCATTCAGCATCCCATTATACAAGCCACCATGATAAGATAATTCCTGTTCTAATACTTCGCGTAAACTTTCATTAAACCCCTCTTTGCCATACGAATAATATTGATCCTTATTAGTTTCCTTATTATGGTTCCGAACACAAAGTGGTGAAACAAATACAACTTCAATATCAGTAGTTGTAATCACTTCTTCTTTTTCAATCGCAATCTGTTCCATTCTCATCGAATTGCCAAGTGGCAATGGATACCAGTTATTCTTTTGTTCTGTAAATGCATTATAGAAAACGATACCAGCTTCAAAAGAATCAGTACTCCAATGGATTTTAATACGTTTCGATGGTACTAGAATCTTATCACTACAGAACTGAGCTTTACCTAGCCATGCTGCAAAGGAAAAAGGTTTTCTGACAGATGAGGCATAATATTTATCAAAATAGGATCCATTTAAATATTTTGATAGTCCATTTTTAAAATAACTCAAAATTACAGTGCGATAATCAATTGCTAATTGTTCATTTGCTAAAACCATTTCAAGCGTGAATCGCATATATTAATCACCTCCTCTAAATTTATTGCCATTAATATTTTAAACATTAACTTATACGATTGACCATAAGTCAATATTAATTTAATTATTAATTAATGTCAATATAACTATCGCAATATTTAGACTTTTTAACATTGCTAAATATTTATCAAATGTTTATACTAAGAATAGCTTTATTTAATTTAAACCATTTTGGAATGTAAATTTAATTTTTTTCACATTTACTTAACAATAATTTTCTCAACTAATCTATCCATATTGGATTTTCAAATCTTGTTATAATCACTACCTCTCTTAATACACTCTTATCATCCTCCTTAAAACTCCCCTAATCTTAGCCATGATATTATGCTGAGGTTAGTTGCGCACTGCATTTTTTATAACATACATTTATAAAAAAATCTTATTTAGGGGAGAGTAATTTCTATTTTTATGGTAATATGGTAGATAGAATCTACATTTAAATGGTAAGGTGGTAAAGATAATGAATCATGAAGCATTAGAGGCACTCCCTAATGATACATACTGGTTTTTATTTCATAAGGATGAGATCTTAGTGAAAGACGAGGACGGCGTGATCACGATCCCATGCGGAAGTGATCTGAAAGGATTCACCAATCAGCCTATAGATGCTCAGTCTATTGGTATTTTTCATGAACAGGAATGTTTCATTGCCAGTATCAGTAAAGAAAATATTCCTGCTGGATTTTCTTTTAAAGCAGTAAGACCTTTATATGGGAACATGGATGATGAATATTTTTGGTTTGCTTGCCGTGCCTTCCATCTTTTTAACTGGATGAAAACGACTAAATTTTGTGGTTGTTGTGGTAGCAGTATGAACCTTTTATCGTCTGAAATTGCAATGAAATGCTCAAATTGTGGTCATCTTGTTTACCCTCGTATTTCTCCAGCTATCATTGTAGCTGTAGTGAAAGAAAATCAACTTTTATTGGCACGTTCCAAACGTTTTCCTCCCAACCGCTATAGTGTCATCGCAGGTTTCGTAGAGCCAGGAGAAACCATTGAAGAATGCGTCATAAGAGAGTTAAAAGAAGAAGTGGGAATTGAGGTCGAAAATATTAAGTATTTCGGTAGCCAACCTTGGTCCTTCCCTGACTCATTAATGGTAGCCTTCACAGCTAAGGCTGTAACGGAAGAAATCAAAATTGATAATGATGAAATCGTTGCTGCTGATTGGTTTACTCCTCACAATCTCCCTGATCTTCCCGATAAACCAAGCGTCGGACGACAATTAATTGATTGGTTTACTGAAAAGTATAAAGACATGTCCATTACTCCGCAAAAAGGTTAAAAACAAAGTCTTCGATTAAAGTAAGAAATCCCCTAGACGAGTTCAGTTCAAGCTGAGCTAGCCTAGGGGATTTCTTATTAAAATTAACTCTTAGCAAGAGGCCGAACACGATGAGTTGGCATTGCTTCTAGAGGGTTATCAGGCCAATAGTGCTTAGGATAACGCCCCATCAGATCTTTTTTTACTTCGAAATATGTGTTTTCCCAAAAACTTGCTAAATCCTTTGTTACTTGCATCGGACGCTGGGCGGGCGACAACAAATGTAAGGTCAAAGGTACTCTTCCTTGTCCAATAAGAGGTGTCTCCTTCAAACCGAACATTTCCTGCAAACGTACAGCTAAGATAGGATTGCCCTGATGGCTATAATCAATAGGAATGCGTTGACCACTGGGAACAGTAATGTGAGTCGGTGCCCACTCATCAAGATGCTGACGTTGTTGCCAGGTTAGCATGGATTCCAAGATCGTTACCATTTGCAGACGCTCGAGCTGACTACGACTCGTCATACCATATAAATAAGGACCAAGCCACTCCTCCAAACGTTCTAGTAAGCCCTCATCCGATACATCGGGCCACTCAGACTGAGAATCATACATAAAATCGAGACGTTGGCGAAATTGACTAGCTTTTTTCGACCAAGGAAGAATTGAGATTCCTTCCTGCCGAATCCCTGCGATTAAGGCTGATAAAACTTGCTCTGTATCAAGATTGCTCAAAGGGTTATTCGTCAAGACTAGAGATCCTAATACTTCAGACCGTCGTCCTCTTACAGCTTGCGCATCATGATCCCAGGCAATACTTTCTTTCACTACAATCTGGTCCTTAAAGTGTTTCTTTAAGTCGCTTTCACTAATAGGTGCCGCCAAAAAAATACGATTTTCTGAACTACCTTCGCCCCCAAGTTCAGCTGCTACCAGATAAGGTTCTTTTGCTAAAGCCTGTGGTTCTTTAAAAGCAGCACCACGCCCATTTCGTAATAGGAAACGACCATCTCCCCGCCCCTGACCAATTCGATCTGGATAGGCAAAGGCTAATAATAAACCGCACACATCCTGATCATCCACTTGCCCCCGTGGTACAGCAAAAAGCTGTTTCCAATGGCGAATATCACCCTGTAAACGTCGGTGCAAACTAGCGTCTATGGTATATCCTAAAGAATAGTCTGAGGTTAACTTTGAGCTATTTTGACGAAGGGCTTCAATACGCAAACGCAAATCAGCATCTGGTCTACTCTTGTCTCCTTGAAACAGATCTCGTTGTCCAAGCAGTGCGGCAATCTCACAGGCTAAGTTGCCATACCCTAAGGAAATGGCTCGTAGGATCATATGAGAAAGACGTGGATGAAGTCCAACCTTCGCCATCTTACGCCCATGATCCGTAATCTTTCCATCTACAGATAATGCACCGAGTTGCTGAAGGAGTTCCTTACCTTGAGAAAAAGCAGCCTGAGGAGGTGGATCAAGCCACAATAACTCGTCTGGATTCGCCCCCCAGGCAGCTAGTTCTAGAGCCAGTGGTACAAGATCAGCCTCCATGATTTCCGGAGTACTTTGTAGTTCATGAGTCAATTCTTCTTGCTGCGTCCATAACCGATAACAAATGCCTGGTGCGATTCGCCCTGCCCGTCCACGGCGTTGATCAGCCGACCCTCGTGATACCTTTACAGTCGACAAATGCATCATTCCTGTACGCGGTGAAAATCGCGGAACACGCATAAAACCACTATCAATCACAACGCGTACACCTTCAACCGTAATACTCGTTTCTGCAATGGATGTAGCAAGAACAATCTTCCGTTTACCTGTAGGGTCTGGTAATATAGCAATATCCTGAGCAGTCTGTGGCAGAGCGCCATATAACTTAGCGATTGCCATATGTTGCCCAATACCATCGTCCATTAGACGGGATGACACCCAATTGATTTCTCTCACCCCTGGTAAAAATACTAATATATCACCTTGGGTCTCTGTAAGGGCTTCTTTTATTTTATGAATTGTCGCTAGACCGATTGGACCATCAATAGACCTAGCTAAATAGTGAGTTTCTACAGGAAAAGACAAACCTTCACTGACAATCACTGGTGCATCACCCATCAATTTTGCGATAGGAACTGCATCTAAGGTGGCAGACATGACTAGAATCTTTAGATCTTCCCTTAGTATCCCTTGGGACTGCAAGCATAGGGCTAATCCCAAATCAGCATGTATACTACGCTCATGAAATTCGTCAAAAATGATGATTCCTACATTTTCTAGCATTGGATCACTTTGCAACATGCGAGTCAAAATGCCTTCTGTAATGACCTCAATCCGCGTCTTCGGACCAACACAAGTATCAAAGCGAATGCGATAACCAACAGTTTCTCCCACTTGTTCACCAAGAAGTGCCGACATATAACGAGCCGCAAAGCGAGCTGCCAAACGACGAGGCTCTAGCATCACAATCCGTTTCCCAGCAAGCCAAGGTTCTTCGAGCAGGGCTAAGGGAATGCGAGTTGTTTTCCCCGCTCCCGGTGGCGCTACAAGAACAGCATTCTGATGAAAACTGAGTTTTTCTTGTAAATTTATTAAAATATCTTCAATTGGTAGTCTTTTCATTTCATACACCTCATTTGAAAACCCAACATCTTCTTATTATACAACATCACCTCATAGTACGCTCTCATCTTACGCCCCTTTTATCTCAAATTCCCCCTAGCAGATTATTACAAGACACAACCTTCATCCCTTCATCTATCACAAAGAACCACGCCTTATGATAAGACGTGGTTCTTTATGATTACATTGAATTTACTAGTTCATATAGGTTCCGCCATTAATATTAATGGTCTCCCCAGTTATAAAATCAGACATACTAGAAGCTAAAAATAGCACTGCATCCGCTACATTTTGCGCTTTTCCTAGCTTACCTAGGGGAATTCTCGATAAAACTTGCTCTCGGTATTCAGCAGTCCACTGTGTGCTCATATCGGTTTCGATAGGGCCAGGACACACTCCATTTACATAGATATTATGCTTTGCCATTTCGAGGGCGAGATGCTGAGTCAGATAATTCACACCGGCTTTTGATGCGCCGTAAGAAGGCGAAGCATTCCGATGAGGTGTTTTAGCCGTTGAAGATGATACATTGACAATTTTACCGTATTTTTGTTCAATCATATATGGTAAAACAGCCATACAGGTATGAAGCGTCCCATTCAAATTCACATTCATGACTTTTTGCCAGTCATCAATGTTCATTTCTAATGTAGGTGTTCGCATATTAATTCCCGCATTATTGACAAGAATATCAATGCGTCCAAAATGATCCATCCCTGTTTTTACAATGGCAGCTGCTGTAGTAGGATCTGCAATATCTCCGATTTCGATTAAACATTTTTGCCCAAGCTTTCCGATCTCTGCAGCCAATTCATGTAATAATTTCTCATGATTACCATTGATAACGAGAGAAGCTCCTTGCTTAGCTAAGGTTAATGCAATAGATTTACCGATGCCTCTGGTTGCACCAGTTATAATTGCAACTTGATCTTTTAGGAGCATTATAAACTATCCATCTCTATTTTTATCACGACTTTGCGAATCTTGCCAGCTTTCTCTCCAACATTACAATTAGGTCTATGAGCATCCCATGGAAAATAAACTGCAAACATTCCTTGCGATAGGATGATTTCCGTCTCTGCTGAAATACCTTTGTAAAATATAATATCCCGTGCTTCAAGACAATCTTCATCCACTTCAGAAACTGCTGCTAATGGACCAGAGCCTATGATTTCTTGTCCTGAACAGATATATTGTATATCTAAATACTTTTGATGTGCTTCAGGTCTACGTTCTTCTTTTGGCTCAGTCTCATATTCTGCAACCATGGCGAACATACCATCTTGAATTTCGTGCTTTCCTAATGACAAAAGAGAAAGATCCGTTTCTAAGAGAAATTTCAAGCCAGCTTGTAATCCTGCTGGATACAAATTTATCTCATTTTCAATGTTTAATAAATGCCCAACTATCATGATCATCTACCTGCCTTTTGTTATTTTCAGAGACTGCCCTTGCTTTCTTTCGCAAAGGCAGTCTCTTCTTCTTTAACTATTTTACCCCTTAACCCACTCTTCTGTCACGCGAACATATTTAATGGTCTGTCTAAAATACGTAAATGTAACATGAATTTTCCCGTCAGAGGTTTGTTTGATGGATGGATAGGAATATTCTCGATTTAATTTTTCTTTAGAATTATTAGTCATACAATAACCATCGCCAACTTCAATGTCTCGCTTGTACGGCCACGTTTGACCATTATCTTCTGAAATAGCAATTGTCATTGGTGCTCTTGGAGTTCCCCAAAATGCTGTCTTTTTGTTTGGATCAACCTCTTCAGTAGCCACTAGCGCTTTTACTACAACACTTTCACTATCTTCCTCATCCTCAATTTCATCATACAAAGATAGTCTACGCTCGTTAGCACTCGTCGCATTTATATTATTGAATACAATTGCTAAATGTCCATTATTTAGCACTGTAAACTGAATGGATGAATTGTTATTTGGTAGTTCTGTCGCCACAGGTTCTGTCCAAGTCCTGCCATTATCCTTCGAACGGCTCAGATAAACATTGTCCGCCCAACGACTTCTGTATAAGGCTAGTAAACTTCCATCGTGTAACTTCTCGACATTCATATGAACACATCCAACACTATTAGGTACTGGATACTCGGTCCATGTTTTCCCTTGATCAGCGGAAATTTTCACAGCACTTGTGTCATCATCGCCTACCCACTTCTTGCCTGGAGTTACATTGCAATAAAAGATGGGAACGAGCCACTCCCCATTATCAAGTACTACAATAGGCTGGCGAACAAAGGTACCTGGAGTATCGAATAATGTTTCAATAGACCCCCATGTATGACCATTATCGTCCGAAATACGATATCTGACAATCGCTGTATCTTGATTTCCAGATTTTTGCGCTGTATAAAGGAGCCACAATTTCCCATCAGGAGTTGGAAACAAGATCGGATTTTGTTCTGATCTTGTAGGATCTTCTGACATTTTGACTGGCTCTGTCCATTCTGATTGTCCTTGGCAGAGTCGTGACATATAAATTGAAATATCTGCAATCCCTTCTTGGCTGCCTGCAAACCACACGCATAAGAAATCTCCATTGTCGAGTGGCATGATATTTGATGCATGACTTTGTACACAATGATTGGGCAATAATGCCTCGATTCTTTCAGAATCATTTTCTACTTGATATAGATGCCCTAGGGTAACTGTGCTGTCTGTTTTTTCTATCGTACTCAATTTCATCGTCCTGCCTTTTTGCATATTTGTATTAGATTTTTTAAGAATGCTCATTAAGTTATACTCAAGTTACACTCTATCTTTTGTATGAGTTGTATTATTCCAATGGAACATTTTTTCAATCAGCATCACGATGGCTGGAGAAATTAAAGCAATATACATATTATCAATGCCATATGGATCACCCATAATATACCATCCGCTGGTAACAACCGCTGCACCCAGTAGTCCTAAGTTGGCCCACGTGTACTATTAAAAAATGGTAGGTAGAAGGCAATCATGGCTACTACTGAGATAGATAAGCGAATGGCACGAGTAAAGAAGGATAGCTTTAAGATTTCTGGTACAAAGAAAACGAAGATTAAAGGTATGAACCCAATAATTACTGAGAAAATACGTGTCATTTTAAATTCTTTCTCTGGAGTAGGGTTGTAAAAAGGAACATAGAAATCCTTGACTGCCAGTGAAGCAATCGCTAATGCAACGGTACTTACGGCCACAAATACGGAAGCTACAAGAAAAGTTGCTACAATTCCTGCTAAATATGGACTCATACTTTGCATGAATATCGGCAATAATAATTTTCTCAGATAATGTGCCCAGCAAGCAAGGATCTTTAAGTTACTAGAATTCGCCGCAGATCAAATCCTATATTGTAAGTTCTTTTTCATATTCCAGTGATGCTTCAGGATAATCTAGGCGCATGTGGGCGCCACGGCTTTCTTTTCTGTTAAGAGCTGCACATACCATCAAATCCACAGATTTCGCAATTTGCATAGTCCGAGTATCTTTTGCTATCTCCTCTGAAGCCAGTATCTTATCTAAGGTTTCCTTAGCCTTAGATAGTGTTTGGCCGCTGCGATATATCCCAAGAGCTTTTGCGGCAATTTCTTTAATTTCAGGAGCAACTCTATCATAAATTTCATCGCACGAATTATAATCTGCCGAATACTCTTTTACATCGGCTCCAGATATGCCTTTACGCACGATTGCTTCCGCACAAAGCAATCCGGACATCGTTGCTTGGCTTGCTGCATTTCCGGCACATCGACACGCTCCATGTACTCCTCCACAAGCCTCGCCAACTGCATAGAACCCTTGAATATTAGACTGGTAATCTGTATCCACCTGAATACCTCCTGAGAAACTATGAGCCATCGGTCCGACTTCAACTAGTTCACTGCATGGATCAACCCCATTCTCCATCAAGCGATTGTAAAACCATGGATATCCTTTTATAACTTCGTGGTTAATATGACGAAGATCTACCCATGCCCCACCATGTATTGTTCCATTTCCCGCATCGACTTCTTTCCAAATCTGTTTATTAATCAATGTTTTAGGAGATCCACCTTCCCCTTGTGGACGTACCTTTAGCATGAAACGCTCGTTCTTAGTATTAAGTAAATAAGCACCTTCTCCAAGCATAGCAGTTGGGCAAGGCTCACCTACAGCTCCTTGAGGACTGATTACTACCATAGGTTCATACTCCAGGAATTCAATATCTACTAAATTTGCTCCTGCATCTTTCGCCATTGCAAGTATATTTCCTTTAACATCATGAGGATAAGTGGATGTTCCCAAGAGATTTCCTACACCTCCCCACCCTGCAATCACAACAGGTGCATAGATATTCTGAACCTGCTTTTCTGGACTAATTACTGTAATTCCAGATACTTTCTTTTTGTCTGTTAATACCTTCACACACTCATATCCCATATTTACGGTAACGCCAATTTTTTCTAGTTTTTCTTTGAGTTTTTTTACAATGTCAACGCCTATAAGCCCGGTCGTAGAACATAGGGAGCGAGGATATGTGTGTCCTGATAAGTGACGTAACTTAGTCGTTCCATCTGGATTTTGAGCAAAATCTATCCCCCATCGTCTTAAGAGATTATAACCCTCCATTGTATGGGATGTCATATCTTTTACCAAGTTACGATTGTTTATTTCATACCCGGCATGAAGCATGTCTGCATAATATTGTTCTACTGTATCGCCATATGGATTGTCTGGCAGTACAAAGTTAATTGCTGCAACATAAGGTGTTCCACCATATCCTGTTGCATAAATACCAATATTTTTAATTCCAAATTCCGTTAAACGGGCTGCTGTCGCAAGAGAGGCAAGTCCTGCTCCAACAATAATTACCTCATGTTTTTTGTTCATAATTATAATCTTCCTTTCGCTTGGTTAGTTATAGAGGCGTTCTCAGCGTCCATCAAATCGGTTCAATCTGTGGTTACTCTTACTATTCTCCGCGAACTTCATCCAAATCTAAAGATTCAAAGAACTTTATGGGATTCTGCTCAAGATATTTATGCTATTTATGACTTACATCACAAATGGGATATTGAATCTTTTATTGATCTAAATAAAGTTAGATTACATTGCATAGTCCAATGCCGCCTTCAATGCGGAAATACGTTCCGGATTTTCAGCAATTCCAAGACTCTTGATTAACGCGTCATACAGCAATTCCATATTTTTCAGCGTTTTGACAAAACCAATTTCCGTTAACCGCAAAGGCATCTTAGCATAGCGCATTAATGCTTCCACAGCCTGAACCTCATATAAAGAATCACCATTTTGTATGTTTTTTAATCTTCACCTATTAGGTGAAAGGCTGTAGCTCGTGTGATGGTTGATTTTGTTGGCATTACGCCAGTTTTTATGGTTTACGTGAATAATTCAGGTTTATACTATCTTTTTCAGAGAATAGTCGTCAAATTATTCTCGATCTTTTGTATGAGTTGTATTATTCCAATGGAACATTTTTTCAATCAGCATTACGATGGCTGGAGAAATTAATGCGATATACATGTTGTCAATGCCATACGGATCACCCATAATATACCATCCGCTAGTAGCTATCGCTGCACCTAATAGTCCTAAGTTGGCACCGCGAGTACTATTGAAGAAGGGCAGGTAGAACGCAATCATGGCCACTACTGAAATAGATAAGCGAATTGCACGAGTAAAGAAGGATAGTTTTAAGATTTCTGGTACGAAGAAAACGAAGATTAAAGGTATGAACCCAATAATGACCGAGAAGATACGTGTCATTCTAAATTCTTTTTCTGGAGTAGGCTTATAGAAAGGAACATAGAAATCTTTAACTGCCAGTGAAGCAATCGCTAAGGCAACTGTACTGACGGCAACAAATACGGAAGCCACAAGAGAAGTAGCTACGATCCCTGCTAAATATGGACTCATACTTTGCATAAAGATTGGCAAAGCGTAAAGAGCATTCATGTCTGGATAAAGGAATTTAGCAGCTACACCGATAAGCGCTAGGAGGAAACCTAAAGGTAAGCAAAATAGGGCTGCATACATTGTTGATTTTTTGGCATCTTCAGCACTTTTATTAGAGGAAATAGCCTGTACCACAAATTGGGTAGAAAATATAGCACCAACTGTACCAATAACCCAAGCAAAGATGGTAGTTACACCGATTTTACCGTCCCAAGTAAAGTAAAAGGCTGGCATTTTTTCTATCATTGGAGTAATACCACCAGTCATCGATAAGGCTACACCTGTGATAATCAAAATTCCCATATATTTAAAGAAACTGTGTAAAACGGTAACATAGGCAACACCTTTAAGACCACCATACACAAAATAGAAGGTACTGACCACTGCGATAATACACATGGAGATTGGCAAGCTCATTTTGATTACGGTAGACAAGGCTGCCGCACCACTAATGTAGTTACCAACGTTTACTAAGAGCAGGGCATACATCATGATAATAGAAACAGCATATTTTGTGGATTTACCATACTTTTGAGCAATAGCTCCAGAAATCGTAAACTCACCTGATCCGTATAATCGTTTCACCATGAACAGACTATATAACCAATAACCTATGGATGCACCAAGCACAGACCAAGCCGCTGCCATACCGTATTTAAAAGCTGATTCAGCTGTTCCCACTGTAGATTTGGCACCAATAAATTCAGACATTAGCAAAATCCCAACAACAACCGCTGGCATAGAACGGGAAGCCCTCATAAACTGTTCAGAGTCCTTACTACGGAGTTTAAATGTCAACCAAGTGGTAAAAAGAATATACGCGATGATAATCCCTAGGATAATTAAGGTATCTGCAGAACTAAATTCTTTCATGATAACACTCCTTATTATTTATAATGACTAACAAATAAAACAAGATGATTCCAAATGATTCCAAATGATTCCAAGACTCTGATAATTCAACTTATTGTAGATGTTTCTGGCTTCTTCATTCCAGAAACATCTATCCTAGTATTAAATTTTATAATAAGTTTCGATAAATTGCTCTCATATCTTCTTTTGTTACAACTTTAGGATTATTATCGAGTAAACGAGTGACTTTGGAAGCGGCTTCAATCAAATCATCAAGAACTGCTTCATTAATACCTTTTGCTGCTAAGTCACATGTTACATCAAGATCTTCAATCATAGAATATAAATTATCAATCATTTTTTCAGCAGCTTCTCTCGTTGTACAACCTGAAAGTTCAAGTTCCATAGCAACTGCAATCTCTTTGAATTTTTCTTCGCAGACATCCAAATTAAATTTCATCACGCCTGGTAGCAAAATGGCATTGGATAAGCCATGAGGAATATGATATTTACCACCTAGTGGATAGGATAAAGCATGTACAGCAGTGGTACTGGAAGTTGCAATGGAGATACCGCCAAACATGGCTCCTAGCAGCATGTCTTCCCGCGCTGCTAAATTATGACCATCATTGTAGGCAGTGCGAATACTGCGAGAAATCAAGGTAATTGCTTTCAGGGCAAAAGTATCACTGAGAGGATTGGCTTTTTTAGAGATATAACATTCAATGGCATGACATAGAGCATCCATCCCTGTATTTGCCGTAATATGTTTAGGCAAATTAATAGTCATCATTGGATCCAATATGACACAATCTGGTACCATTTTTCCGTTAACAATTCCAACTTTAAGTTCTTCTTCTGGTACTAACACAATGGCATTGGGTGTTGCTTCAGAACCAGTACCTGCTGTAGTCGGAACCATGAGAGTCGGTACACCGCGACGTTTGATTTGTGCTTTACCTTTTACTAGATCACGCAGCGCTACATCATTGGTCAATAATAAGGCAACCAGTTTAGCCGCATCCATAGAGCTACCGCCGCCAATCCCAATGATCATTTGGCATTCAAACTCTCGGGCAGCTTCAAAAATAGTATTCACTTGGTCAACGGTAGGTTCAGGTGGAGTATCATTAATGATATGAACATTAATATCTGCTGCTTCTAATAAAGCTTTTGGTTTTTCTACCAACCCAGAATTCCAAACACCTTGGTCAGTAATGATGACTACATTTTTAGCGTCATAATCAGTTACAATCTCTGTTATTTGTTCAATGCAGCCAGCACCAGCTACAATTTTCCCGATATTTAACAAGGAATAAACGTTACTCATAGTCGATTCTCCAATCATTTTTTCCTATCATAATTTTTTTTGATTCTTATTTGTATAATTTAAAAACTTCAAGTAAGGCAGCATCAATTTCAGGTTTGTTACAATTGGAAGGTGCGCGACCTGGCCCCATTGGATACCCCAATAAATTAGCTGCACGTTTAACAACAGAATTTGGATTGCCCATTTGCATTACATTACGGAATGGTCTGATTTTCTTTTGGGCTTCATTTGCTTCTTCAAGTTTACCTTGTGACCAGAGTTCATAGATACTAACCATGAGTTCTGGGAATACATTGGAACAACCAGAAATAGCACCTGTACCGCCTGCCATCAATGTCCACAAGATCAAAGAATCACTGCCAGCGAGTACGCTTAAACGCGGATCTGTATTTTCGATATATTTTAACGTATTATCAAAATTACCACTGCTATCTTTAATACCAATGATATTTTCATATTTTGCTAATTTTTTTACGGTCGTATAGTCAATGTTATTGCCTGTTCTGGCTGGAATGTTATAAAGAAGGATTGGTAATTTAACTGCTTTTGCTACACTGCTGAAATGATCATATAAATTATCTTGTGAAATACCAGAGAAATATGGTGATATAACGGATAATACATCAGCTCCGAGTTCCTCGGCAATTTTTGACAATTCAATTGTTTCTTGGGTTGTAACGCAACCAGTACCTACATATACAGGTACTCTGCCTTTTACTTCGTCAATCGTTACTTTAATGATTTCAATTTTTTCCTCTTTTGAAAATGCATAAAATTCACCATTGGTTCCTAAAGGAAAAATACCGCTAACTCCTGCATTGATTAAACGATTAATTTGATTGCGCATTTCCAGTTCATTGAATTTTTCATCCTCAGTTAATGGGGTAAGAATTGGAGCAATAATACCTTGTGGTTTAAACATAATCATCATCCTTTCCGCTGAACGTTTCTAAATTTTGATTTATTTTAAAGCTTGGCAAACTTAACTTTTGCCATTTGAGCACCAAGTTTAATGGCTTCCTTCATACTTTGGCCTTCGGCAATTCCATGACCCGCAATATCAAATGCTGTACCATGATCCACAGAAGTCCGAATAAAAGGCAAACCAACAGTCACATTCACACCATTATGAAAGTCTAGCAATTTAAGAGGAATATGTCCTTGATCATGATACATGACCACAACGACATCAAAGTCATTTTTAATGGCTGCGCGATAAAAGACTGTATCTGGTGCAATAGGACCTTGGACGCAAAAACCTAATCGACTGCATTCTTCCACTGCTGGAACAATTTCTAGTAGATCTTCCTTACCAAACATGCCATTTTCTCCACAATGTGGATTCAGTCCAGCAACAGCAATCCGTGGTTTTTCTAGACCAATGAGTTTCATGGTATCGTCTGCCAAGGCAACAACACGCTCAATGCGATCTTTTTTTACCATGTCACATGCATCACGTAATGCAACATGTGTTGAAACATGAATGACACTTAAGTTTTTGCTATAAAGGAGCATGGAATAATTTTTTTCTTGAGCAAAATGAGCTAATATTTCTGTATGTCCTGGATAATGGTATCCTGCTAAATTCACAGCCTCTTTGTTGATCGGAGCTGTAATAATAGCCTGAATTTCATTTTTGAGGGCATATTCTGCGGCTTTCTCAATGTATTCAAAGGCTGCCTTCCCAGCTTGTGGATTCACTTGACCAAAGGTCAGATCAGCTGGAAGATTATCAAGATCAATGATATCAATGATACCAAATTCTCCACTTGCTTCTCGTGGATGAGATACAACGCGGCAGCGACACCCAGAATTGATGATAGCATTCGCTCTTTCCATCATTTTTTTATCACCAATAACTAAAGGTCTACAAATATCATACATTCCTTGATCAGATAAGGCTTTGATGATAATCTCTGGACCAACGCCTGCTCCATCTCCCATCGTAATTCCAAGGATTGGTTTCATCGTAAATCTCCTTTCAATTTTCAAAAAATTTCATGGCTTCAATGATCGCATACTCATTACCAAAAGCACCGGCTTTTGTGATGACATTTAAACCATGCAATGGACCACCGATTAGTTTGCCTACAGGAATACCTGATACGACTTCTTGTAAAATTTCAATTCCAGTTGCCTGTAATGTTCGGCAGGAACTGACTGCCGTTTCACCACCGGTCAAAAATAAACCTGCCAATCCTTCTTTACCTAATTGGGCTACGACTTGCCCTAGTACCATGGCAATTCGAATTCCCACTTCTGTAGAATCTATATGAATACTTTTTCCAGCTGCTATGACTTCCTCTACAACCTCTTTATCGTTAGAACAATAAATAACTAAGTCCTTTTCTTGTAAGAATTTCCTTGCAGCCAATATAATTCGTTCTATTTCTTGGTCTGGCATCAAAACAGCAGCCACAGAATCAAGTAGAATATAAGGAACGGATTTTTTTTCAATATAAGTCTTAATTTGTTTTTGTGTGACTGCGCTCACACTACCAGCAACGACAAGACGTAAATGATGATTGGATAGAAGGGGCGATTTTTTTTCTTCGTTCTTACCCCACTCCAAAACTGTTGATAATTGCTGTGCAAGTCCAGCTGAGCCTACCCATAACACTCGTTCAAATTGAGCGGCGGCTTGGGCAATATCACGCAAATTTTCTTCAGTGACTGCATCAAAAACCAGCCAATCCTCACCAAGCTTTACATGTTTGATGATTTCTTCATAAATGACTGAAGAGCCACCCATTACTTTTTCTAAGGGGATTATACCAACTTTGCCATCTTCTCTTGACAATAAGTGAGGTATCCATGACTCTGTCACAGGCGTCTTAGGGTCATGAGCAATCTCTGTCATGGAGATCGGCATACCTTCCAATAGTTGATGTCCACCGATTGTCACTCTGCACGTATTGGGAAAGGCTGGTGCAATGACTGTAATCATAGGCTTAAATGCTGTACAAGCAGCGGAAATCTCTGCCTTAATATTTCCTCGTAATGTTGAATCAATTTTTTTATACAGATGAGGTATGTCAAGTTGCTCTACGATTTTGCAAGCCTTAGTCACTCGCTTTGCGGCAACGAAAGAAGCCTCTGCACGACTATCTGTATCTAGAACGAGAATATCTGCATGATTGACTAATGCTTCTGCCCTTTCAGATCCAAGTAGTACGATTGTCTGCAATCCAAACTTGCTAAATTGGACACCTGTATCGTTTGCCCCTGTTAAATCATCTGCAATCACTAACAACTTAGGCAATGGAATCACCTCATATCTGTTAAATAAGAATTTTCTGTTACATGTTGTATACAACATGTAACATCTTCATGATACTCCATCAAGGAAAAACTGTCAATACTGACAAGCATGAATAATATAAATTATCTGTTATATCATTTTTTCAAAAAAAATTTGACAAAGATTACTTAATTAAACTATATTTTATAGATGTAACAGTTATTATCATTCGGAAAATGAGGGATTTAAATATGGAATTACCTAGAATTGACAATTCTAATCTGTGGGATAAAACTTACCTCCTTTTGAAAGACCGCATTATTCGGAGAGAATTTGCACCTAATCACAAACTATCCATTCCCGAATTATCAGCCCAACTCGGTGTGAGCCGAACCCCGATTCGCGATGCATTAAACCGTTTAGAAATGGATGGACTTGTTAAGACAGTTTCCAAGGTCGGAACCTTCGTCGTTGCCATTGAAATTGATGACGTCCTTGATCTGATTGACACAAGACTGATGATCGAATATTGGGTATTAGAAAAATTACCAACCTTACCTGAATCAGAATTGAACATAAAGATTGAGCAACTGGAAAAAATACTTGATCGTGCTTCTTCTTTAATCGAAAATGCCCCTCTTGAATCTTTTCTTAAATCCAATTACAATTTACAATTCCACATTGAATTTATCAATTTGGCAAATAACAAGAAAAATGCCGACATTTACTTAGGACTTATGAATTACCATTTCTGGGCAGTTGAACATTCCTTAATCACGAAAGAAATGGTCATGACCGCGATTAATCAGCATTATTCTATCGTCGAGGCATTAAAATGCCGAAATTTTTCAGATGCCAAAATAGCCATCAAATCACATTTGTATGACGCAAAAGAACGTCTCATTAAACGTCTGCAAGATAATGGCGGACAAATATAAAGCATCTGTAAGATTGAAAAAATCACACCCTGCTCACTCTGGCTAACCAGAGTGGCAGGGTGTGTATTGTTTATCATGATTTATCTTTTCATTTCGCTAAGACTCAATTGGCTTTAACCGACAGAGAAAATGACGTAATACCTTAGGTTCATAAGTAAACTCTAGTCCTTTAACTTGATCGCGTCGTTCCCAAATTTTTGCGAGTGCATCAACAATCACATCCATATGACGATCAGTATATACACGCCGAGGGATGGTTAAGCGCATGAACTCGACACCCGCTTTTTTCTGTACCCCAGTCTCTGGATCACGCCCAAGTAACAATGAGCCAACTTCCACTGGCCGAACACCCGCTTGAAGATAAAGTTCGTTCGATAGAGCTTGGGCGGGAAATTGTTCTGCAGGAATATGAGGCAAGAATTTCCCTGCATCTACAAATACAGCATGCCCGCCTACAGGCCACTGTATGGGAATACCACGTTTACGCAATTCCGCTCCCAAATATTCCACCTGACCAATTCTATTTTCCAAATAGTCAAAGTCGAGCCCCTCATGCAGGCCAACAGCCAAACATTCCATATCCCGCCCTGACAAACCACCGTAGGTAACAAAACCTTCCATAGGTACACAAGAAGCACTTGCTGCAGCAAATAAATGTCCGTCATCTTTAATTGCAATCAAGCCACCCATGTTGACAATTGCATCTTTTTTGGCACTCATCGTTAAGAAATCGCCCATTCCATACATTTCAGCCACAATTTCTTTGATCTCTTTATGAGCATAACCAACTTCACGTTTTTTGATGAAATATGCATTTTCTGCAAAGCGTGCAGAGTCAAAATTAATTTTAATGCCAAACTGATCGGCAATCTTTCTTACGCCACGAACATTTTCCATGGATACAGGTTGCCCACCAGCCGAGTTACAAGTCACAGTTATAATAATAAAAGCAATATTTTCTGGACCTTTCTCTACAATGAAGTTTTCCAAACGTTCCAAATCAAAATTCCCTTTAAAAGGGTGTTCCTTTTGCGTATCAAAGGCATCATCAATGACTAAATTAACAGGAATCCCACCACTCATTTCAATCCATGCCATGGTTGTATCAAAATGCATATTACCTAAAATATATTGGCCTTTTTGTTTGATTAAGTGAGGAAATAGAACCTGTTCTGCACCTCGTCCTTGATGAGTCGGAATGACATGATCATAGTTGAAAATATCTTTAACCGCCTTCTTAACCTTATAAAAAGACTTACTGCCAGCATAAGATTCATCACCGAGCATCATGGCTGACCACTGTTGGTCACTCATTGCTCCAGTACCACTATCAGTGAGAAGGTCAATGTATACATCCTCAGATTTCAGCGCAAACGGATTATACCCTGCAGCTTCTAAGGCCTCGATTCTTGCCTCTTGAGAAATCTTACGAATTGGTTCCACCATTTTTATGCGATATGGTTCTGCTGTTCTTTCCATCTTTATATCCCCCTTGTTCTTACCATGAATCACTTATTATGATATAAAGCAAGTTTCATGCCAAAGGATACATCAAGAGAACTCCTCCTTTCTTGGTGAAACTGATAAAAAAAAGTGATAAGTTTTCTTCTCAATAGAGAAAAAAACTTATCACTTTTATATGGAATTAAAAAATATACCCCTTCTCAATTTTAAGTCAGTACAGTATGGTTGTCCCTCTATGCTGTGGTTTGGCATAAACCAAACTTACTTTACAATCGATAATTTTTCATTTTATTCAGTACTGTTGTATTCGATACTCCAAGAACTTGCCCAGCTAATCGAGATGAAGGATATCTTTCCAACACTTTAATCAATATTTCTTTTTCAATATGAGCTACAACCTCTTTTAGTCGAAATCCTGTATCGAAATTTGGAATTTCAATCTGCATCATGTTTTTTCCCAATAAGGTATTCTGTGCTTTTCCTGTAGGTTCTCCGATATCAGACCATATGGCAAAATCATGAGGAGTTATTTCCCGGGAATTAAGTAAATTGATAATACGTTCTAAGGTATTTTCTAGCTGTCTTACATTGCCTGGCCATTCCTGATTCATCAAATATCTTACACTATCTCGGGTTAAATGAGCCTCCGGTTTATGCAATTTGGCACAAATTTTTCCGATCAGATGTTGAGCGAGAAGAGGAATATCTTCTTTCCGTTCCCTAAGAGAGGGAATAATAAAGGGAATCACATTCAGACGATAATATAGATCTTCACGAAATTCTCCCTTGCGGACCATTTCCTCAAGATTGCGGTGAGTTGCGGCAACGATACGGACATCGACCCTCAGTTCTTTGCTTCCCCCCACTCTACGAATGGTGCCTTCCTGTAATGTACGTAATAATCGCACCTGAACTAATAGAGGTAATTCTCCAATTTCATCTAAAAATAAAGTACCGCCATCCGCTTGTTCAAACAAACCACGTTTGCCACCCTTACTCGCCCCTGTAAAAGCGCCTTCTTCATAACCAAACAATTCACTTTCTAACAGGTTTTCAGGCAATGCAGTGCAATTAACGGCAATAAAAGGAGCTTGCCTTCTTGGTCCTCCTGTATGTAAAGCACTGGCAAACAGTTCTTTTCCCGTACCACTTTCACCACGAAGGAGGACAGTAGAGCAACTCCGCGCTACCGTCCGCGCCGCCGTAATGAGCTGACTCATTTTTTCACTTTGAAAAATGATTTCATCAAAAGTCTTCAAATGCCGTATTTTATCCACCTTAGAACTAATCGCTTCAGCCTGCCTAAAATCTGTAATAGTAGCAACAGCACCAATAATTTGCCTACGATCATTCATGATGGGTTGACTACTCATCAGATAGCGAATCCTTTTACCCACTTTTTTTACTCTGCCTTCTTGCAATGTATAGGTTTTGCCAGAACGCAAGGTTTCAGAAATAAAATGATTCTTTCCCAGTATTTCTTCAACCCCACATCCGATTACATCTTGGGCGATTGAAAGAAACAAATTACTAAAAACTTCATTAATATGTGTGATTTTCCCTTCTTTGTCAATGCCTAAAATTCCCTCATCCACAGAATTAAGAATCGTTTTTAAGGTATCTTCCCGTTCTTCATAAGGCATTTGATCACGAAAGTCTACGGCCCTCACCTCTGGCACTCGCCTTAGTTCATCCATTAATTGATGAGCCATCTTGATTCCATCACAACAAAATTTGATAACCATTCCCTGATTTGGTAATACTTCCATAGCGATTTTATCAATATGATTTCGCTCTGTCAGACTAAAGATTTCATAACCTAAGCCAGGACGATCAATAAAATCAATTTGAATCACATATTCTTGCATAAGGTAACATCCTTTCTCCAAGACACACTCATTGCTCAAAGAATCCTGCACCATCAAAAGGCGCAGGATTCTTTTTTAAAACGATGATAAAGTTAACAGCAAACATCGATGACCTTTGCCTTAGTAATTTCACACAATCGATCTGGACTGACTGGTAATGCAGAATTAGCTGTACCAGCAGCTGCATAGACAATCTCAAAATCCCAGAGACTTTGATCTAAATAAAGAGGGATCTCTTTGAGTAAGCCAATGGGCGATACACCACCAGGGGGAAAACCTGTCGACTCTGCGACTGTCTCTCCGTCGGCAAATCGAACTTTTTTCACACCAAGAAGTTTAGTCAATTTCTTAGTGTTTATTTTTTTATCACCGCAGGTGACAACTAATAAAGGTTGACCATCAGCTAAAAATACTAGTGTTTTAGCAATCTGAGCAGGTTTTACACCAAGAGCCTCAGCCGCTAATTCTGAAGTATGAGTACTTTGGTCAAACAAGATAATTTTTAGGTCTGGAAATGATTTAAGAAATGATTTAACACGTTCAAGTGGCATGTAAAAAAACTCCTTTAGTGATATTCTGCTCGTTCTCATTTTTGACCGCAAAAAGGACATCCTTGCATTCTCATTGGCTTTTCTAAATGAGCACGGCTAAGCAATTCTTCATCCTTAAAAATTTCTACTGTAGGACGATCGGCAATGATGATACCATCACACAATACAATGGTGCGCTCACATAAATCGAGCACCAGGTCTAGATCATGAGTCGCAATAATTTTCGTATGAGTAAAACTTTGTAACAAATGAATTAATTGGCGTCTTGCTTTGGGATCAAGCCCTGACGTTGGCTCATCCATAACTAAAATATCTGGCAGCATAGAAAGGACGGAAGCAATAGCCACAGAACGTTTTTGCCCTCCTGATAATTTATAAGGAGGGCGGTCTTTTAAATGACTAGCTCCCACAGTCTCTAAAGCCGCTATGACCCGTTGCTCAACTTCTTCTATTGGAAGACCTAAATTAAGAGGTCCAAAGGCAACATCATCGAAAACCGTCGGCATAAAAAGTTGATCATCGGGATTTTGAAAAACCATCCCCACACAACGCCGGATATGAGATAAGGTTTGTTTCGTCAAAGGATAATCTCCAATGCGTACAGTCCCTACCGTCGGAACCAAAACACCAATTAAATGAGATAGTAAAGTTGACTTTCCGGCACCATTTGCTCCAACAATGGCCACAGATTCACCATGTACAATTCGCAAAGAAAGACCACTGAGAGCTTTTGTTTTGTCAGGATAGGTATATTCTAACTCTTTTATTTCAATAATATGATGGCTCATCAGTAACCCCCTACGAGCAATGTACCCAACCACTGAGAAATATTAACTAAGCGCAAAATAATAAAGACCGCAGACCAGCCAAGAAGATAGATGACATCCATTCCTACAAGCTTTTTTTGCCCTCTAAGCCTTACTTCGCCATCAAAACCTCTACATAACATAGCCTGATAAATGCGTTGAGCTCGATCAATGGTACGTAATAAAAGCTGTCCTAATAAAGAACCCCAAATTCCATATTGAATGCCTTCCCCATGAAAAGAGCGCAGAGAATAAGCACGAAGGGTCCTAATAAATTCTTCTAACAATACATATAAATAGCGGTACATAAACAGCAGTTGAACCACCAAGACTTTGGGAACCTTAAGTCTCAGCAAAGCCATACCAATCGCATCAATGCCTGTCGTTGCAACTAAAACCAAGGCCGCCGTGACCGCCAATATAAAACGTAACAAAATGGAAATAAAAGAAACCCAACCACCGGAAATGAAAAAAGGTCCAACGTACACGAGAGGTATTCGGTCAAAAATAGGATTAAAAATACCAATAAATAAGACAAACGGCAGTGCCAGCAATACACGATTTAAGATAGGATTGATCGGCAGCTCGCCGAGAATAATCACTATCATGGGATAAATCATCATAGGAAATAAACCACTGATCTCATATTTTGAAAAAGAAGCAACAACGATTAAGAAAATAACAGTCGTAAGCAACTTTACACAAGGATTGATCAGGTGAATCATTGTTGCCTTACTTGCCATCTCATCCAATTGTTTCAAATCTAACCAATAGGATTCTATTTTACTCATATGTAACTCCTAAAATGCTACAAAGATGATTATGATGGTTATATTAATTATTTTTTGTGGCCAAACGCAAACCTTTTCCAATGATTCCTGCTAACAGTAAGGTCATGATCGCACCGACTAAACCAGCAACAGACGTACCACTGTTAACCGCAGGCCATGACTCTCCGCCTTTACTATTTGCCACACTCGTCGCGACATTTTCTTCAGCTTTAAAATTATATTCAGGGAAAAAAGCAACTTTTTTCTGGATAGTAGCGAGTATCGTATAAAGATCATTCTCAGGTTCACTTAATTCTTGTTGTCCAGTCGCTTTGGCGATTGACCATTCCAATCCATCTGGATCAGCCGAAGCAAACCAAGATAAACCACCAGCCGTAATAAGACTAACCAGCAACAATCCCACTAAAACAGGCTTTATTCTCATGTTCCCCAAGGGTTGTGACATAGCTGCTTTACGAATGATTTCGGGTCTTTCTTTCCAAATAAATAAAATAACGGCCGTTGTTACTACACCTTCAACAATGCCAATTGCTAAATGAATAGGTTGCATTAAAAGAACAAAGGTGGTAAAAGGCAAATCAGAAATTCCAGAATAAATGGTTTCCAGAACCACTCCAAAAGCACCTAATTGCAGTCCAACAATAGCCGCTAGTATTGTACCAAGTAAAAGTCGTTTCTGATTTGGACTCTCGCCCACAATTTGTTTATAAATCAAAGGATAGGCAATGAAACAAGGAAAAAATCCTAAATTGAAGACATTACAACCTAACGCTAACAATCCTCCATCGGCAAAAAATAATGCTTGAATCGTTAATACAGAAGCAATGGTTAAAAATGCAGCATGAGGTCCGAGTAGTATAGACAAAATCATGGCACCACCAAGATGTCCACTTGAACCCGTCCCTGGAATTGAAAAATTGATCATCTGAGCCGCAAAGATAAAAGCTCCTAGCACTCCCATTAATGGCACCTTATTTTCATCAAGGACTTTTGTTACCTTCTTGGCTGAATACAGAGCAAGACCTGCAGTCGCTAGCCACATTGTCCCTCCGACGGCTGGCGAAATCAAAGCATCTGCCATATGCATGCCAATCAACTCCTTTCATTTTCTCTAAACTGATCGCAAACGAACATCCACCTTTGTATCATAAAAAGTACTTGCCGCTGCTCGATCTGTAAGCCGCTGAGAAGTAAGAGCATTCACAGAACGATCTCCATGTGAATTTTGAATCCAAAAGATCCCCTCTGCGACAACAACGCCAACAGGGGCTTTAGATGTAATCTGCAATAAAAAAGTCACCTCGCCCCGTTCATTAAAGGCTACAACTTCTTGATTATCTTGCAATCCCTTCTCAGCTGCATCCCGTGGGTTCATCATGAGATACATCTCTTTTCTTTTTTCTACAAGATCAGGACGTTCATTAAAGGATGAGTTAAGAGAATATAATCCTGGAGCATTCATGAACCAAAACGGAGCATCATCTCCATGGGGTTTATTGTAAAGCGGCAAAGGTTCTATATCTTTTTGATTCAAAATTTCTATTTTACCAGAAGGCGTCTTATACTTTATTTTATAATCAGAAGGTAAGGGGAGCTCGACGGCTCGTCCTTCACGAATCTGATTGATATTAACGTCCTTAAGCCAAGGTGTAGGTACATCAAGTAATTCATCAATGATCTCGTCGGCAGTTTGTTTAAAGAAAGATTCTGCAAACCCCATGGCCTCTCCAAGCAATCTAAATACATCCCAATTGGACTTTGCCTCTCCAAGGGGCGAAATGACAGGAAAAGCTCTTTGAACACAATAATGACCATAGGAGCGATAGATATCAGAATGCTCCAAGGAACTGGTTGCCGGCAATATCAGATCAGCATAACGAGCCGTATCTGTCATAAACCGCTCATGAACGACGGTAAAAAGATCTTCGCGTTGCAGTCCCTGCAGCACAGCATTTTGATCAGGAGCAATTACAGCGGGATTAGAATGATAGACATATAAACTCCTAATGGGTGAATGCTCCATTTCTTGTAGCACTGAACCCAGTTGATTCATATTGACAATCCGCGTTGGCTCTTGCATAAAATCTTCTCGCGTAATTTTCCCCATGGCAAAAGCACTTCCAGTAGCGATACTCGCAAGAAGTCCACCACCCGGTTTAGTCCAAGCTCCAACAAGTGCTGGCAAGCAAGTAATCGCGCGGACAGTCATTGCTCCATTACCATAGCGCGATAAGCCACTCCCAAGGGAAATAAAGGGAGCGCGAGCCTTCCCATATAAAACAGCCATTTCTTCAATCGTCTTAGCGTCAATTCCAGTTATCTGACTGACAACCTCTGGGGAATAGTCAGATAAGGTTTTTTCTGCAAATACTTCAAAACCTTGTACATGACTCGCAATAAAATTTTGATCGATCAGATTTTTTTTGACTAAAGAAAACATCATCCCTAACGCTAGAGCACCGTCACTCCCAGGACGTACTATGATGACTTTATCAGCAATTTGAGTTGCACTCGACTCATATGTTTCAATCAACCAAACAAGAGCGCCTCTTTTTTTAGCTTTACGAATTTGATGCATTAAGTGAATATTAGTTGCAAGTAAATTCGTCCCCCATAGAATAATGAGATCACTCTCTGCCACTTCCCGCGGATGAATTGCGAGCGTCGAACCCATGACCGTCGACCAGCCATGACCTTTCGCTGACGAACAGATCGTTCTTTCTAAGCGCGAAGCCCCTAATTTATGAAAAAAAGCCTCGCCAATATTGCGTTGAACTACCCCCATTGTCCCTGCATAAGAGTAAGGCAAAATAGATTCAGCTCCATATTCAGCAATGATCTTCTGCCAACGAGTTTTAATATGATCAATGGCTTCATCCCAAGAAATTGGCGTAAATTCACCTGTTCCTTTGGGGCCAGTCCTCAGTAAAGGTTTGACAATCCTCTGTGCAGAATGAACTGTTTTTTCATAATGGTTCATTTTACTGCACAAAGTTCCTTGGGTATGAGGGTGCTCAGGATCACCTGTGACTTTTATCGCTTTACCATTAACAACTTCTACTAGCAATCCACAAGCATCTGGACAGTCATAAGGGCAAACGGATCGTTTTATTTCAACATTCATTCTAGTGCCTCCCGCTGCTAAAATTGGTCTTACTTCTCGTCAAAGACCATCGTCTTTCCTTTCAAGTATTATAATATAGATCGCAAGATTTGCATATATGTGGAACTTTAAGAAGAGTTGATAAATTCTTTTCTATCTGTTATTTGTGTCACTAGAAGGACTCACTCTGCAGGAGAATTGATACAATATAACGAAATAGAAATCACTGAGATTCTATCTCATAGCAGTACAGTGAACCTGTGCCCGATTACTAGTTATATGGCACACTATCACCAGAAAGGAGATGGATTGTTTGGAAAGGATTTGCCAACCTGCCGAATACTATCGAGAAATAGTCAATCAAGCACGCGATATTATTCTCATTATGTACATGGATGGAAGAATTATCGACGTTAATCAAGCAGCACTAAAAGCCTATGGCTATAGTCAAGCAGAATTTGCAACTCTGACAGTTGGAGATCTACGCCATCCATCCGTTCAACGGTCGACTTCTCAGCGAATGAAAGTCGCTGTAACTGATGGAATTATCGTTGAAACAATTCATCGCCGCAAGGATGGAAGTTTTTTTCTAGTAGAGGCAAATTCTTATCGTATCTCAATTGGCACAGAGGATCGGCTTGTCACTATGATCCGCGACATCACGCAACGTATCGAAGAAAAAGAAGAGCAATTTCGTTCTTTATTTTCCAACATGGCCGAAGGAGTTGCACTTCACGAACTGATTTATGATGATGTAGGGCAACCTTGTAACTACCGCATTATTGAAGTCAATCCTAGTTACGAAAGAACCCTTGGCATACAACGAGATCACATTGTTGATCAGCTTGCCACGAATGTTTATCAAGTAGAAGAACCACCCTATTTAAAAGAATACAGCGAAGTCGTGCATACTCACTCAACCATCAACATGGAAACCTATTTTTCAACTCTTGATAAATATTTTACAATTTCAATTGTCCCTTGGGGTAAAAATGGTTTTGCTACGATTGCCTCGGATATTACTGAAATTAAAAATGCACAGCAAGAACTTCTTGCCAAAAATGCAGCCTTAGAAGAGCTGGCTTCTACAGATCGATTAACTGGCATTTGGAATCGTCGTTATTTCGAAAAAACTACAAAAAATGAAATGGATCGCGCTAAACGTTATCGCCACCCGATTTCCCTCGTCATGTTTGATATTGATCGTTTTAAAAAAATTAATGACAACTACGGGCACCATGCTGGCGATCAAATTTTGATCAATGTCTCACGCCTGATTCAAGACAAAATTCGTGCAAGCGACTCCCTCGCACGATGGGGTGGCGATGAATTTATCATTCTCCTTCCCACCCTATCAGGAAATCACGCCATGAAATTATCTGAAAAAATCCGTATTTTTATTGCAGACCATGAGTTTCCCGATGTTGGTTTTATTACATTAAGCATGGGAGTAGCAGAACTCAGACCTGATGAAAATATCTGGTCTTGGATCAACAGGGCTGACGATGCTCTTTATGTAGCCAAGGTAAACGGGCGAAATCGAGTCAGCCTTTCAACATTAAACGAAAAATCAAATGATCAGTAAAAATCAGATAAAAACTATGGACCTACTGAAAAAATTCAACTTGAATTGAGCCAGTAGGTTTTTTTATCCCTTGGCCTCAAGTATTGTTGGTTGTACCTTATTTTGAGTCGTAATAAATACACCTGCAATGGTGAGGGACATGCCGATCAAATGATAGGTTGAAATCTTTTCTCCATACAAAAATACAGCAATCCATAGTGCATTAATCGGCATGAGATTAATATAGGCAGCCGCTTTCGTGGCACCAATCCGCTGAATCCCCCAATTAAATAATAAAAAGGCGATCACTGTGGCAAAGGCCGCCAGATATAGTATTTCCAGCATAGTTTGACTAGATACATTCATAACTTTACTCCATTGATCTTCTTTGATAATAGAAATAATCAAGAGCATCACGGCCCCCATGATTGTAGAAACAGCAGTGACTAGACTTGTTCCAATGGTACGAGTCATTTTTTTTATAATCAAAGTATAAACAACCCAACTTGCAACGGAACCAAATAGATAGACTTCACCAACACCGATGGACATCTGGGTCAGTATACTCAAATCGCCTTTGCTGACAACCAAAGAAACGCCCAACAAGGATATGGCTACCCCAAGTAAGGTCCGCCAATTCCACGCTTCCCCCATAAAAAAGCTCGCAATACAAGTTGTAAAGACTGGATTAATCACAATAATCAGAGCCGCCGTTACTGCTGACGTATATTGTAGACCTACGGAAAAAAAATAGTTATAAGAAAAAACACCTGTTGCCCCCAAGGCCATCAGACTAAAAAAATTCTGTTTGATGGGCAACCACGATAACTCTCTGCGCCAACTACTCCATATGAACAAAAGTAATCCTGCAATAATAAATCGAAGGGCTGATGTCGTTAAGGGAGGTAATTCTGATAGAATATGTTTCGTCGTACCAAATGCCCCACCCCAAAATAAGGGTACTAATAAAAGAATAAGATAAGTTCTTGTAAGATTTTGTTTTTCCATGTGTATGCTCCTCGTAGTTATAAAATAGTATGGTGACTCATCCACTTTTGGTTTTTTCCGATTGAAAACGTTGTACATTAACATTTTACCACACTAAAATAGCTACTTCCAAATCTATGGATAAAACTTGCTAAAAAAATAGAGTTATGATCTAATAGAAAGATAATAAGACATAGGAGTGAATGAATATGGCAGGTAAAGTTATGGTGTCCTATACGACTCGCATTGAACAATCTCTTTCAGATAGACTTAAAGAACATAGTGTTGCATCCGACATTTCAATTACAAAAATTATCAATAAAGCCTTAGAAGATTATCTCGATAAAATTGATTTAAAAAAGTAAATACATAGAAAAGATCTTCCTTATGACTCGAATAGGACTAACACTATTAAAGTCAAACAGAAAGATCTTTTTCTCTTTCTAGACTAATGACGTCTCTTTACAATGCAAGAATTTAATTCATGATTTCAAGAACTTCATCAATCAGTTGAGTATATTTTTTTGTTAATCGCGATTTAGATAAATTTGATTTAAGAATTTTCTTCAAATCAGGATCATTCGATTGGGCATATCTTTTTAACAGCGCAAATCCTTCCTCTGGCAAAGCAGCAACAAATACACTAAGTGCATACTGAAGTCCTTTAGATAAAACAGCGAATCCTTCTGTTTTACGGCTTTCTTTGCTGCTAGAGAGTACATCACTCAGAATACATTCACTCAATGTAAGACTAAATTGAGCAATTTCTTTATTCTTAAGAATCGGAGGGTGAGCTAACGCTGCCATAAAAGTCCGTTTTTCAGTATAGGTTGAAGCACTATACCATATTGAAAAATATTTTTTTATCGAATTAAAATCTTTTTCAGCAATGATCTGAAATCCCATTGCTACGCCTTCTCTCATTCTCCATCTGCTATCATTCATCGCAATTTTGAACTTATTCATAATTATATTTTGTGTTTCTTCATCGGCATAACAATAGTATGCACCTAATGCCAATATACCGCAAAAAGAAAGATACTCTCGTGGATTATTAGTTGGTGCTTCCTCTTCTGATAGATTAACCCATCCTATTAATAAGCCCAATAAATCATTACTCATCCCTTTGTACTTAAAGCAGTCTGCAAATTTAAATGCTAAGGTTAGATTTGCCCTTGGGCCAGGTAAATTGGAATGTATGGACAAATCATACTCTATTTCTTGAAAATTTTCTGAGGACGCAAACAACGGTCTAATCTTTTTGATGATATCAGCATTTTCCACTATATGAATCTCCCTATCATATAAATTACATTACAATCAAAGATGATCTTAGAATAACAAAAAAATCTGCCCTTCCTTACTATACTTCATCACGATCAAGTATTCGATAAACTATAGCTAACAAACATTTTTGCTAACTCGAAGATTTTTTGAGAAACTGCGTTGATTTCTATAAAATTTTGTTGTTCTTCTATCGCTTTTGTAACAGGCTTTTGTTTTAGATTCCGATATGTATCAAAATAACGTTGCAAAGTCACAATTCCTTCTTCTAATTCTGCAATGTCAGATTCGGCCATTTCTTGTATTTTGTCCAAATGATCAAGAGAAATATCAAAAAAATCGAGTTCAAAATGGTGCTGTTCATTAAAATTACTAATCATTTCAACAACAGTTGCAATATACTTTACGCGAATAGCGTATTGTTCACGAATCCTTTGTTTTTCTATACCAATTTGCTGGAGTTGTTCAATAAACTGATCTAATCGTGACCATTCGGCAGCATCAGCCGGAAGGTCTTTTAATTTCTCCAACCACTCATCCCATATGCTATTGATGTCACGACTCATAGATTCGACGCTTAAGGTTTCTATATTTTCACTCATTACATCACCTTCTCCATCCAATTTTTCAAGTTTTTCACTTAATATATAACAAATCATTAAGCGAATATCACGCTTACTATAGTCTGAGGAAAGTACTAAACTAGATGCCAAATTAGCAATATGCTCATTGATTTCTACTGCCTCATCATTGTCAATTTTATGTCTGAGTTCACCCCACTTGAGGGGGCTATCAATAAGATCTTTCATCATTTCCTGGTACAAATCATCTTTGATCACAACCCATATCGTTACAACGGATAAAAGGATGGCCATTGTTTTGTCTTTCTCTATACGTGACATCATCTCACGTACCTGTCTATTATGAGGCGCATGTGAAAATTGTCGGAATCCATCAATCTTAATATACTTCGCACTCTCTTCGAGCTGAGTTTTTCCAGGATGCTGCCTCATATAAGAAATTGCAGAATGAGTAATCCCAGTCAAATGATCTTTATCTAAAATCCCCTCAACTCTTGACCATAACATCCAATTTTTCATAATTGAATCTGACATATTATTCTCTCCTGTTCATATTTTTTGAACTTTTATTCACAGTATATTGAAGAATAACTGCAAATTTTGTCGAAACACTGTAGATTATAAAATATATAAGTTAAATTAAAGATTCCTAGCAAAAATCCCTCTACTCAGCAGAATAAGAATATGACAATCAATTTTTAAAATTGAACTTATATCGCAGCAAATTAAAAAGCAAGACAGTATTTCTACCATCTTGCCGAATATCATTGAAAGAGATCCTCATTGTTTATTGTATACTTCAATCTATATTTTTAAGAAAGTCTAATTCTAGCAGCAGTCTTATCTCTTATTTCGTCAATATCAACCATAATTCTAGCAACACCAGTTTCCATTGCCGTACGCGCTACAGCTGCCGCGACAGCAGGTGCAACTCTTCTATCAAAAACATTAGGGACAACATAATCTTCTCGTAGTTCTTCTTCTGGGATGAGTTCTGCAATGGCATATACAGCGGCCAATTTCATTTCTTCATTAATTTGGCGAGCTCTCACATCAATCGCTCCACGAAAAACTCCTGGAAAAACACTGACATTATTCACTTGATTAGGTGAATCTGAACGACCCGTACCAGCTACTTTTGCCCCGGCAGCCTTAGCATCATCATAACTAATCTCAGGATCAGGATTGCATAAAGAAAATACGATAGAATCAGCATTCATACTCTGAACAATTTCCGCTGTGAAAGCACCTGATTGAGATACACCAATCAAGACATCGGCTCCTTTAGCAATGTCAGCTATACTGCCTTCTTCTTTTTTCAAGTTGATTTTTGGCAACAAGAGAGCCTGAACGCGATTCACCCGAGACATCTCCATCCCCTCGTACATAGCACCTTTGGAGTTCATCATAAAGACGTTTTTTGCACCAGCATTGAGCAATAATTGTACAATGGCAGTCCCTGCTGCACCAGCACCATTCACTACAATCTTGACTTCTGACAATTGTTTTTTTACCAAGCGAAGTGCACCAATGGTAGCGGATACAGCAGCAATCGCCGTACCATGCTGATCATCATGAAACACAGGTATATTCATTTTCTCTTTGAGAGCATCTTCAATATCATAGCATTTAGGTGAAGAAATATCTTCTAAGTTGATTCCTGCAAAATTAGGTTGTAGCATCTGAACTGTCTTGATGAACTCATCTGCATTTTTGGTGTCAATGGATAAAGGAATTGCATCGACATCACCAAAAGTTTTATACAATACAGCTTTGCCTTCCATCACTGGTATCGCCGCTTCAGGGCCAATATCACCAAGACCTAATACTCTCGTTCCATCTGTAATTACGGCCACCATATTGCCGCGGCAAGTATATTCAAAGGATAAATCTTCATCGCGATGAATTTCCATACAGGGTTCTGCGACCCCTGGAGTATAGGCTAAACTAAGATCATAACCATCTCTTACTTGAGTCTTAGCAATCATACCTAGTTTACCATTATGTTCCCGATGATAATTTAATGCCTCATCATGTAAACTCATATTGTTCTCCTTTTATCTATCAATATTTACAATCAACTATGCTGACTCTCTTTTTTATTTCTTCTCTTAGCAGCTCACTATATGCTTATAATGATGTTACATAGTGACTGTATTCATATTGTATGATGATTTGAAATTTAAAGATAATACCGTTTTTTTATTATATGATTACTTTTAGTTATGAGCATTATGCCAAAAAACGATTCAGTATAACACTCTATGATGAGTGTGGTAAGAGTGTTTTCGTGATCCAGTTAATACCGTAAAAATAACTTGTCCATGTCGTCTTATCAATATAGAATTATATTGTTGAAAAAATGTAAAATGATCGATAGAATCTCAGGAGGTTCATCCATGCTCGAGGAAATATTACCTAATCTATTTAAGATTACAGTCCCATTACCTGAACACCCACTAAGAACCGTAAACAGCTATCTCATCATGTCCGCAGAACGTAATCTCGTCATTGATACAGGATGGAATCGCCTAGAATCTGCAGAAGCCTTATTAAATGCATTTGATGAAATTGGCATTACCCTTGCTCGTACCGACTTATTTTTAACTCATATTCATGCCGATCACGCTGGCCTCATCGGACTGTTCAAAGCCAAAGGAACTAAAATCTTCTGCGGGCGTGGCGACTTAGAAATGATGGACAATTATATCAACATCAGTAAGGATAAAAGTTGGAAACTATTAAGCGAGTTAGCCAAACCTCATGGATTTCCAATGGGAGAAATTGAAGCGGCAATCGCTGTACATCCAGGAAATCAATATGGGGCTAGTAGCAGTAACAACTTTGTGGCAGTCGATGATCAAGACATCATCAGTGTTGGAGATTATAAATTTTATTGCATTTCCACACCTGGACATACGCCAGGACATATGTGTTTATATGAACCATCAAGGAAATTTTTATTTTCTGGTGATCATCTTCTCGGTGGATTCTCACCTACCATTTCTCAATGGAACTTAGCAGACAACTATGTAGCTAATTATCTTGCTAGTTTAGATCGACTTGCTGAATATGCTGTGGATACAGTTTTGCCAGGACATTGGGATCTATTCAAAAACTATCACGTACGCATCAAGGAAACGAAAGCGTATCACCAGTGCCGCCAGTCTGAAATCATAGGGTTGTTTGTTGATGGAAAACCGCTGACCGCTTATCAAGTAGCCTCTTCTCTCAGTTATAATAAAAATAATCGTGAATGGCTGTTTCTACCAGTCACCCGTAAATGGGCTTTGATTGCCGATGCAATCGCTCAACTGTGTTATTTACGAGATCAAGGTGCACTCCAAATGACCATCAACCACTCTCACGTCACATGGAATAGATAGCACCTACTAAAATAAACAGGTATATCCTCACGCTTTTGAGGATATACCTGTTTTCAATTTCTACAAAAGATAGCTCGATTTCTCTATTTTCGTCTGCTATATAGATACATATAACTAACAAGTAGCAACAATGTTACCCCTGTAGCACCAATCGCACTATGAATGGTCACTCCATTTTTAGTCGCAAGAGTATAAAGTCCTACCCCAAAGAACATAAATAAATTTTCCACAAAATTTTGGACAGCAATTGTTTTTCCCTCACCAACGGTATGCTGGCCAACTTGCTGTAGACAACTATTCATGGGTACGATATAGATGCCTCCCATCACTCCAATGAGTAACAAGAAAATAACAGCGACTTCTAAGGTATGGATCATCAGAAAAGCTAGGATACACAGTGCCATGACATAACCAAACCAAAGGGTGCGTTGATATGTTTTAATGCTAATCAGATAAGGCGTTACGACTGCGCCAACAGCAATCCCAACTCCAGTCACAGCAATAATCATACTAATTGAAGTACCGCTCGTGATCCCTAAGGTAAGAGGTGCCCAAGCAAAAAGAATCATACGCAAAACGGCAGAAGCCAGCCAAAATGATCCCGTACCAATGAGGGAATAATGACTTTGAGAATTTGCAAGTAAAACTCTCAGATCAGCAAAAAAATCACGAATTGAACTTTTATATGTAATCGACCGATTACCTGGATCGTGAGGGATCATGGAATTAATGCCAATGGACAGACCGTATAGTAACAGAGAAATCAAAAGAGCAAGGGTAATGGAAAAATCCGATAGAATACCTCCGACCACCGATCCAAGGAGAATAGCAACAATAGTATAACCTTCCAAACCGGAATTAGCGCGCAATAGTTCATCATCGTTTCGGGTGAGAAACGGCAAAATACCATACTTTGCTGGGCTATAAATAACTGCGCCAACTCCGACTGCTCCATAACTGAGGGCTGGATCAAAACTGCAGAGTAACATTAAAACTCCGATTGTTTTAACCATATTGCCGATAATCAGTACTTTCGCTTTTGGTTTTTTATCAGCAAACCGTCCAACCCATGGTGAGAACACAATATACGAAGAAAGAAAAATACTTTGTACAAAGGGTAAGTAGTAATCAGGATAGGCATCTCGTTTTATAATCCCTAAGGCAATAAATAAAATCATATTATCAACAAAGGCCGATAAAAATTGAGCAGTAAACAAGGCCTTTAAAGGTGACAATCTAATCATTTTTCTCTCCTCCACGAATGGCCATCGCTTTAAGAGTTACATAATCCGTTTTACCAGTGCCCAAGAGAGGTAATTTGTCAACAATGAAAATTTCACCCGGCATTGCCAGCATACTTTGCTTCGCTTGACTCATAAATTCTCGCAGCATCTGTTTAGAAGCATTTTTCTCCATTGTATATAATACAATTTTTTCGCCTTTTTTATGATCAGGAAGATTAATTGCGGCATTACGATTGCTGCCAAAACATTGTTCAGCTGTCCTCTCTACTGCATCTAAACTTACCATTTCTCCTGATACTTTGGCAAAACGTTTCAATCTGGAACGAATACTAATAAACCCTTGCTGATCAACACTCACAACGTCACCACAATCATACCATTCTGGCGCTGGTACAAAGCCTTTACCATAGAGTAGATAACCGGTCATGACATTGGGACCTTTAACAAAAAGGTTGCCTCCCTCTTCGATACCAGGCACCATTTCTGTCCGCCACTCAATCCCCGGAAGAAATCTCCCCACTGTACCAAATCGATTAAATAAGGGAGTGTTAATACTCAAAACGGGTGCCGTTTCTGTTGTACCATATCCTTCAAAAATTCGCATACCAAATTTTTCTTGCCAAATTTGTCGTACTTCATCCCTTAGCTTTTCTCCACCAGCGAGCACATACCGCAAGCTATAAAAATCATAATGATGGGCATACTTAGCATAGCCGTGAAGGAAGGTAGGCGTACCTAATAACAAGGTTGCATTGCAATCATAAACAATCTCTGGCACAATTTTAAAATGCAGAGGCGTAGGGTATAGAAAAACTTCAACACCATTCAGTACGGGCAGCAAAGTACCAGCTGTCAGACCAAAGGAATGAAACATAGGTAATGCATTTAGCATCTTATCCCGATGGGTATAGTCGATTACACTCCCGATTTGGTTAATATTTGCAATGATAGTTGCTTGCCGCAAAAGTACACCTTTGGGTTTACTCTCGCTGCCACTGGTGAAAAGAATAACTCCAGCTTCACCTGCCGATTCCATTTTTCTCAGGTATTTTATAAAACCGCTGATTTTATCACTCCAGGTCATTTGTGCTTTTATATCTTCTAAATAAACAATCTGAAACTGAGTTGCCAGCCTAGTCACAAGTTCTTCGAAATGCCCTTTTTCAATGAATAGACGGGATGTCAGAATGATTTTAACACCTGCTGTCTCGCTACAATCAAGATTATTTTCCCCACCAGCACTAAAGTTGAGAATCGCAGGTGTTTTACCAAGAAAAAATAAAGCAAATAGGGTGATGAGATGACCAATAGAATTAGGAAGCAGCACACCAATATGATCTTGCCCTATGAGTAGAGGACGCAATTTGTTCGCTAAAACATAACTGCCAAGAATGCCGCGACTGTAGGTAATGCTCCCATTAATATCTTCAGCCATAATCTTATTGCTACCATGCAGTTTCTTAGCATCTAATAATTTGTCAAATAAATTTACGCGTTTTTCTTGTTCTTGTCGAGCTTTAAACATCCCTTGCTGCAACATATCAAGAATTCGATCACTGCTTTCTTGTTTTTGTTTGCGGATATTTTGAGTATTCGAGAGGGCAAGTTTTCTTTTCTGATCAATATAGATCATCACCGAAGGAAACCAACAGGATTTTACCTTATCTTGAATTCTTGACAATTTCGAGCGCTCTGGACCAAGAAAAATTACTGGATATAAGGTAGCAGATGTTTTAAGAGCAATGAACCCCACACCACTATAAATTTTCATCAGATTACCAGTGGTTGTAATACGACCCTCAGGAAATAAAACCACAACTTTGCCAGCCTTGACAATACTTATAATTTTTTTCAATGAATAAGGATTCAAAGGATCAATTGTAATATGATTAATCCACCTCAAGACAAAATGAATTTTCCTCGCGATGGCTGTATTCACAACAAAGTAAGTCCCACTTGGCAAATAAGCATATAAGAAAATAGCATCCAGAAATGAAACATGGTTTGGTAATACAATAGACGGTCCTTCAAAGGAAAGTTGTTCCCTGCCAACCACACGTGTTTTAAATAATAACTGCAATAACCATCGCACTACTCTTTTCATACTGATCCTCCTTTTTTAGCTAAACAGCTTACGAACCGAGGAACTAATTTTTGTCTTCAATATATGAAAGTCAGGTAATACATCATGAAAATACGGATACTGAGCTAAGGGTTGTAACATAATTCCTGTATAAATCGTAATCCAAAGATAGACTTCTTGCCGCGGTATCTCTCCACGATCCATACCCTCATTTATGATTTTTCGAATGATAAAATGAGGTTTTATTTCCTCTTCTACCATATCCCATAAAAAATACTGGGATAATAATGCAAATCGAATTTCATTGGGATACTCTTGATATAAATCATAAGTGAGTTCAACAATGCGGCAAAGCTTGTTCACAGCCTCATGATCTTCGGCATCAATCAACTCCAATTTCTTAGTATATTCACTAATAATGGCACTAAAGATATAAAGAGCCATATCCTCTTTGCCTTTGAAATGTTTGTATAAGGCCGCTTCCGATACTCCAGCAGCTTTGGCGATATCTCGCACTGATATCGCATGATACCCTTTCGAAGCAAATAGTTCCAAACTAGTTTTTAAAATAATACTTTTTTTACCGTCATGTAAAAAGAGCTGCTTCATAAGCCCCCTCCAATTAGTTAACGTTCGTTAACTAAACTATAATATAGTCTCATGACTCTGTCAATCAGTTTCTAATTATTTTTCCTATCATAAGCAATCACTATGCAAATTTTAACAACCTATCGACTTAATAATTTCTATTTCCAATGATTCCTTATTATAGAAAAAAAGACTCTACGGTAAAATCCGTAGAGTCTTAACAGTTAAAAAATCATTTTCTAGCAACAGTTTCATAAGGATCAGCCCATAAAGAGTCCAAGAATATCAGCAGGCTTGAGATTCGTATGCAATTCTAACATTCCTTCGCGCGTCGTTATGCTATTAATATCAATTTTTCTTCCCATTTCACTACTAAGAAGTGTTTTTTCAACAAGGGGGCGAAAATTTACTTTAAGTGTGTTGCCGGAAAATTTTGCATCGACTTCTTTTACATCTTTTAATGGATTTCCATACAAATCCGCAATCGCTCCTAGACTGACAAATTTGAGCATCCAAGATAGAAGTGGTTTATCAGCAAGTTTTTTGTCACGAATATCAACTTCTACATAGGATTCAGTCTGATTATGAACAAACTGCTTAATTTCACAAGTTAGGGCAACTTTTCCCATACTACTATCAAATGTAATATACATCTTGTTATCATTTAGTAGCTTCAATTGAGGATTCTTGACTTTGTCATTCGTGAAAGAATTGGTAAAGTAATCATTCAATGCGGTTTCAGGAATGACCCAGACCCCATCGTTTAAACCATCCATTGTTTGCGCTTTCCAAATTGTCTGTGTTAACGATGTATTGTCTGCTGGAACTGGATTTGCCATTACAGGAAAAGTGAACAGGATACTGATTAATAAATAGGTCACTATTTTTAACAATGTTATGTCTCTCCTTCAGATACCAAATTAAACAAAGCTAACGCTTGTTTGCAAGTTTTTTATTAGTTCTTGTCAATGATATACCTGTGCTAGATAAAACTTCACTGCTATCCCTATTTTATTTACTTCCCTAAGAGTTAGAAATTTCCTGCCGATTTTTCCTATTATTTCCCTTGTTTTTGGTTACATTTCCCTTACATTTAAATTACATCATGACTGCCTCCTTATCAATCGGCATCATCATCCCATTTTTTCACATAAGTATCAGGCGGTAACATTAGCATTTTTCTAAAAATATAATTTTCACAAAATGCAGTTCGTTGCTCAGTTTTACCTTTCTTAATACAATCAACCCATCCATCACCTAAATCATCGCGAAAGAATAAGCATTTATCACAAAGTATCATAATCAATCACCTCAGACTATGTCTATTGATATTTGATAAAAATTATGCCCTTTCCCACGCTCAAAAACAACCACCCTCCTCAAATGAATGAAGGGGTGGCCTGTATGTATATACTTATTTTACATTATCCTCTGATTAGATATTCCAAAAGTATTTTTACATCTTCTGGTTCCGAAGCAATAATTTCAATTTCATCGATTTTTGCCTCACTAAATATCTTGGATAAAGCAAGATACTGGCATAATTTTGACTTTAAGTTTAGACGATCACCCTCTGAAGTAACTAATTCAATCCTGCCTTTACATTGATCAACTACTTCTATAAATCGTTCCACATTTGTAATCCCGAGTATTTTCATAGAACATCTCCCCCTCCAATTTTTAAATAACACTTCGTCACTGAGCTACATTTTCCCTGCATTTCCTCAATTCATCTGCTATTTAAAATGAGTCACTTCGTTAGGCGATTGATTTACTCCGTTCTTTGCGCGCAACAACAATTCGCTGCAATACAATGAACACGCACAGTAAAAAAGCAACGGCAATTTTAGTCCACCACGAACTTAATGTCCCTTGGAACATAATGATCGTTTGTATCACACCTTGGATTAATACACCAAACAACGTTCCTGTTATAAATCCAACACCACCTGTCAAAGGAGTCCCACCAATAACAGCTGAAGCAATTGCATCCATCTCAAGACCTACAGCATGCAATCCATAACCAGAGAGCATATAGAAGCTAAATACAATCCCCGATAAAGCTGAACAAAATCCATTTAAACCGTACACGAGTATTTTTGTTCTGCCCACGGGCAATCCCATCAACATAGCCGATTGTGCATTCCCGCCCACAGCATATAGACTACGTCCAAATTTAGTATAATTAATAAGATACAATGCGATCAGTACTAAGACTAAGGCAATTACAACACTGATTGAAATAAAGTTATTAAAGGGTAATGGTATGCGATAAGTCGCAACAAGTTGATAAAAAGGATCGGTAATCATAATGGTATCAATACTAATGACATAACATAGTCCTCTTGCTAAAAACATCCCTGCAAGGGTTACAATGAAAGGCTGTATATTAAAAAAATGAATGAAACTACCTTGAATGAGGCCAAATAATACTCCCATCAACAACATGGATGGAATGACAACAAAAGGACTCCAATGTTGCATTTCTAGCAAATAAGCAGAAAACATGCAGACTAAGGCAATCAGTGAACCAATGGAAAGATCAATCCCTCCAATAATCAATACAAAGGTCATACCAATGGCTGTGATAATCAGAAAAGCATTATCAATGAGCATATTAAGAAGTACTTGGGTGGAAAAGAAACCAGTGTACAAAGCTGAGCCCACTGCGAACAAAGCAAAAAATAATACAATGGTGATGATTAAATTGATGTACCTATAACTTAGCTGCATTTTTTTCATCGATAATCCCTCCTTTCTCAGCTCTTCTGGCAAATACAATTTTACGGAAAGTAGCGGATTGTAATAAACAGATGATAATAACAACTACGGATTTTACGACAAGTGTTATTTCTGGCGGTACGCCAATTGCATAAATGGTCGTTGTGATACTTTGGATCACTAGCGCTCCAATCAGGCTTCCTAGTATAGAAAAACGACCGCCATCGAGAGAATTTCCACCAATAGAAACTGCTAAAATCGCATCTAATTCTGTAAATAGTCCTGCATTATTTCCATCGGCAGAACTTACATTAGAGCAAATAATAAGCCCTGCGATCCCAGCACAAAAACCAGAAAAAGCATACACTGAAAAGATATATTGATTGACATTAATACCGGCAAATCGGCTGGCAATGGCATTAATACCAATGGATTCGATAAACATCCCGATTGCAGTTTTTCGCACTGCATATAAGGTAATTCCAAATACGAGGGCAACAATAAAGAGAGCAAAAGGAAAACCTAATAAAAATCCAGTACCAATAAATTGAAAAGGTTTGTAATAAATGGTAATAATTTGCCCTTGGGTAATGAGTTGAGCAATCCCCCGACCAGCAACCAGTAAGATCAGCGTGGCAACAATCGGTTGAATTCCAACCTTAGAAATAAGGAGTCCATTCCACATTCCTAAAATGGTTGAAACTAACAGTGCAATTAGAATTGCAATTGGCATAGGCACCAGAGTAACGAAGGTTTGCACGCCATCAACATATTCCAATTTTCCACCAATGAGAGAAGCCGCCACGGCGCCAGAGATCGCAATGACTGAACCGACTGAGATATCGATCCCCTTTGTCGCAATGACTAAGGTCATACCAATGGCAATCATCATAAGAGGAGTAGCCCGATTAAGAATATCAATGATCACTCCATAAAAATGACCATCTTTGATTTCAATCGTAAAAAAATTTTTGGTGAAAAAGAGATTAAAGAGTAATACGACAAATAGTGCCGCCAGAGGCCAACAAAGCTTTGAACTAGTGAATCGTTCCCATACTTTTGTTATCTTCTCCATCATGCTACACCCCTGCTATCGTCTGCATAATATATTTTTCTTCAATTTCATCACCTGAAATCTCCGCCACCTTTACCCGGTCTCTGAGAACTGCCATCCGACTCGAACATCGAACGGACTCATCAAGTTCAGATGAAATAAATACAACTGACATGCCCTCTTCAGCCAAGGACAGGATCAATTTTTGAATTTCAACTTTGGCACCGATATCGATGCCTCGCGTCGGTTCGTCAAGTATTAATAAATTCGGTTTAGTCAGCAACCAGCGCGCAAGGATGACTTTTTGTTGATTACCTCCACTTAAATTTTTAATGAGCTGTTCAGGCCCTGATGTTTTGATATTCAATAAGTTGATATATTGATCAGCGATTTTTTCTTGTTCGCGTTGAGTAATGTATTTCATCCATCCGATTTTTGCTTGCAACGCCAAAACAATATTTTCACGAACCGTGAGTCCATCAATAATTCCTTCTGTTTTCCTATTTTCCGAACAATAGGCTAAGCCATGTTGAATGGCATCGACAGGAGTATGAATCTGAACAACTTGCCCATCAATGGTTATTTCCCCACTATCAGCCTTATCGATACCAAAAATAGTCCGCGCTACCTCTGTACGTCCTGAACCGAGCAGTCCCACAAGACCAAGGACTTCTCCTTTATTGATGACAAGATCAAATGGATTAATTGAACCTTTATGACCAACACCGCGCGCCTGTAAAAAAACATTGCCCTGGGCGGGGCCATCAGCGCCTTCACTATTTTTACAAGTATTTTCAAAGCCTTCAAAAGCTTTACCAATCATTTTCGCAATGAGTTGTACACGTGGTAAGGCAGCTGTTTCATAACAACCCACCAGTTCCCCATTACGCAATATAGTAATTCGATCAGAAACAGCATATACTTGTTCAATAAAATGGGTTACAAATAAAATCCCCATCCCTTCCGCTTTTAGTTTACGAAGAAGATCAAATAATTGCACGACTTCTTTCGCATCCAAGCTGGAAGTTGGTTCATCTAAGATTAAGACTTTAGCTGATATATCAAGGGCTCTGGCAATTGCCACCATTTGTTGCACCGCTACAGAATAACGTTCTAAAGGTTCAGTAACATCAATTGTTAAATTCATTTTCTCCAGCAATTTTTTTGACCGCTGATTCATTTCTTTCCAATTAATGCTGCCAAAACGTAAGGGTTCCCGTCCAATAAAAATATTTTCCGCAACCGATAAATTAGGACAAAGATTGACCTCTTGGTATACAGTACTAATTCCTAATCGTTGTGCATCATAAGGAGAACTGGGTCTAATGGAGTTACCTTCCAAGATAATATCTCCGCCATCTAATCGTTCAACACCTGTCAATACCTTGATCAACGTCGATTTACCAGCTCCATTTTCTCCCATCAAGCAATGAATTTCTCCAGGTTTTAGTTCAAAATCTACATTAGTAAGTGCCTTAACTCCTGGGAAAACTTTATATATCCCCTTTGCTTTTAATAACAAATGATTTTCATCCATACCTGTTTGTTCACCTCCACAGCAAAATCAATCTTTTCACTGATTTTATTATAAGGCAAGAGGCTTATTTAAGTATTTAGAATAATCAATAATTTCTTATAGTTTTCCGAACTGTTTCTTTTTTTCAATATCTGCGATTCAGACGATCCATTCTGGCTGTTTCTGCTGGGAATACACCTTCTGAAGTGATAATTCTCACAGGCAGCTGCCTGCCTGACATCAAATTCTTTACAGTCTGCATCAATTGAGGACCAAGGAGAGGGGTACATTCGACTGTGCAGTTTAACTTGCCTGCAAGCATCGCATCAAAGGCAGCTTCTGTGGCATCAATTGAAACAATTAAAATGTCCTTGCCCGGTCTAAGTCCATATTCTTCAATTGCTTTGATGGCCCCTAGTGCCATATCATCATTGTGCGCATAGACAACATGAATATCTTTCTTATACATTTCTAAAGCCGACTTCATCATTTCATAACCACTATCTTTTGTAAAATCTCCAGCTACGGAATAGATCACTTTAAATTGAGGATGATTAGCAATGATTTCAGCAAAACCTTTCTTGCGATCAATGGCAGGTGCTGAATCGGCTGTCCCTTCAAGTTCAACAATATTAACGCCTTCTGTGGTCGTTTCTTTTCCAATAAGCCATCTGGCTACTCTTCGTCCTTCTTCAACAAAATCACTACCGATAAACGTATAATACAAAGAATTATCTGCAGATTTAATGCCACGATCAGATAAAATTACAGGAATACCCGCCCCTTTAGCTTCCTCTAATATTTCACTCCAACCCGATTCTACGATCGGAGAAAAAGCAATCACATCAACTCCTTGATTGATAAACGATCTGATAGCACGAATCTGACTTTCCTGTTGCTGGTCACCTTCTATAAAAATAAGCTCAATATTAGCCGCATGAGCAGCTGCTTTAATCGATTGTGAATTGGCTTTACGCCAATCACTTTCTGCCCCGAGTTGAGAGAATCCTAACACAATTTTATGATTACTATTATCTTTTTTAACCTCATGATTCACTTTTGCATACTGAAAAACATTCGATAACGTAATTTTATTACTCCGTGAAATAATTTTCTTAGGAATTCCTCTCTCTTTATTTAAAATATCAAGAGCATATTGAATGGCTTCGCGCCCACCAGTCAAACAAGTAAATGTTCCTTGTAAAATCCCTTTCTCCACTAATTGCAGCCCGCCATTTGGACCTGCAAATCCATCAATACCAACAAACTTTATCGTATTGATCCCTTTTTTCTTGGCAGCTTTATATGCCCCAAGTGCCATATAGTCGCTGTGAGCAAAAACCACATCAATCTTTGGATACTGCTGTAACAGCTTTTCCATCTCATCTTCAGCCTTATCCCGCTGCCAGTCAGCAATGACCGTATCGATAATTTTTATATTGTCATATTGATTTATGATTTCTCGAAAACCAGCACTTCGTTCCTGGAGAGAAGGCAGTCCCGTAGGTCCTTGAATCTCCACCACATTTCCACCTGTTCCTGCCAGTAACTCTCCAATATATTTCCCTGCTTCCCTGCCAATAGACTTATTATCTGGACCAATATATAAAGTATAATCATAGCCTTCCACTGCACGATCAAGAACAATGACTGGAATCTTTTTGTAAGCCTTCGCCACAATTGGTGTTAGAGCGACAGAATCATTAGGGGAAATAATTAATAAATCAATTCCTTGCTGCAATAACTTTTCTACATCAAGAATCTGCTTTTCACTATTTTGAACAGCATCTGTAACAACAATCCGAACATCTTTATGTTTTAAGGCCTCTTCTTTGATCTCCTCATTCATGATGACTCTCCACGGTTCAATCAAATTGGCTTGGGATACGCCAATGACAAATGTAACTTGATCTGAGCTTTCCTCTTGATTAAAGCTACGCTGACACCCTGTAAGAATGAATATGAAAATAAGAAAAATAGCCATACTATACTTGATTTTCAACACCAAAAATTACCTCCAATTACCTTTTTTGCGGTATTCTGCTGGAGATAAACCAACTACTTTTTTAAAGGCTGTACTAAAATAATGCTGATTATTATATCCCACTCGTTGAGCGACTTCGTAGAGTTTTACCGTAGGATCACTCATAATTTGAATGGCCTTTTCAACTCTGACCTGTATCAAATAATCAATAAAAGAAACGCCAATCTCATTTTTGAGCAATCGGCTTAAATAAGTAGGGCTAATTTGAATCGTATCCGCTAAGTTTTGCAGAGATAAATCTTCCTTATAATAATAGGTTTCGATGTGTTTTTGAGAAAGAAGGACGATGGGAGTATAACTAGCCTTACGATTTAATTCCAAAATCAGCTCATGATAAACAGGCGAAATACATGTCACTAGGTCACTTAAGGGTCGCTGGGCAATAATGACAACTTGCTGCAAATATTCTTCGACAAGTTGTTGCAAAGAACTACTCAGTTCATACCATTCTCCTAGATTATGAATGGATGTAATGACAACTAAGTTATCGGCTTCATCATGAAACATGATATAGGGCTGCCATTGTTCCAATACTTCCCTATAAATATTTCGTATGGAAAACAATAATAAATCACGATCCCAGTCTTTTAATAATTGTCCTTTTGTAAATTGCCCTGCGACTTTTACAACAATCATACCTGAGATCGGTGGCAGATCAAATTCCAAAAAATTAAGTTGGGTCTCAATATATTCTTTACTAAGCTGTCCTTTTATCCAATCTCTACAAAAATTTTCACGTAAAAATGGCAAGTTTTTCTTTGTTTCTTGATTAGCCCACGTCAAATATTGATTTTGCAAACGAGAATGAGCTAATTGCTCTGCTGCTCTTTGTAAAACTGCCATTAATTGTTCCCCAAAAACTGGTTTTAATAGATAATCAAATACTTGTAATTTGATGGCTTTTTGGGCATAACTAAACTCATCATGTCCAGTAATAACGATGATGATCGAATCTGTTACGATCGACTTTAATTGTTCAATAAACTGTAATCCATCCAAAAAAGGCATACAAATATCAACAAGTAAAATATCTGGGCGCGTTTCTGCCACAACATCTAACGCCATTTCTCCATCTTCTGCCTCACCAACGACTTCCATATCAAGTTCCATTGTTGTAATCAAACTCTTTAGACCGCGGCGAATTTTAGGTTCATCGTCAACGATGACTACTTTCAACATATGATCACCCCTATTTTAAAGTAATGGATGCCAGACTTCCACCGTAGTACCTTGTTGATAAACACTATGATAGACTAACCCATATTCCTTACCAACGGATAGTTTTATTCGCTCATTGACATTAAAAATACCAAAGCCAGTTTTAGCTGTTTCCACATGATTATGATCAAGGAGTTGACTGATCTCTTTTAATTTTTCTGTCGTAATACCGATACCATTATCCTCTACGCTAAAATATAATTTTCCTTCTTTTTCTTTGGCAGTAATCGTAATTTTACCGACACCCCGCCGTGCATTTATCCCATGATAAATTGCATTTTCTACTAGAGGCTGCAATATGAGTTTCAAAACATTATATTTTAGAATCCCTTCATCAAAATTGACTTCATAGATTAATTTATCTTCATAACGCGCTTTCTGAATTGCCAAATAACTTCGGACATGTTCCAATTCTTCTTGAACACTAATCATTTCTTTTCCTTTACTAAGTCCAATACGAAATAAGTTCGCTAATGCTCCTAAAATAGCAACCACATCATGTGCCCCATGCTCTTGCGCCATCCATTGGATAGTATATAAAGTATTATAGAGAAAATGAGGTTTGATCTGGGCTTGCAAGGTTTTAAGCTCTGCTTCTCGTTTACGTTGCTGCTCCACATATACCATATCAATTAAGTTACTAATCTCTCTAATCATATGATTAAAGCTATTGCCAAGGCGACCAATTTCATCATTATATTTACTATTAAACCGTACGCTTAAATCCCCTTCTTCTGCTCTTTTCATTAGACTCCCTAGCTTACTAAGAGGTTTTGCAATGGATGCAGTAAAAAAGAAAGCGACAACGACTGCTAGTACTAAGGTTATGATACAAATGATAATAGAATAATGGCGCAGAAGACTGACTTCGTGGAGGGTTTCATTGAGAGAAAATACACCGATTGTCTTCCAATTGGTATAGGCAGAATCTTTATAAATAATTTGAAAATCGCTACCTTGAATTTTTTTCACAATACTATTCATAGAATCTGTCAGCCATTCATTTTTCACGCGATATACAATGGAATTCACAGGTGCGTATACGATGCCACCATTCCCATCCATGAGATAAAGAAAACCGCTTTTCCCCAAGGTAACAGTTTCAATCACTTCTTTAATTTTATCTAATTTTAGATCGATGAGAATGACACCAAGGCGTTTGCCTGTCACTGGATCAACAACGGCTTTCGTAATGGAAACAACCTCATCTGCACTATAATTAAGATTTGTTTTGATATTACGACCAATGGGTTTACTAAATAATTGCATTGTTTGAGGTGATGCCAAAGCCCGTTTATACCAAATTTCATCAGTTAGAGGATCACGAGAAATACGCTGCATTGTATTGCTAATATACAGATTATGTTCATTAACCACTAATATACCAGCAACTTCAGGATGAGTATCCTTATAGGTCTTTAAAGATCGTCTTGCTGCAAGATGAAAATCCTCATTTTCTTCCTTATTCCCCTCACTTTCAAGCTGAAGAAAATCAATCACTTGAGGATCATTCGAAAGATAATAGATTATATTTTCCATATCATGAATATAAAATTCAACATTACGAGTTACCTGCTCAATCATTTGTTCGGTATGTATATTGGCCTGGTCTTCAATGGATTTGCTATAAATCACATTACCTAAGACCCCTAATGTCACAATCGGCAATAAAATAAGAGTAAAAAAATATAATAAAAGTTTAGATCGAATGTTCTCCACTTTGAGTAAACGATGAAAAAGTCCCACTATTGCACCGTCCTAGCACTGTTTTTTAATCACCTTCTTCTATTATACACAAAACAACCTTTTAACTGGTAATAAATTGCAAAGTAATTCGCTCTGTTTTTTTAGACCTTACAATAAAACCAGCTCAATCTCTCTAATGCTAAAGAAATTCGAGCTGGTTGTATTTTAAATTTAACTTATTATTTGGCTAAATGATAATATAAATCATTCCAGCGCAGTTCTTTCTTCAAATCGCTAATTTTCGTTTCATGATCAATGACTACATATTCAATTCCAGCGATTTCGCTAAAATCTTCTAAATGTTCTTTTGTTACAGCTTGGCTAAATCCACTATGGTGAGCTCCTCCCGCTAAAATCCATGCTTGTGCACCCACTTTAAGATCAGGTTGTGGCACCCAAAGGGCTCTTGCAACTGGAAGTTTAGGCAAATCAAACTCTGGAGCCACTACCTCTAATTCATTCACCACTAATCTAAAGCGACTTCCCATATCAATCATTGTAGCATTAAGCCCTCTGCCTGCACCTACATTAAAGACTAAACGGACAGGATCATCCTTACCTCCGATGGAGAGGGGATGAATTTCCAGTGATGGTTTTTGATTGGCAATCGATGGGCACACTTCGAGCATATGAGAACCAAGAACCTTCATGTTGCCATCTTCTAGATGATATGTATAATCCTCCATAAATGAGGTTCCACCTTGAAGACCATATGCCATGACTTTCATTGCTCTGACTAATACCGCTGTTTTCCAATCGCCTTCACCACCGAAGCCATAACCAGCCGCCATTAACCGCTGACATGCCAGTCCTGGCAGTTGTGACAAACCATACAAATTTTCAAAATTTGAAGTAAATCCTTTAAAATTACCAGCTTCTAAGAATTTTTTCATCCCTAATTCAAGTTTGGCAGCCTCTTTGAGGGAAGCACGCTTAGCCCCACCTTCAGCAAGTTCTTCTGCCACCAAATATGTTTCTTCATATTCAGCAACTAACATTTCGATTTCAGAATCACTCACACCATCCACATATTTGGCAAGATCACCTAAGGCATAACCATTGACAGAGTATCCAAATTTAATCTGTGCCTCAACCTTGTCACCTTCTGTCACGGCTACTTCCCGCATATTGTCACCAAATCGAGCAAATTTAGCTCCCTGCAAATCATTCCAGGCCAAAGCAGCTCCACACCAAACCGCGAGTCTCTCAATTACATCTTCATCCTGCCAGAATCCAACAATCACCTTACGAGCCCTCTTCATACGCGTGCAGATAAACCCAAATTCTCGATCGCCATGAGCTGATTGATTGGTATTCATAAAGTCCATATCAATTTCAGACCAAGGGATATCTCGATTGTATTGAGTATCAAGATGGGCCAAAGGTTTATTTAATATATTCAGCCCACCAATCCACATTTTTGCTGGTGAAAAGGTATGCATCCATGCAATCAATCCGATGCAATTCTCTGCACGATTGGCCTCTACGCAAAGATCATAGATCCCATCTGGAGTCGTTAAGATTGGTTTAAAAATCACTTTTACAGGTATTTTATCATTTTCATTAAATGAGTTCGCAATTGTTTTTGAATGCTCTGCCACCTCTTCTAAGGTTTCTGTGCCATATAGATGTTGGCTACCAGTGATAAACCATACTTCTTTATTTTTTAAATTACTAAACATGATCTTCCTCCTTCTTTTTACTCATGGATTTTTCATTTCTTTGACATGCTCAATAAAATGCATCGGATCTACATATCAAATCTTGTTTTGCCCATAATAGGCATTTTCGCCATGCTTTCTTAAAAAATGTTTATCAAGTAACACCTGATCAATTGTCTTGACCTCTGGATTGGTAGAGTAAGTCAAGAGGGCCATCTTTGCTAATTCCTCTAATACTACAGCATGATAAACGGCCTCATGAGCATCTTTTCCCCAAGAAAAAGGTCCATGATTCGCAACTAACACTCCAGGGAGATGAATCGGATTTCGATTTTTAAAAACCTCTACAATCACATTACCCGTTTCTTCTTCATATTTTCCCTTAATTTCTTCTGCACTCAAACTACGAGCACAAGGAATATCACCATAAAAGTAATCTGCATGTGTCGTTCCGAGAGCAGGAATGGATTTTCCTGCTTGAGCCCACGTAGTTGCATAGGTAGAATGAGTATGAACAATACCTCCCACTTCAGGAAAATTTCGATATAATACCAAATGCGTAGGCGTATCAGAAGAAGGTCTAAGACTGCCTTCTACTTGCTCTCCATCTAAATTCAGGACCACCATATCGTCAGGCTGCATTTCATCATAATCCACACCACTCGGCTTGATGACCATCAAACCTTTCTCCCTATCAATTCCACTCGCATTACCCCAAGTAAATAAAATGAGTCCATGTTTTTGCAAATTCATATTGGCTTGCCATACTTGTTTTTTAAGTTCTTCTAACAAAATGATCTCAGCCTCCTTTGGTTTATCCTATGACTTTTGACTTCTACCCTTTGCAGTTTCTTGAATTTTTCTTAATTTCTTTTAACCGTTTCATAACATCATTCTCACCACGACCAAAATAGTCGTGCAGAATTTTATATTCTGCATATATTTTTTTATAGCGGACAACATTTTCGGGGATTGGTGTATAGATCTGTTTAATGCTGGTCATCTTAGCCGCTGCATCTAAAATAGTGTCATGACCGCCCTGTTTCCCGCCAGCAGCAACAGCACCAAACATAGCTGCTCCCAATGCAGGTGTCTGCAAAGACGTAGCAACACGAATTTCAAGGCCGGTTACATCGGCATAGATTTGCATAAGCATATTATTTTTTTGTGATAAACCACCGCAGGCATAAAGTTGTTCAACGGGCACCCCAGCTTGATTAAATGTTTCAACAATCATATTTGTACCAAAAGCAGTCGCTTCAATCAGTGCTCGATAGATTTCTTCTGGTTTGGTTAGTAAAGTCGCACCAAGCAGAACACCTGTCAGATTTGTATCAACAAGTACACAACGATTTCCATTCCACCAATCAAGAGCTAATAAACCACTTTCTCCTGGCACAAGTTTCGCAGCTTTAGATTCTAATAATTGATGAACACTGACCTTCTTCTCTTGTGCTTCTGCCAGATAGTCAGCAGGAACGCAATTGTCCACAAACCATTCAAAAATATCTCCTACAGCAGATTGACCTGCTTCATAGCCAAAATAACCACCAATAATCCCATCTTCAACTACTCCACACATACCATCAACTGTTTTTTCTTCACAGCCAAGTAATAAATGACAAATTGATGTTCCCATACTCATCACCATTTTGCCTGGTGTAACAACGCCAGCAGCAGGAACGGCAGCGTGGGCATCTACATTGCCAACGGCTACGGCTGTGCCTGGTTTTAATCCCATATGCTTAGCCATTTCTGCTGTCAATCCTCCAGCTTTACTGCCTATGGCGACAATCGGGCTATTTAATTTTTCTTCTACGAGATTTTCTAATCTTGGATCTAATGCTTTAAAAAATTCTTTTGTAGGATATCCATCTTGTTTGTGCCAGATTGCTTTATAGCCAGCAGTACAGCTATTACGCACATCGATTCCAGTCATTTGCATGGTTACCCAGTCTGTTGCTTCCATAAAGCGGTCAGCTGCCGCATAAATTTCTGGTGCTTCATCTAATATCTGCCAAATTTTAGGTATTAACCATTCAGATGAAATCTTGCCACCATAACGTGCTAAGAACTTTTCTCCATGTTGAGCTGCAATTTTATTTAAAGAATTTGCCTCATCCTGAGCCGCATGATGTTTCCACAATTTTACCCAAGCGTGAGGATGATTGCGGTATTCTGGCAGTTGGCACAAAGCTCTGCCATCTTTAGCTACAGGTAGCATAGTACACGCCGTGAAATCAATCCCCAAGCCAACTACGTCTTCTGGATTAATTTGAGAATCCTGCAATACTTTTGATACTCCTTGGCGCAAAACAGCAATATAATCATCTGGATTTTGCAAAGCCCAATCATACTCTAACTGAATATCAGTCCCTGGCAATTGTTCATCAATCACACCATCAGCATAGGGTACGACTGCCGTAGCCACCTCCTTACCCGTTGCCACCTCAACAAGCAATGCCCGACCAGATTGAGTTCCATAATCAATTCCAATACTATATTTTTTATTTTCCACAGTACCACTCTCCTTCCTATTTGTAACTTTATTTATAACTTAATTTATTATTTAATTTATTATTTAACAATATACGCCATCATTTTAAGATTTCCTGCTTTTATTTTTTAAAAAATCAAAAAATTCTATTTTATTTTAATCAATAAAAATACTCCCTATCTGGACAAGGTTTAGAGGTATTCCCCCTGTCTAGATAGAGAGTATTATTTCTTATTTTCAAGCATAGTTATCTTATTTTAGCGCAAGAAAATTCCTTCCATAACCACATCAACAATTCCTTTCAGAGCATCTTTTCTTCCTTCCGAAGAAAATTCAATGCGAGTCGAGGAATAACAACTTGCCAAAGCACGTTCTTTGATCACCTGCATCATGGTGTCTTCCATGAATTTTCTTCCTTTAACAATGCCGCCACCAACAAGCACTAATTGGGGATTAAAAATATTAATAATATTCGCTACCCCCATACCAATATATTGAGCAACATGTTGAAACATGCTAATCGCAAGTTCATCTCCTTCTTCAGCAGCAGCATAGATATGTTTGGGCCTGATAGCAGTGATATCACCTTTTACCATTTCTGATACCAAGGATTTCTCACCTTTGCTAATTGACTGTACAACCTTGTTGACTAAAGCCAACTCAGATGCCATGGCCTCCAGACAACCATGGTTACCACAGCTACACAAGGGACCATCAACATCTACAACAGTATGACCTATTTCTCCTGCACTATCACCAAATCCACGATACAACTCACCATTAAAAATAATTCCAGAACCAATTCCGCCACCCACTCCTAGAAATACGGCATTTTTAATATCACGATATGGCCCATAATGATAGGCTCCAAGTGCCATAGCCCGCATATCATTTTCTACAAAAACAGGAAGTTGAAACCGCTTTTCCACAATATATTTTAATGGTACATTATGCCAACCTGTACTAGGGGAAAATAAAGAAAGTCCTTCTTGTGACATAACGGGTCCCCGTACAATAATGCCAATCGCTAAGGCCAATTGACCATCTTCCAAAGAATGACACTCTGCAATCGTATCTTCTAATAAAGATAATATTTTCTCAGGCTTTAAGTTTTGGATATCATGACATGTTTCTTCCTTAATTTCTAAACCTCCATTAATCAAATAGCCAACCATTTCTTTAGAGCGGATATCAATAATAATCATATTCGTTTTTTCTGAATTCGCCTTGAGAAGCACTGGACGTCTCCCACCGCTATATTCTCCAACCATATACTCTTGAATCAATCCATATTCAATCAATTTTCCTGATATATTTGTTACAGTCGGCGCTGTCAAACCTGTCAATTTCGCAATATCAACACGTGATATGGGTCCGCGTCTTCGAATCATATTCACAATCAGCGATTCGTTCACACCGCCTGCAATTTTAAAAGTAGTCTCATTTATACCGTCCATAATCCACCTACACTCTCCGCTTTCATCTTTTTTATAACAACATCTCGTCTACTATGAATGCAACTATTTAACATAAAGTAAATTTGGCTTACACTAAGCTTCAGCATAGGCAAAAACCTTAGTCTCTCTTCCTTAAAATTAAAAAGTCCCATGATTCAATATGAAGTCAGTCAAAGAATCATTTTCCGGTTCATTCTTGAGATTATTATATAATATTAGGGCTTAAAATGTTTACTTTATTAAATAATATCTCCTATTTTTATAAAAAAATGTGGATTTGTAGCTAATAAGTCATCTTTGACCTTTACAAATCCACTTTTATAGTAATGATCGCACTAAACAGGCAATTTTTTTATGATTGTTTAGATTTTGTATAAATATCAAAGGCTACAGCTAATAATAATACTAAACCTTTAATTGTTTGTTGCATATCAATGGTTACACCAATCAAGGACATCCCATTGTTCATTACGCCCATTACCAGCCCACCAATAATGGCTCCCATAACAACACCAATACCTCCGGCGGTAGAAGCTCCACCAATGAAACATGCTGCAATGGCATCTAATTCAAAACCCATACCTGCTTTTGGCGTTGCCGCATTAAGCCTGGCAGCAAAAATAAGACCTGACAAGGCAGCCATGACACCCATGTTGACAAATACCCAAAATACAATGCGTTTGGTTTTTACACCCGATAACTGTGCGGCTTTTTCATTGCCGCCAAGAGCATAAATATGACGTCCTACTACTGTTTTAGTCGTTATAAAAGTATAAAAAATAATTAGAATAAATAACAAGATTAGAACATTAGGAATGCCTTTATAGGAAGAAAGTAAATACATAAACCAGTTGATTGCCACACCAACGAAGGTTAATTTCATAATCAAAAATTGCATAGGAATGACTTCAAACTGATACTCTTGCTTAGCTTTGCGATGACTTAATTCAAAATAAATATAGATTAAAGTCAAAGCAACGCCAACCACAAGGGTTGTAATGTGCATTGTACTTCCACCTAATAAATCAGGTACGAACCCATTACTCATTTTTTGAAAAACTTCTGGATAAGGGCCTTTTGATTGTCCCTCTAAGGCTGTCATTGTCAAGCCCCTAAAAATGAGCATTCCTGCCAAAGTGACAATAAAGGATGGAATCTTAAAGTAAGAAATCCAATACCCATGAAATGCCCCAGCAAGACCTCCAATAAGTAGTGAAATCAGTATTCCTGAAAAAACACCAAAATGATTATCTACCATTAAAATAGCTGACATGGCACCGACAAAAGCCGCGATCGAGCCAACTGATAAATCAATTTGAAAAGCAACGATGACTAATAACATACCAATTGCTAATACAAGGATATAACTATTCTGTTGGATAAGATTGGTTACATTCAAAGGTTGTAGCAATACACCTTTAGTGACAATTTCAAAAAATAATACAATGGATATTAAGGCAATCACCATACCATATTCTCTGATATTGCTTTTAAACATCTGTTTCAAAGTTTCCACAACGCTGCCTCCTTTATTTACTCATTATATATTTCATGATTTTTTCTTGCGATGCTTCATCTCCTGAAATTTCACCTGTAATCGCACCTTCATTCATGACATAAATTCGATCACACATACCAAGTATTTCAGGCAGCTCTGAGGAAATCATTAAGATACCCTTTCCTTCTTTAGCTAACTCATTAATAATGCTGTAGATTTCAAATTTTGCCCCTACATCAATCCCTCGTGTCGGTTCATCTAATATCAAAATATCCGGTTCTGTAAAAATCCATTTACTTAAAATAACTTTTTGCTGATTTCCACCACTTAGATTAACGGTTTTTTGCAAAATACTTGAACATTTGATTTTCATTTGTTGACGACTTTTTTCAGCAACGACAATTTCTTGATTTTCATCAATAACATGATTTTTAGCTATTTTTTTCAAATTAGCTAAGGTAATATTTCGCTGAATATCATCATTTAAGATTAATCCATAGTGTTTTCGATCTTCTGTGACATAAGCAATTCCTTGATCAATGGCTTGGCTTACATTATTTAGATGTATTTCTTTCCCATTTTTATAAAGTTGTCCGCTGATTTTTTGCCCATAGGATTTACCAAAAATACTCATAGCAAGCTCTGTTCGTCCCGCTCCCATAAGTCCTGAGATTCCTACAACTTCACCTTTTTTAATGTTAAAATCAACATTCTTAATGATTTTTCGTTCAGAATGAAGATGATGATATACATTCCAATTCTTGACTTCAAAAATAACGTCTCCAATTGCTGCCGCTCTTTTTGGAAAACGTTCTGTTAATTCTCTGCCTACCATACCTTGAATAATTCGGTCTTCTGTAATGTGATCTTCTTTCACATTTAATGTTTCAATCGTAGCCCCATCACGCAATACGGTAATGGAGTCAGAAATCCTTGAAATCTCATTTAATTTGTGAGAAATGATAATCGAAGATATACCTTGTTTCTTAAATTCTAATAATAAGTTCAATAAGTTATTACTGTCATCTTCATTTAAGGCAGCCGTTGGTTCATCCAAAATTAACAATTGAACTTCTTTTGATAAGGCTTTAGCAATCTCAACTAATTGTTGTTTACCAACACCAATATTTGTAATCAAAGTGCTCGGTAATTCTTTGAGCCCTACAGTTGCCAATAATTTTTGTGTACGTGTCGTGGTCGCATGCCAATCAATAAGACCATGTTTTCCTTGTTCATTGCCTAGAAAAATATTTTCTTCGATTGATAAATAAGGAATGAGAGCTAGTTCTTGATGAATAATTACAATACCTAATTTTTCACTTTCTTTGATATCTTTAAATTCGCATACTTTACCTTTATAATGAATCTCTCCTGTATATGTCCCATGAGGATATACGCCACTCAAAACCTTCATTAAAGTTGATTTCCCCGCACCATTTTCGCCCACTAAAGCATGAATTTCGCCTTTTTTCACTTGCAAATTGACATGATTAAGAGCTTTAACACCTGGAAAAGTTTTCGTAATATCGATCATTTCCAAAATAACATCTTCCATATATCCTCAACTCCTTGCACTCTCTAGTCCACTCAACTATGCCATATAATAATTTAGCGATGACCTTACAGCCATCACTAAATTATTCTGATATGACATCCTATTTTAAAGAATACTATTTAAGCTTATCAGCAGTATAATATCCGCTTTCAATTAATACTTTTTCATAGTTTGTTTTATCAACAGAAACAGGTACTAAGAGATAAGAAGGTACGACTTTCACACCGTTATTGTAGGTTTTATCATCATTCGTTTCTGCTTTTTTGCCACTTAATACAGCATCGACCATTTCTACAGTCACTTTTGCAAGATCTCTTGTATCTTTAAATACAGTTTGAGATTGTTCACCTTTAATAATTGATTTGATCGAAGGTATTTCAGCATCTTGCCCCGTAACGATCGGCATTGGTTGCGAAGGTGTCCCATAACCAACAGCTTTTAAGGAAGAAAGAATCCCAATACTAATGCCATCATAAGGAGATAATACGGCATCGACTTTATCACCTGTATAATTTTTACTTAATAAATTATCCATTCTCGCTTGTGCTGTAGCACCATCCCATCGTAATGTAGCACATACGCCCATATCCATTTGTCCACTTTTTACAACGATTTTCTTAGCATCAATATAAGGTTTTAAAACTGACATGGCACCATCAAAGAATAAGAATGCGTTATTATCATCTGGTGATCCACCAAAGATCTCAACGTTAAATGGTCCTTTACCCTCTTTTAAACCTAATGCTTTTTCAATATAAGACGCTTGAAGTACTCCTACTTTAAAATTATCAAAGGTTGCATAATAATCGATGTTAGCACTCTTTTTAATTAGGCGGTCATACGCAATGACTGGAATATTTTTATCTTTGGCTTTTTGCAATACGGTTGTTAATGATTCACCATCGATTGATGCAATTACTAAAACATTAGCACCTTTTGTAATCATGTTTTCTATTTGGGCAAGTTGATTTTCTACATTATCTTCACCATACTGCAAGTCAGTTTCATATCCTTTAGCTTGCAGTTGTTTAACAATATTTTCACCATCTGCGATCCATCGCGCTGAAGATTTGGTCGGCATTGCAATACCAACTTTTTTCTTCGCGCTAGGGCTGGAAGTAGAGTTTGAAGAACCACACGCGGTCAGTGAGACTGCCATTACAACCATAAGTAACAAGGCTAAGATTTTTTTCATTGAAAATTCCCCCTCTTTTTATGTTTGTCCAACTATAATCCTCGAAATCCCGACGTTACCTTCATCACCATCTTTCAGCATATTACTAAAACACTTCTTTGCAACATGCCATTATTTGATTTTTTTTAATATTTCAATAATACAAATTAATTATAGCAAACATTTTTACTTACTTCAATAATTAATTAAAAATTAAATTTATTAATTAATTTATCGACAATTATTGCGTTTTAAATAAAAAACGCTTGTAAAATTCTCAATAGAAAATTACAAACGTTTTTTTGGTCAATCAGTTTTTTTATAATGAGCAATCTATCCTACACTAAAGGTATATTTAGTCATTGTAGAAAATTTTTGATCCTTCTTTAAGATGCAAGAAGGAAAATTCGGATGGTGAATGGAGTCAGGTAGCCCTTGGGTTTCAAGGCATAATCCTAAATAAGGTCTAGATTTTACACCATGAATATCTAAGTTAGTAGGGATTTGATTCCCGGTATAGAGTACGACACCCACTGCATCGCTTTCTACAACCAGATTACGTCCGCTTTTTTCATCATGTAATACAATTTCCTGATTATAATGACTATCTAACACAAAGGGATGATCATAGCCTCGCCCAGCGATTATATTTTGTGAATCACTCGAATCAATACCTTCCTTAATTTTTCTCCCATTTCTAAAATCAAAGACAGTATCTTTTACATCGATAAATTTACCTGTTGGCATGAGTTCTTGTGTCAATTCCAAAAATTGACTACTATTGATTTTTAAACTATGTTGAGATATGTCTTGTTTTACATTACCACTTAAATTAAAATATGTATGATTTGTTGGATTAAATAGGGTCTCTTGATCGGTTTGTCCATAATAATGAATCATAAACTCATTCTGATCATTTAAAGTATATGTTACCTTTGTTGCCAGTGTTCCAGGATAACCTTCTTCTCCATCCAAACTCGTATACGAAAACTCGATCACCACTTCTTGCTCTGTATCGAGGGTTTTTACATCCCATACAACTTTGTGAAAACCTCGCAATCCACCATGAAGATGATTTTGTCCATCATTACTCGCTAACGTATATGTTTTCCCATCTAATGTAAACTGTGCATCTTGTATTCTACCAGCAATTCTACCTACAACAACACCAGCATAGATAGGATTATCTTGATAAGCAGCTAAATCTTGAAACCCTAATACAATATTTTCATAATTACCCTTGTTATCAGGGGTTATCATCTTGGTAATAGCGCATCCATAATTTAAACAAGAAATTTCTATGCCATTTCCATTCTTTAATGTATATTCGTATACACTTTTTCCGTCGACTTCGCCGATTAACTGTTTGTTGATTAACACAATGTTCACTCCCTTGTATAATTGTATAAAAATTCTTATGCTCTTATCTTACATGATCTTACCATAATGTGAAATAGCCACGGATGCAACAACAACTTTAGCTCCCGCAGCAATTCAAAAACAATCAATGATCTTTAATTTTTTTACCTTCATATGAACTGGTGTATTGTGTCAAAGATCGTCCTATCAATAAATTGAAACTTTGACACAATACACCAGAGCACATAGATTGTGCTACTGGTAACAAACTGATTGATTTTCGTTTGAATTAGTATTTACGATTTGGTAATTCCTTAGCTGCTACGTCGGCAGGGAATACACTTTCTTTGGTTACAATTCGTTTTTCAATTGTTTTTCCTGCAACAAGGTCTTTGACAGCTGACATTAATTGATCTCCTAATAATGGGCTACATTCAATACTTGCATTCAATTTTCCAGCAATCATTGCTTCGAAAGCACCTTTTACACCATCGATGGAAACGATAATAATATCTTTACCAGGTTTTAAACCAGCTTCTTCAATTGCTTGAATGGCACCAATAGCCATATCATCATTATGAGCATACAAAACATCGATTTTTTGTCCTTCAGCCTTTGCTGATTTCAAGAAGGACTCCATAACTTCTTTACCTTTGGCACGAGTAAAATCACCAGTTTGTGATTTAATAATTTTATAATTAGTATTTTGTTTCAATATCTCTTCAAAGCCGGCTTTACGGTCAATCGCAGGAGCTGAACCAACTGTACCTTGTAGCTCTACCACATTGACTGGATCTTTATCTTTTTTCATGAAATCAACTAACCATTTACCAGCTCTGCGGCCTTCTTCCACGAAATCAGAACCCATAAAAGTTACATAATAATCATCGGCTTTACCATTGCTCATCTTAACAGATCGATCTGTTAAAATAACAGGTATTTTAGCATCTTTAGCTTCTTGCAACACTGCATCCCAGCCTGTTTCAACAACAGGAGAAAAGGCAATAACATCTACTTTTTGTTGTATAAAAGATCGTAAGGCTTTTATCTGATTTTCTTGCTTTTGTTGTGCATCGGAAAATTTAAGTTCAATACCAGCAGTTTTTGCAGAAGCCTTAATGGATTCAGTGTTCGCTGTCCGCCATTCACTTTCAGCACCAATTTGTGAGAAACCTAAGATAATCTTTTTGTCCACAGGCTTACTCGTTTCTTGCTTAGCACCCCCACCGCAGCCTGCGAGTGTTAACATCATAACACCGATACTTAACGCTACAGTAATTTTTTTCCACTTTGACATTAGCTTTAACCCTCCCTATTCTTTTTCGAATCTAGCACTGACTTTATTATAAAATGCGAGCCTCTAGGTTGTATTTAGAATAATCAGTAATTTCTTATAATTTTCCAAACTCTTTAGACGAAAGAGTATAAAATGATCATATACATAAAAAAACAAGACACCCTTTCGAGTGCCTTGCGTTATCCCTGTATTTCTGGTTATATTTTATTTTTTAAGAGTAGCAACGGTTTCTTCATCCTTAGAACCCCAATATCCAGCCAATAATGAACCTGTAAAATTATGCCATACACTAAAGATAACCCCTGGAATTGCTGCAATTGGATCAAGATGAGCAATCGCCAAGGCAACGGCTAAGCCGGAATTTTCCATGCCGATTTCAAAAGAAACAGCTTTGGCTTTTTTGTGGCTCATTCCCATTGTCCGAGATGCTCCATAACCAAGGCCTAAGCCTAATGCATTATGTAAGGCAACAGCTATAAATGCAATAACGGCAACAGTAACCAACTTGGCAGCACTCAGTGCTACCACGATTGCAATAATAGCAATAATTGAAAGTACAGAAATTAGAGGAATGATGACCATTACCCGATTGACAAATTCAGAAGCAAATGTTCGAACGACAATACCTAAAATAATAGGGAAAAGTACAATTTTAAGAATATCAATTAATAAGGCCTCAGCATTAATAGGAATCAAGGTACCAGCTAAAAATAAGAATAAAAATGGCGTAAAAATGGGAGCCAATATGGTATTTACACTTGATATCGTCACAGATAATGCCGTATCTCCCTTGGCAATAAACGTCATAACATTCGAAGCTGTACCGCTAGGGCATGCACCGACAAGAATTAAACCCGCAGCTAATGATGGCGGCAATCCTAATAGCTTAGCAACCAAAAATGCGACACTTGGCATAATAATATACCGTAAAAGGACACCATATAATACATCTTTAGGGCGTGTAAAGACTAGTTTAAAATCATCTAGAGTCATCGTAAGACCCATCCCTAGCATAATCAGACCAAGAAGATACGGAATATAAGTGGCAAAAGGTTTAAATGGAGCAGGGCTCAAAAAAGCGATCGCCGCAAATAAAACAACCCACACGGGGAAAAGCTTAGTAATAAATTTTGCAATTTTTTCTGTTGTCGACATTGTAATCCTCCTATTTTTCTTTATTCCATCTTAGCTGTATAAAACACACTTCGCGATGAAAGGTTCTTTTATTTTATAACACATAGAGCTAAAATTCAATAAAGTATTTTATAGAGAGATGAATGTCCTTCTAAATTTTACTACCATAACTAATATGTGATAAATTGTTACTCAAAAATTAGGAAATCATGATCTCAATTCTTTCTTTGCCTTTCCCAATATTATTTCTTTTTAAAGAGACTCTTCCTAATTCTCCAGTTTTCTTCAGGTGCGTTCCCCCACAAGGGACCTTTGCGAAATTTTCGATTTCCCAATAACGAATTTCTTTTTCCTGATCACTAAATGCGCTTTTTATCGGTAAATCTAGATCAACAAGTTCTTTAATTTTATTATTTAGTAAATCAAAGGTCTGTGAAATATTACCTTGCCATACAAAATCAACTCTTGCTTTATCTTCGGCAATATGGGCTCCGACTTTCATCGGATCATTGAAATTTTGCTGGATCAATTCCAATACAAGTTCAGCTGCGAAATGTAATTTCATGAGTTTATAACGCCGCGTCCAATCAATTCTCATCAGCACTTGATCATCTATTTTCAATTCATGAAGATCATCAATAAAATAGACGATTTGTTTATCCCTTTTTTCAGCTTTTATAATATTATATTTGTCAATTGTTCCTCCATCAGATTCCTGCCCTCCTGAAAATGCATAAGCAATGGTTTGGTCAACAGTAATCATTTCACCATCTACACTTGTTATTTTTGCTGTTAACTCAGTCAAATATGGATCAACCCAAAATATTTTTTCTACATTCATTCGTTTCATAACCTCCTTCAGTCACTTGTCCATGATTGTGATTTAACTATATATTATTTTATCGAAAGAAACAATTATGTAACATTCAAAATTATCGAGTGCTAAATGCCTTAGAATAAAAAAAGTTGCCCCTTTTAGAGCAACTAATTTTTATTCTTTATGCAACTTTTCGAATCATTGCCTCTTCTTTTTTGACGTCATATTGTTTTTCCCATTTGGAAATAACCACAGCAGCTAAGGCATTGCCAATGACATTAACAACGGTTCTTGCCATATCCATAAAACGGTCAACTCCTGCAATAAAGGCTAACCCCTCTGCCGGAATACCTACGCTACCGAGAGTCGCCAACAATACAACAAAGGATACACCTGGTACACCCGCGATCCCCTTAGAGGTCAACATTAACACCAACATTAAGTTAATTTGGGTGCTAACGGGTAAATCAATACCATATAATTGGGCTAGAAAAATAGCCGCAATCGCCTGATAAAGAGTGGATCCAGTCAAATTAAAAGAATAGCCAGTCGGAATGACAAAGGATGTAATCGCCTTAGGACAGCCCATCATTTCCATTTTTTTCATAATATTAGGCAATACAGCCTCTGAACTTGCTGTCGTATAAGCAAGGATTAATTCTTCTTTTAAGACTCCGATAAAACTCATGATATTAATACCACAAAGCTTAGCAATGACACCAAGCACCAGGAAGACAAACAATATCATAGCACCATAAACGGTAATAACAAGTTTCCCCAAGGGAATTAATGAATGAAGACCAAATTTAGCAACAGTAGAACCAATAAGAGCAAACACTCCAAACGGTGCAAATTTCATGACTTGATTGGTCACCCAAAACATGGTCTCCATTACGCCTTCACAAAGTTTGAGAACCGGCTTTCCTTTCTCACCAATGGCAGCAAGGCCTAACCCAAACATAACAGAAAAGAATATAATTGCAAGCATGTCGCCTTTTGCAAGTACGTCAAACACATTGGCAGGAACAACATTGACAAATGTATCAGCAAAACTATGATGACCTGCACTTTCTGCAGTGTCCACATAACTGGAAATATTCGTTTTAGCTAAGCTACCCATATTCTCAATTCCAATTCCAGGCTTGACAACATTGGCAATGATGAGTCCCATAACAATGGCAACAGTCGTCACAATTTCAAAAAAAAGAATGGTTTTACCACCAATTTTCCCTAGTTTCTTTGCATCACCAACGCCTGCAATCCCAACGATCAGGGAAGATACGACAATAGGTACTACAATCATTTTGATCAACCGGATAAACATATCCCCTATGGGCTTTAAATATCCTTCAATTGTTGGATCTCCATAATAGGCGGCGCCTACTGCAACCCCCAAGATAAGTCCAAGGAGAATTTGTGTTCCTAAACCAAACTTAATTTTTTTCATTTTCATCTTCCTCTCTATCATTCTCTAATCTTACCATCTTAAATTTATCATCCAACCTATAAAATCCAAGAGAATACTAGAAAGGTTCTGAAAATTTTTATTTTTGGAAACTATCTAGGAAATCACATTTATTTCTGTTATTCTGTATAAGGTATAAATGGAATCCATCATTATACTCCAATTCTCATGTAAGGAAGTAGTTAATAATGAAACGAACATGGTTAGCGATTTTATTAATGATCCTGATTGTTCCTTTAGTTGGGGAACTCAAATTTCATCCTTTCGATGGCGAATTCAGTTCTTTTCGCGTTAGCTTTGGTGCACCAGCATTTTTATTTTTTTTATTATGGATACGTAACATTTCATTTATCTTTTCCGGTTTATTAGTGGGTTTAGCCGTTTTAGTCTTTCGTATGACCTTGGACTGGACTACGAGTATGGAGGCTTTCACTTCTAGTTTTTTACTTCATGTTCCTGCCTTTTTTTATTACGTGACATATGCCACTATTTTTCACTTAGCAAAAGCCAATGTTTTATATCACCAACCTCTACGAATCGGCCTCTTGTCAATTATTGCAGAACTAATCGCCAGTATAGTAGAACTCATGTTGTCTTTAAACTATTCCAGCCTAGCTGCTATACTGACATTTCCCATTATCAGTAAAATTTTACTCATTGCTGTCATTCGCAGCTTTTTTGTTCTAAGTTGCTTTTTTATCATCAATTTACGCCATGCAGAATTTATAGCAGAACAGCAAAGAGAGCAAAATAAACATATCCTGCTTTTAATTTCCGGTCTATATGAAGAAGCCATCCAGCTCACAAAATCCTTGAAGAATGCCGAAAATATTACTAGAGATTGTTATCATTTATATAACGATCTACATAATAATAAATCATCATTTAACCAAGAGAGCTTAGCTCAAAGCCTACTAGAAATTGCTGGACAAGTACATGAAATTAAAAAGGATAATCAACGAATCTACGCCAGTCTTACTCAGCTAATATCAGATGGCAAATTACATGACTATATGAGCGCTGCAGAGCTCGTAGATATCATCGTTCAATCCCATCAAAAATATGCACGCTCTATGGACAAGAATATTACTTTTAATGTACTCGTTGAAGAGATGTTACCACCACTGCACGTCTATACGGTTTTATCACTAGTTAATAATTTGGTATCTAATGCTGTCGAATCCATTCAGGATACTGGACTTATTAAAATATCTTTTTATTCAATTAATGAATCCATCGCATTTCGTGTGACCGACACTGGACCAGGTATCCCAGCGAAAAAAAGAAACCTCATTTTCAAGCCTGGCTATACCACCAAGTTTGATTCATTAGGTAATCCTTCAACAGGCATGGGGCTTCCTTACATAAAAGATTTGGCAAATAATCTACAAGGCAGCATTACGATTGAAGAAATTCCCCTTACAAATGAAACTGTATTCACCATACAATTGCCACTACGAAGTTTAATAAAGGAAGGATAATATCATGCGTTTTTTTCTTGTTGATGATGATGAAGCAATCCGTTCTATGCTCTCCGAAATAATTGAAGACTATGATTTGGGCGAAGTCGTCGGCGAAGCAGAAAATGGTTCTGCCGTTGATGCCCAACTCCTCACTGTGAAAGCCGTTGATATCTTGATCATTGACTTATTAATGCCTCTGCGTGACGGAATTCAAACTGTTCGTGAATTAAAACCGATATTCAAAGGTAAAATAATCATGCTTTCTCAAGTAGAAGACAAAGAAATGATTGGCAATGCCTATTTACTGGGAGTACATTATTACATTACTAAACCGATTAATCGTCTTGAAGTCATCGGCATCATTCAAAATGTGGTCGAACACATCCGACTACAAAAAGTCATTTCTAATATTGAAAAAAACCTGAATGTACTAAACTCTGAAAAAATTTCTCATACACCGATACCTGCACCTGATACAACAAACCAAAATACCATTATTACTTCTGGACAGTATCTCCTTGCTGAATTAGGAATGGTAGGTGAAAGCGGCAGTAAGGATTTATTAGATATGTTAGACTACCTAAGTAAATATGAAAATGAACATCCCTCGGAGCATGAGTTTCCTGCCTTGAAAGATATTTTTGTTCATGTCGCCATAAAGAGACTCGGGTTCTTATCTTCTGATCCAACTAATATAAAAAAAGAATCAAAAGCCTTAGAACAACGAGTTCGCCGAACGATCTTCCAAGGCTTACATCATCTCGCTTCACTCGGTGTTACAGATTATAACAATCCAAAATTTGAAGAATATGCTTCGAAGTTCTTTGATTTTACGGAAATGAGAAAAGTAATGCTTAATTTACAAAATAATGTGAAACCCTCAATCTCAGATTCACGTATTAATATAAAAAAATTCGTAAAAGTATTATTTCTTGAAGCAAAGAAAAGACATTAAAGTTTTTTCTTTGCTTATTTTCTCTCCTTATGTTGAAGACTACGTTCAGTATTATATGGGCTATATGCTATTTTCAACTCAATTGGGACTATCAGTTATTTGCATTTTTCTATTTTTATAGCTTAGTTCTAAAAGAACTTACGAGTCAAAGACGTAAAATTATTATTTTTACTTTCACATTGCTGTGCAGGAACGGACAATCTAACATCGAATTGGTAAAGAAATATAGATAGAATCATAGTTTGCGCACAGGGGGGGAATATATTATGCAGATCGAACAATTGCTATATAATAGTTTAGGAATTAAGCAAAATACGATCACTAATAAATTAAGAAATAAAGCACAATTTCTCTTAATCTTCGGCGCAAAAAAACTTTTACTAAATAAAGAAATTTTTGATGAACTAAGAGACTTATATCCAAGTGCTTATTTTATCGGTGGAACGACTTCCGGAGAAATATATAATAATATAGCGACCGAAAACACATTATCTGCTACAGCCGTTTATATGGAAAAATCCGAAATACAGTGCGCTTCTATTACCATTGAAAATGGGACATGTTTTGAAGCCGCTGCGGATTTATCTGCAAAATTTGTTGGTCATGATTTAAAACATGTCTTTATTATTTCCGAAGGGACAAACATCAATGGCAGCAAACTTGTTGAGGGATTAACGAAGTATCTTCCTATTGGTACTACTTTATCTGGTGGTCTTGCAGGAGGTGGAAACTCTTTTGGTGAGTCCTTGGTGATTGCAAATGATTACCCTAAGAAAAATCAAATTGCGGCAATTGGATTTTATGGTGAAAATGTAAGATTTGGATATGGCTCTGTGGGCGGATGGTCTCCTTTCGGCATTGAACGCATAATTACAAAGTCGGAAAATAACATCTTATACCAGTTTGACGAAAAACCCGCTCTTGATTTATATAAAGAATATCTAGGAGAATATGCTGAAGGTCTTCCAACTTCAGGTTTACACTTTCCTCTTATGGTACGATCAAAGGATCATAGCCGTACTTTCATTCGCACCATTCAGGGAATTGACGAATCACAAAAAGCTCTCATATTTTCTGGTGATATACCAGAAGGATACTATGCAAAACTAATGAAAGCCAATTGCGACAGCCTTATTGATGGTTCACTTCAGGCTGCACAAATAAGCCTTGAATCACTTGGTGTACCTAGTGCCAATCTTGCTATTTTAGTAAGCTGTTTCGGAAGAAAGCTGGTGCTTAATCAAATGTTAAGTGAAGAAATCGATGCGGCGAGGAGTATTTTGGGAAGAGAAAGTATATTTACAGGTTTTTATTCCTATGGTGAAATCGCCCCACGCAATAGAGAGACAAGCAGTGAGCTACATAACCAAACAATGACAATTACTTTGATTGCGGAGGTTTAGCATGATGGATGATACTCTACACCGTCTTTTGAAACGGCAAGTTGAAAGCCATTTAAACGGCGTCGAAATAACAGCCGAACTAAAAAATTTTATTTCGGCTGTAAATGAAGCCTATATCAGTCAGGATAAAGATCGTTCTTTGCTTGAGCGCAGCATCGATATTAGTTCTCAAGAATATAACGAAAATATGGAAAAAATACGAACATTACAAAGCCAACTTGTACAACAGGAAAAAATGGCGGGTATTGGACAACTATCAGCAGGAATAGCACATGAAATAAATAACCCTCTTGGCTACACCCAAAGCAACTTAGATACTTTGAAAAAATATTTGGATAAAATCAAAGTTTTTCTTGAAACTCTGAGGAATTTTGAAAGCACACTGCAACTAGAAAATAACCAAGCCGCACAAGAGCTCATTACAACCATCCACGCATCTAGAAAAAAGAATAAAATTGACGTCATCTATGATGATATTGATGATATTATTGGCGAATCAATCGCAGGACTAAGTCGAATAGAGAAAATTGTAAAGAGCCTCCTTGGATTCGCCAGAACCAGTATCAACTCAGAATATGAAGAGTACGACTTAAATAAAGGAATAAAAGATACCCTTGCAATTGCAAATAATGAAATCAAGTACTTTGCTAATGTAGTTGAAGACTTAGGGGCAATCCCTTCTATCAAAGTAACCGGCAGCTCCATCAATCAAGTATTACTTAACCTGATATTAAATGCAGTTCACGCTATAAAAGAAGCCTCGCAGGAAGGCATCCTCACTCTCAAAACCTTTGAAAAAGATGGATCTATCTGTTGTAGAATCACAGATAACGGTATCGGTATACCTAAGGAAAATCTTGATCATATATTTACACCTTTTTTTACAACCAAGCCAGTTGGTATGGGTACAGGTCTCGGACTCAGTATTGCATATGATATTATTATAAATAAACATTCAGGGCGAATCGAGGTAGAAAGCGAATTAGGGAAAGGAACATCTTTCACGATTAAATTTCCTACAAAGGGAGGTCAGATTTGTGATGCTAAATGATAATGATAGTACTAGTAAAAAAATACTATTTGTCGATGATGAAGTACAAATTCTTAAATCTCTAAACCGCCTCTTCATGGACACGGAATACGAAGTTTTTACCGCTGGAAGTGGCAAAGAGGCTTTAGACATTCTTGCAACTGAAAAAATAGATATGATCATCACAGACATGAGAATGCCCGAGATGGATGGATCTCAACTCTTACATCAGGTAAAAGAACTCTATCCAAATTCTCTCCGAATCATATTGAGCGGCTATGCCGAAAAAAATACTGTTCTTCAAGCACTACAAAAAAACATTGCAAAACTTTACATTCTTAAGCCTTGGGAAAATGATAAACTGATCGAATTAGTTGATCAGTTATTTGAAACGGAAAATATTCTACGTGATAGTAATTTACTTGGTTTAATCAATAAAGTCGATGAATTACCTACAATAAAAAGTAGCTATCGTCAAATTATGGAGTTAATTGATCAGGATGCTGATTTAGCAAAAATTGCAAGTGCGATTGAAAAAGATCATTCCATTGCAACTAAAATTCTCCATATTATTAATTCGGCTTTCTATGAGGTCAAAACAGGAAGTGTGAAACATGCTATCACTTATCTTGGATTATCGACTATCCGAAATATTTTATTAACAACATCTATTGTTGATTCTCTTAATATGAATGGTCTTTATGGAACACGACTAGAACTATTATGGAATCATTCTTTTATATGTAGTAAAATCGTAAACATTATCTACGAAAAATTACTGTTAAAGAAACTCTCCGAAAATGAAATTTCCGCCGGATTGCTTCATAATATCGGTATTGTATTGTTACTTAAACTTTTCCCCGAAAAATACATTGAAGTCTTTCACAAAGAGGAAAGAGAAAAGACCAGCTTATTACAAATAGAACAAGAAGCTCTCAACGTTACACATCAACAAACAGGTGGTTATTTATTACGCTGGTGGGAATTACCGCATCCTATTGTCGAAGCAGCACTTTATCATCATACACCTTTTGCGACGGGGATTATTCATCGCGAACTGATCTACGCAGTCAATATCGCTCAGCATTATGCAAGTATAATCTTAAAAAACCAATTACCAAGTACCACTTTTGATGCTGCTGTTTTCGCGGCTTTAGGAATTGATCAAAACCAGTTCGAGAAAGAAATTTCTCATTTATCACTGAATAAAAAGTAAGCCTAACATCATATGTAATCAAAAACTCCCTATACAAATTCGTGATTTGTATAGGGAGTCTCTATGTTATGATTTATCTTTATGTCTACTGCAGGCAGTTAAAGGCAGCTTAATGGTAAAGGTTGTTCCAATTCCTCTTTCACTTATTACAAAGATGTCACCACAATGTTTATTTACAACAATGTCATAGGAAATACTCAATCCAAGTCCCGTCCCCTGACCACTTGGCTTTGTCGTAAAAAATGCATTAAAAATATTTTTTTTAGTTTCTTCAGTCATACCAAGTCCATTGTCTTGAATCAAACAGTACACAAATTGATCATCATGATAACTAGTAATCTTAATCATTCCTAGTTTACCCATTTGCTTTTCCCTAATGGCATGAGCTGCATTGATGATAATATTCAAAAGAACTTGATTAATTTGTCCTGATGAAGCCTTTATTGTTGGTAAAAATCCTAAATCAACCTCAATTTCAGCAACATATTTGATTTCATTTTTCGCAATAATCAAGGTATTTTTTATACCTGAATTTAAATCATAAGACTCAAATTCACTACTTTTATCAACTCTTGAAAATAACTTCAAAGCTTTGACAATCTCACCCAACCGTTTTAAGCCATCGTCTGATTCTTGAATAATTGGCTCAAGGTCTTCAAAAATATAGGCTATTTTTTTCTGTTTTTCATAAAGAACAACTTGATGTACTAATTCTTTTAAACTTTGTACATCCGACCCCACGATCTGCTCTTTAAGTTCATCATATTTATGAAATAAATCAATAATCTTAGTTAGATATTTCTTCAGACTATCAAAGTTACTTAACACAAAGCCCAATGGATTGTTAATCTCATGAGCTACACCTGCAGCAAGCTGACCAATTCCAGCTAATTTTTCTTGCTGTACTAACTGCACTTGAGTTTTCTTTAAATTAACTAACGCATCTTTTATTTCACTATTGCGTTTTTCAATTGTCTCTTCCATTAGTTTCTTCTCGCTGATATCACGAATCATAATCATGATATTTTCATCAGAAATGACAACCATACGAGCTTCTCTACTTCTCAACTCTCCCTTCTGCAGCATTTGATATTCAAAACAAGTGACTTTCTTTATTTTAAAGGCCAATGTAATATTTTCCATAAACAGCATCGCTACATCTTCCGGTAATAACTCGCCTATTGTTTTTCCTATAAAAGAATGTTCCTCTGCAATATAGTCAAATTCGCGCGCTTTCTTAAACTCAATTACTTTAAAACCAGGTGTTACGATTGCCATGATATCAGGGATAGCCTGGAGAAGTGTCTGATTTTTCGCCTCACTTTCCCGTAGTAATTCTTCTGCTTTTTTTTGCTCTGTGATATCAGTAATGGCTCCTACTAACCCTTTTATCTTACCGGCTGAATTTCGATAAATGGATTTGTGGAATAGTACATAACGATCCATACCTTTTGTAGTCACATGGCTTTCATATATCTGTATATGATCTTGTCCTAATAATTCTTGATCTTTCATGTGATATTTATCCGCTAACTGTTCAGGTACAATATCATATGCTGTTTTTCCTATAATTTGATCTTTGCGTAATCCAATAAATTTTTCATAAGCTCTATTACAGTTGATATAGATACCATCACTATTTTTAATAAAGAGTGGAACAGCAATCGAATCTAGAATCTCACAAAATCCATATTCTCCATTTCCCAATTTATGATTACTCTGGGGATAGACTGCAGATATTTTTTTAATTCTCATCGTTGTATCCTTTCTTTCCGATCAAATAATCCTGTTGTCTCTTTCTACGAAGTTCATGCTAATTCCTGTAAGCAATCTCGCACAAAGAAACTATATTATATTGATAGATTCACACCACTTTCCTTATGGAGGGATATCAAATAAAATGTCGAATAGAAATGGAAATAGATGCTAAATCTTGCTTTTTATATTTTAATGTCTTTTGATTAAAATATACTTTTAAAATTATCGAGGTGAGACATGAAGGTTCAAACATTACGGCAGCAATTTAGGTTATGGACTATTTTACTCGTCCTCATTCCTAGTTTGCTCGTCATGGTTATTTACACTGTTGGTCAGATCAAATTAGCAAAAGAAGAAAATCTAAAACTGATCAGCCAGCGCGTTTATTCTCAAAAGCGTCTGATTGATTATTGGATGGCAGAACGGGTCTATGACGTTCACAACCTTAGTGAGTCAGAGGATTTTCGAATCTTAGACGAACAACAAATGCAAAAATCTCTCTCTTTAACGCAGCGGAACAACCAAAACTTTGATTCATTCTCATACATCGATAAAGATGGTTTTTTTCGAATATCAACTCTCAATAGTGCAATCAAATACCCTTCGACCAGAAATCAACCTTACTTTGAAGCCGCTCTAGCGGGTAAAGAGTATATTTCAAATGTGGTGATTGGCCGCAATAGTGGCTTACCGATCATTAACTTCTCTTCTCCTATTTTCGACTACGCTGGGAACTTACAAGGTTTGATACTTGGTTCCGTAAGAACAACAACCCTCGAAACACTCTTGCGTGATAATTGGATTGGACAAACAGGAGAAATTTTTCTGGTTAACCAAGAAGGTACAATGCTCACCGAACCACGACACGCCAGTCTATTAATGGACAAGGGGCTTATTGGGGACACGGCTAGGATGAAATTTAAAATTGCAACTGATGCATTTCATCCTAGCCAAATTACGGATTCTGGTACGGCCGAATGGACTGATTACCTTGGTAACAAAGTCTTAGGTTCCTATTTGCATGTACCTGAACGTGGCTGGACAATTATTGGTAAAATCAACGAAGAAGAAGTTCTTGGTCCGATTTATAAGCAGCTAGCACTCATGGCTAGCGGAACAATCGCTTTATTATTCTTGATTATACCTCTAGCCACCCTAATAACCAACCGAATTAAACGTCCTCTAGATTGGCTAATCAAACAGTCTGGATTAATTACTCTCGAACACTATGAAATGGTCGCACGCGATAGACCACCAGAAAGTATTTCCCATGAACTAGACATCCTTTGCACTATTTTCGTGAGAATGAGCCAAAAAATTGCAGATACTGTCAGTCTACTGAAAAAAAATGAAACTAAATTAGAGCATAAAGTTCATGAGCGAACAATTGAACTATCGGATATGAATATAGCACTTGAAGAAGAAATTGCCCAACATCAAGCGGCCAATAGAGCTCTTAAGGATAGCCGGGATGCACTTGCCATTAGCGAGTCTCGTTACAAAGATCTATTTGACTACATGCACAATGGCTGTTCATATCATAAGGTACGATTCGATGAAGAAAATAATCCCATAGATCTTGAATACATTCACGTTAACCACGCCTATGAAAAATATGCCGGATACCTTGCTTCTGAACTTATTGGAAAAGGGCTAACAGATATTTTCCCACACATAAATAACGAAAGCTTTAATTGGATAAAAGCCTATGCAACTGTAGCGATTTCTGGTGAACCAATTAGTTTTACACAATATTTCGAACATCAACAGCGATGGTATTCTATTTCTGCCTATAGCCCTACAAAAGATCATGTAGCTGTCATTTCAGAAGATGTTACTAAATTTATCACTCTACAAAAAGAAATCACCCGCATGGACAGGCTTAATCTAATTGGAAATATGGCTGCAGGCTTAGCACACGAAATCAGAAATCCCATGACCGTCGTAAAAGGTTACTTACAACATTTTAAGAGAAAAATCCCTAATATTCTGCACGATCAATTGGATTTAGTTTTAAGCGAATTAGCACGTATCGAAACAATCATTACCGATTTTTTAGCAATATCCAAAACCAAGTCAACAGAACAAGAAAAACAGGACTTAAATGAAATTATTAATAAAATTGCCCCATTACTACTGACAGATGCACTCAAACGAGGAATGAATCTTGAATTTAAACTCTCTAGGGATATTCCCCAGCTTATTCTAGCGGAAAAAGAAATTAAACAATTACTTTTAAATCTTGCTATGAATGGGCTGAATGCGATGAAGCAGCATGGTACATTAACAATTGAAACCAAATATCAAGATGGCTCTGTGATTTTATGCATAGAAGATTCCGGTTGCGGTATTCCTAAAGACTTACAAGAGAAAATTTTTGATCCCTTCTTTACAACAAGAGATGATGGTACAGGACTTGGTCTTTCTGTCTGTGCTAGTATTGTTGAACGTCATAGTGGTATCATTAAAGTCGATTCCGAAGAGGGAAAAGGAACTCGTTTTGTTATCACTTTCCCAGTAGAAAAAAATTAAGCAACCTCTTTAAAGCAAAAAAATGATTAAATTCACGTTATTCGCGGATTTAATCATTTTTTACTTTGCATTTATATTTTTATGCTTTTCTATAAATAGCAGGCGCCACAAACTGATATCGACTTTCATGACGATTAATTGATTCAGAATGGCCAATGAATAAATAGCCCCCTGATTCCATATGATCATAAAATCGATTGATTAATTTTTCTTTAGTCTCAGCATCAAAATAGATCATTACATTACGACAAAAAATAAGATGGAATTTCTTTTTGAAAGGAAATGTTTCACTCATAAGATTAAATCGTCGAAATATGACTTCCTGCCGTATTATTTCTCTTAGAACACTGTACTCTGAATCGATTTTATGAAAATACTTAGCACGCCAGTAAGCCGGCAAATTGTCTAACTGATTACTAGGGTAGACGGCTTTTTGCGCCTTTTCTAAGACATCTGTTGAAATGTCAGTAGCTAAAATTTTCGTATCCCACCCACTCTTTTGCGCGCCGAAATAAGAGTTAATCAGCATTGCTAACGTATATGGTTCTTCACCTGTAGAGCAACCAGCACTCCATACCCGCAGATCTTTCTTTTTGGCCTCAACTGTAGCGAGATACGGTAGAACCACTTGCCCTAAAACTTCAAAATGTTGTGGTTCTCGCAAAAAATAAGTATGGTTTGTCGTAAGCTTATTTACTAAGATTGTCCCAGACTTGCCTGTACGATCACTTTTCACATGAGAAAAATACTCCGAAAAATTATGAAAACCGCATTGCGCTATATAGTTATTCAAACGTCCGCACACTAACACTTTTTTTTGTAATAAGTTGATTCCATAATTAGCCTTAACAAATCCAACAAGTTCCCTAAATTCCCGTTCCGTTATATCTTCCATGGTTTTTCCTCCTTTCAAGCATACAAACAAAAATAGTATGATTATTTCTTTACTTTCGATGGGACTATGATTTGCCAACTTGTACTCGTCAAAAATAATTTTTGATTTTCTTAACTCTATTTATCTCTTCTTTTCCATTGCTAAATAGGATGAACTTAACATCATATTATAGTTATTACCTTATTAACTGCTTAATTTCTCCTATCTGAAAACGCAAAAAAGATCAGGGGTATCCTGACCTTGGGTATGTTAACATAAAGCAACATAGCAGCCTGGCAATCTTGGTCGTGATACGACTGTAGACCCATAGCTTTGCGTCCCGATCTTTCAATAGGTTTGCCAATATTATTTTTTTGTCTAAAAATGTATAATTATTTTATATTTCATTATATTCTTCTTCTATAATGACGTCAATATTTTATAAGAAAATAGCCTAACTAACCAGAACCTAAGTTTTATATCAATATAAAAAGCATATAGCAAAAAAACTTTCAAGAAAATCTTGAAAGTTTTATAATTGATGTGGTGCGGGAAAGAGGACTTGAACCTCCACACCTTGCGGCGCCAGATCCTAAGTCTGGTGCGTCTGCCATTCCGCCATTCCCGCTTATGAAATTTGTTGTACAAACCCCGTGGTTCTTATTATAGCAGATTAGTAATTAAAAAGAAAGGTTTTTTTTCATCTTTTTTATAAAAAGAATTAATGGTGCATACTATGGTCCATTGCTGGCATCATAGTCGTTTGTGTATTATCTGGCGTAGTAGCTTGATCAGTTGGCTCGACTGAATTAACTAAGTCTAACATCATTTGTCTGAGTGCAGGATCTCTTGATAGCATTTGTTTCATCATAGCCTGCATTTCAGGTGTTTTCATCATCTCAAGACACTTGGTTTGCATTTCAGGGGAGTTCATCATTTTATGCATATCCATATCTCCCATTTGGCCTTTTTCCATCATCATTTCATGAGTTGATGGTGCATTTTTTTCAGCAGCGCTGACAACATTCGTAGACAATGTGACTCCTAATACCGAAACCCCGAGTAAACCTCCAACAATCCAACCTGTCATTTTATTTTTCATAATCTGATCATCCTTTCTTATATCATTTTGCTAAAAAGATTGTAATTGATCTTTGCACTATAATCATACCAGACAATTATGAAAAACTGATGAATATTTGTTGAAAAACTAATGAAGTTTAAAAAAACCATACCCTCAAATTGAAAGGGTATGGTTTTTTATCACTTTGCCTGCTCCAAAGCCTTATGTCCTGCCTCACTAAATTGTTTAAAAGAAAGTGTTGCACCAGATATGGAGTCAACCTTATTTAAGTCTTGTGTTTCTATAAGCCTCGGACCATAGGACATGGCCCCTTTAAGTCCTTGTTGAGCCTTTTTATAGAATTCTGGATTTTCAATTGTACCATTTGTTTTTCCATACTCACTATCTTTTACCTTACCATCTTTTTGAATGCCTTTATAGTCAGCCTTAGTAATTTTACCTTGTTGAATCGTCAGCGTCAGCTCGCCTATGGCACCACGTTCATCAGGGCTGCTTTTACCTGTGTAAGTTCCATCCTTATAAGCCGTATGCATATCATGATTTGCATGACCAGAGTGATCTTCAGTCTTTTCACGACTGCAACCAGCAGCTAGAATGGCAATCATACAACCTACGATTATCATAGATAACCATTTCCTCATGTTCTTCATGAAACTTCCTCCATCTTGCAAACGATCCTCTGATCTTTCCGATCTACAATACGACCGTGTTCTAAGACTACACACCGTTCAGCTAGTTCTGCCACTCTTGGATCATGAGTAACCATAATGATCGTATGGCCTTCACGATGAAGTTGTTGAAAAAATTCTAATACAATTTTCGCATTGGTTTCATCTAAATTACCCGTTGGTTCATCAGCTAAAATGAGCATGGGATAATTGATTAAAGCACGAGCGATACATACACGCTGTTGTTCACCACCAGAAAGTTGACTAGGCAAATGACGAGCCCTTTCTTTGAGACCTACACGCTCTAAAGCCGCCAAGGCCTCCTGCTCATCAGGCATACTATGGTAATATTGTGCTACCATAATATTCTCCAAGGCTGTCAAATAAGGAACAAGGTGAAATTGTTGAAATACCAACCCAATCTTATCTCGACGCAACATGGTTAGATTTCGTGCAGTCACACCAGAAAAATCAACTCCATCCAATACAATGGATCCACTAGATGCTTTATCCATACAACCAATAATATTCATCAAGGTCGTCTTTCCAGAACCAGATGGTCCCATCAACGCCAACCACTCACCCTGCTGTACTGTCAAATCAATGTCTTGAAGAGCTTTTACATTTCCATAAATCATGGAAACATCATGTAACTCTAATAAACTCATCTTGATAACCTCCTTTATTCTCCTCTAAGTACAATCGCTGGTTCAACATCTGTTGCAATCTTGACTGGAATCAAACAAGCTAGACCAGTTACTGATACAGATACAACTAAGGCCAGTAACACAATCAAGGGTTGGAATGAAATTCCCCTGCCAAAGACATTGACACTCACCGCTTGTGCAAAGAAAAATCCTAAAATTGTTCCCATCAGTCCGCCTAAAGTACCGAGCGCTAAACCCTCTCCTAAAAATTCTAGAATAATACTGCGATTTTCGGCACCTAATGCTTTTTTCAAACCGATTTCTTTACGCCTTTCTGTCACAACTGCCATCATCGTCGTAGCCACACAAATCAACGTAAGAAGGAGTACTACGATGGTGACCAAATAAACCAGAGCCTGCAGCTTACCGAGTACAGTTTGCTCTGACTGCGTCACTTGCTTGACCAGTCGTGGCGCTACACCAGGAACTTGTTGTTCAATCGTGTGAGTCCATTCAGTCAATTCCGTCTCATTGGCTGTAATGCTAGCCTGAGCTACGCTGATCATACCTTCCTTATGAAGCATCTGTTGCAATAAAGAAAGATCCAGAAAAACAAAATTTTCTTCCTTACCACCTGTACGGACAATACCAGCAACCTTCACTTTTTTCTCACTGTCATTGCTAGCTAACGTTACCAACTGCCCTGGTTCAATTTGCAACCGTTCGGCTACTTCAGCACCAAGGACAACGTCTTCTGAATTTTCATCCGGCCAAACACCTCGGATCTGCCAATAAGGACTTACCTTCTTTACTGTTTGAAAATGAGTGCCGGCGACTAATAAGGGTTGCTCATTTACTTTCATATGATCATAAAGATAAGGAGCAATGCCAATGAGCTTATCAGAAGGCAATAAATTGGCTATGCTTGAAATTTCATTCTCCGCCAACACTTGCTGCTCACCTGTCGGTAATAGAAGTAAATTGGCACCATAAGAACGAAATTCTCTTCCCATTTGACGTGGGACATCATAATAAATTGTCACAAGCCCCGACAATACCGTCGCACCGATCGCCACAGCCAATAAAGCAATCAGCATCCGAGATCGACGGCGAAGTAAAGCATGCCAAATCATTGTAAAGTACATTGATTGTTTTGTCATTTTTTATCACCTGCCATGAAGTACTGCTGCTGGACGCAGCGATAAAAGCATTCGTATTGCCGGAAAACTACCGACCAAAGTAATTAAGATTACTGACATAACAGCCCACGGGATCACCATGAGATTGATCGCCACCGCTGAACCAAAAACATTTTGACCAATAATTTGTGCAAAACCTAAACCTAGAAAATAGCCTGCCACGCCACCGGCTAGACCCGTTAATGTAATTTCAGTAAGGGTCAAGAGTAATACATCTCCATCAGTAGCCCCTAGTGCTTTGAGTAAACCAAATTCACGACTGCGCTCCATCATGTTAGCCGTTAGCAAATTGGAAATTCCTAACGCTGACCCAGCTAAACTGAGTACTGTAATGAGCAGCATTAATAGCTGAGTTTTTTGTAAAATCATTCCTTCAGATTCTGCCACTTGGCGAACCGGTTTTGCTCTAGAACCACCGATCGCCTCTTCAATTTGATAGGAAATTGAACTTACATAAGCCGTACAGTACCAAGTTTCCCAATCCTTCAAAGAAAGACTTTTCGGATCATGAGCTGCTTTACGAGCTAACTCATTCTCGGGTGTTGTAATGGCACTTACATCTATTTTGCTGACTTTGCCCGTCAGATTCAATGCTTTTTGGATAAAGGATAGTGTCACAAAGATTTGCTCATCTTCTGGACCACCACTGTTAAAAAGCCCCTGTACTAGTAATGTTTCATGTCGACCATTCGGCAAATTAACATCCACTGTATCACCTGGCTTAATGCCTAATTTTCCTGCTAATACAGTGCCAACCATAACACCATTGGCCTCTGCATCACCGACCCAATTGCCCTCTACAGTCCACCAAGATTTCAGTTCTTTAATACCTGTTTCTACAACTTCACCCGTTGGCAATTCCAATTTTCGATTAAACCAAGTGCCTACCATCGTTACATTGATATTCCCCGCCCCTATAGCCACTTGGGATTCTAATGATGGTGCAAATCCAACGATATTATTAGACCAAAAAATAGTCTTTAATTTACCAACATCGCTTTCTTGCAAATACTGCCCTGCCCCAACCGAACTGTTTTCCAGTCCATAAATTTCCCGCAATACGGAGGCGGATCGAGGAGTGACTACAATATTTGCTCCATAAGCTTTCAATTCACGGTTGACTTTGTCTCCAACATCTAGCATTACATTGAGCATGGCTGTCGTCAAAGAAACACCTAATGCAATGGTAACCGCGACCATAAACATCTTTCGGCTCTGCCTGACAAGAGCTCCTTTCAGCATTTGCCAAAACATAGTTCATCCTCCCTTACTTAAACCGATTCTTTTCTTTTTCTAAACCAGCAACTTCAACCATGATTTTCCCTTCTGATACCTTGTAGTCAACTGGAATTGGATTGCAGCCACCCTTAAAACCAATCGTTGCTGTATTCATCACCACATCACAAAGGGCACAGACAACTTGATTATCACGTTCAAAATAACCTGTTGGCCCACAAATTTCGCAAGCATCAAGCCCTACGCCATAAGCAGATCCACTCTTTTTAATGATAATAAACCGAACAATTTCACCCGTTGACGATTGATAAGAAAAGCGGTGCAAGTGTCCATCTGAGACTTTCTCCAAGGAAATAGGAATCTGTCCTTGTTCAGCCACCACTGGCACTGCGGGAACAATCTCAGCTTTTTCATCGGCATACCCTTTGCCAACTGATGAGCAAAAAAATACAACCAGCACACTTAAAGAAACAGCTATACCCCATCGCATTTTTTTGCGCACCGTTACCAAAATTTTTCGGTACTGAGCTGGATTTAATCCCTCTGGCTTAGATGGCTTTCCCTGTAAAAACAAAGCAATAGGCAAAAATAGTGTCACAGCAAGTAATGAATATAAGAACCAAGCTTCATGATTAATCACAGGCCCCATGATCGACATCAACCCTTTTGCCATTAATAGCTTTCTTGCCATCATGACTTGAATAACAACAACAAGTTGTTTTGCCATGACAACAAGAAGTTGAATGGTCAAAAGATTGATAATGGTCTGAGGGATTAAAATTTTTGCTGCGCGAAAGACCGTCAGACCAGTCAACCAAGTCAAAAATAATCCTAAGAATAACCCAATTCCTTTCATGAGGAAATCTAGGCTGATTAGATCACTTGTCGAAATGATCAAATTAATCGGAAAGAGAAAAAATTCTAGACCATGATATAAAAGTAGTGTAGCCGCTACGAGACAGGCAACGCCACCTAGTATTTTATGCTTACCAAAAGAATCTCCTCGTGCTTTAATCCATAAAAAAAGTCCAAGTAATACTATTTCTCCAGTAAGCCCTGCTACAAGAACCAGACTTTCGAATACTTCCCGTTTCACGGCCTTCGAGCCTAGTTTTGCCGTTGTAATAAAAGCTGCTCCTATCACGCCCCAGATAATTCCCCGCCATATGAATTTTTTTAAGGTGCCAAATTCTTCCTTGCTGGCTAGGGCTAGCAACATCGCTAACGGAATAACGACCATAGCTGCATTTTGCATCGCTGGTATAAGATTTTGTAGTACACTTTGTAGCATATTGTTCTCCTTTCAGTAATTTTTTTCATTCATAAGTAAATAAATGAAAAATGGTCCGGGAAAAGCATCCCGGACCGCCAGTTCTTCTTACCAACTTCTCGGAACATAATCAAAATTCCAATGTAGAGTAATTGGTTTTTCCCAGAAACGGCCTTCAACACCTGTTTCTTTATCAACGTGCAACATGTAATTTTGGCGAGTCGGAGATTCAATCGTAAATGCTACATCGTATGTACCGGCACCTTTCATTTTCACATTTGCACCATAATGAGGACCATCACTCGCATTCATTGGCATAAGATTACCTTCAATCACTTTGCCTGTGCCTTGTTGGGTTAATTTATAGTGAACGGTCAAATTAGGAATCCATTCACCAACACCAAATCCAGTGTTATTACCTTCAATGGCAGCAATATCCGTTTCAAGATGGATATCAGATTGAGCAGGTGTTAAACCCATTCCTGCTGGTTCCATAGTCACGGGTTGGAAATAAACAACTGCCACTTTAAATCCTGCTTCAGGTACTTCAATATCATCACCAATCGGATATTCCTGAAAACCAGCCGCAAAACATTGACCTGCTGATACAGCCACCGTTAAAAATGCAGCAAACACCATGGATAAAAATTTTCTTTTAGTATTCATACTACGACCTCCCTAATTTTTTTCTTTTTTTGATAAATAAAATTACCAATCACTATGAGCACAAGAACGAGTTGTGGCAACATCGATTCTAAGGTTGGATAAACTCCCAAAAGAGCAATCGTAGGACTTCCTTCAACTTGAGTCATTCCAATTACACCAGCTTCTTGTAGTTCTTTTATACCACCACCAGCAAAACTAATCGCCAAGCAACACATTAAAATACTCGTGCCTTGGAAAAAATATTTTGTTGGGATTTTCAAACTACCATAGCGAACTAATGCAAAAACGATGACCAAAGCAAGAGTTCCCGCAGCAAAGCCTAACCAAATCATATGCATATTTTCACCCGCATTATTAAATAATGCTTGGTAAAATAATACAACCTCAGCTCCTTCTCGGTACACAGCTAAAAATGCTGCCGCTCCTAATGACAAGGTATTACCACTACTCAACGAATTTTCCACTTTACCTTCAATGTAGCGATTCCAAGACTTTTCATCTGACTTACTTCCCATCCAATAACTTACTGAGAAAAGAACAGCCACCGCCACTAACATCGTTGCGCCTTCGATGATTTCTTGATTGGCACCACTCAAACTGACAACGGAACGAAATAAGATTGCAGTAATAAAACTCGCCACTATAGCTGCTGCCGAATAATAGTAAACAGTTTGCGTCTTATGACCATTTCCTGATTTAATCAGATAGGCTATGATCGCACCAATCACTAAAATTGCTTCGGCACCTTCGCGGACTAAAATCAAAAACGCGGGCCAGAAACTTTCCCAAGAATCTTGCTCCTTACTGCCACCACCCATTTTGACAACATCTTCACGCATCATACCAATCATCTCATCAATTTCTTTTTTGACTTGGGTATCAGGCGCTTGATTGGTCATCAATTTTTTAACCACGCTAAATTTGTACTCTGTCAAATTAGCACGTTTACTGGAGACAGTTGTATTCACAGTTTTCTCAAAGCCATCTTTCTCATAAATCCCATAATAGGCATCGTTGACTAGTTTTTTAGCTGCGGCAGTATCTCCACTTTTATACACTGCAAGGGATTGATTCATTGTTTTTTCGATACGATCAACTACACCAGTCCATTGAGATGCTGCTAAAGCCATACTCTGCCCTAAAATCAACATGACTAATACCAGAAAAACCAATCCAGATTTACGCACATACTCACCTCCTTTCATTTTCTTTTGCTTACTCATGTGTTGAAAATAAAAATCATTCTCAATATATGAGTAAAAAAACAGACCTACTTCAATCGAAAATATTCTACTGCAAAATTGCAGAATCATTCTTCTATAATGAGTTAGCAAGGATAAAATTACATGTTTTTACAAGATTAGTAATCATTATCAATTTAAAACTCTACGATACAACATAATTAGTAAATAATCTTAACTAGTTGTTTTTCTTATTATCAATTACTCTGGTGTAAAGGGGATGGACAATATCGTCGAACAAACAATTGGACGTCCTTCACGATCCTTTGCAGGCTCAAAACGCCATTTTTTAGCAGCGGCGATGGCGGCATCATTGATACTTTTTTGCCCTGATGAAACAGCGACTTCAACCTTGCCAGGCAAACCATTTTCCATGATTTTCATCCTAAGGACTACAATAATTTTACGACCAATTTGATCGACTTCAGAAGGATAGGTAGGATCAACCCGTGTTAATACAACTGGTGGTGTACCCATCACACTGTGTTTATTATTATTTATGACAGTAGTCGTATCGGGTGTTGCTGTGACTACTTGGATTGGTATTGGCTTAGGTTCCACTATGTCGTCACTCGCTATAGGTGGCGTTTCGGTCGGTATCGTCTCCTCTGCCAATGGCGCAGTTTCCTGCACAGGCAGATTGGGTGACGGTATTTCTAGTTCGGGTTCTTCTAACTCCTCACGATCAGACAAGGTACTTACATCTAGCTCGATTACTTGTTCATCGGCGGGTGGTGAGACAGTAAGCTGGAAAGTCATATAACCAACTGCCATTCCAAAAAATATGTGAAAAAAAACCGATAATGCAATTGCTGTCCGCCAACGAACCGTATAAGACATGATGCGCTACCTCACTTTCCTCTCAGTCACCATAGATATTCAACAAAACTTTTTGTTAACGTTTCATCACATTCTCTATGCCTCCCTATTTAATAATCAATCATAAATGAGTAAAAACAACCTTCTGATACCAATAAACTGTGACAATGATACTTTCTATTCATTTGATTTTAATTATCATTATCAACGCCAATAGGACTATTGTAGTTGCTCTACTAAATTTTGTCAAGCGAACTTTATATTTTCTGTGAACTTTAATTTTTCAAAATATAAAGCATAATGATGGGTGAGCCACAATATCATTGATCATTATTCAATCCACATCTGAGCTGAGGAATCTGACTTAAATAACAAAGCAGCCCTCTTAGGGCTGCTTTGTTATACTCAATTCGATCCAACTCTAGTAAGAGGCAATCGCACTTCAAATAGACTTCCTTTTCCCACTTGACTTGTGACCGCCACCTGCCCACCATGAATTTCTACAAGTTGCTTGACAATCGCGAGCCCCAGACCAGATCCACCGCTTTTGCGGTCTCTCGACTTATCTCCCCGATAAAAGTGATCAAATATATAGGGTACATCTTCTGCTGCGATACCAGATCCATTATCTTGAATCGACACAATAAGCCACTGACTATTTTCTTTATCTTGTATAGATGTTACGACCTGTACTTGACCTTCTACTGGTGAATATCGAATGGCATTCACTAATATATTATAAAATACCTGGTTCATGCGATCATTATCGACAATCACTTCTGGTATATCCTGCGCTAAAGAATACTTAATGTGAATATTTTTTTCGTCAGCCATTGGTCTTAGCATTGTAACCACCCGGCTAATCAGTTGATTAACATCGACTGCTCTTTTTTCCAGGGCTAATTGACGAACTTCCGCCAAGGACAAATCGCGTAATTCTTTAATCAAGCGGTTCAAGCGAATTGCTTCTTCATGTAGTGAACTAAGTTGCTCTTTACTCGGCTCAATCACGCCATCGATCATACCTTCTAAATGTCCTTGGATCACTGCAAGGGGCGTACGTAATTCATGAGCAATATTAGCCAACAGTTGCCGCCGTAAATTTGTATTTGTAGCCAATACCTCAGCCATTCTATTAAAAATAGCAGCTAGATGTCCGACTTCATCCTTCGTTTCGATCGGCACCGTTTGCCCAAAATTACCTTGGGCGATTTGTTCGGCGGCTTGACTTAAATTACGAAGGGGTACAGTAATACTGCGGGCTAAGGCATAACTAGCGGCCAGTCCCACTGTTAGAATTGCCAATCCTACCCAAATTAAAGAATTATGAACTGACATGAGAAAGGTTTCTTCTAAAGGTCCCATCACAACTGTCATGGTCGGCGTACTATCATGGTCATGTCCTTGGGTACTATTTTGACTCATTTCCATCTGCTGTACAATCCGATACTCTTTGAATTGACCAGTCATCTGAACATTCGCCAGATAAATTAAAAGAATAACAGTGAGAGCAACAACTAAAAACATTAATCCTGTAATACGATAAGTAATGCTATTCATCAGTATCACTGGAGAATTTATAACCGATTCCATATACAGTTTGAATATATTGAGGTATCTTCGGATTTATCTCTATTTTACGACGTAAATTTTTAATATGAGCATCAACTGTCCGCTCATAGCCTTCAAAGGTATACCCTTGGGTCTGTTCAACAATTTGTAAACGGCTGAATACTTTATCAGCATTCCCAACCAATAGTTCTAACAATTTAAACTCTGTCGGCGTCAATTCAATCGGTTGAGCATCTTGCGTAACCTGATGCCGTTCTAAGTCAATCACTAAATTCCCAACTTTCAGAGGTTCGTAACGTGACATCTCTTTATGGGTTCGGCGCAAAATAACCTTCGCCCGCGCTACAACTTCTTTGGGGCTAAAAGGTTTTGTCACATAATCATCGGCGCCAATTTCAAGACCTACTAACCGATCGCTTTCTTCATCTCGGGCCGTCAACATAATGATCGGTACATCACTATCCCGGCGAATTCTTCGGCAAACTCCCCAGCCATCAAGACCAGGTAGCATTAAATCTAAAACAATAATATCTGGTTTTTTTTCTCGAACTGCTACGAGGGCATCTAGTCCATCATTGACAGAATAAGTGATAAAACCATCTTTATCAAAATAAGTTTGCAACAGTTTTACTAATTTTACATCATCATCTACAATTAATACGGAATATTGAGCCATAATCAGCCTCCTCTTATGTAATTATATTTTTTCTTACATTCGCTAACAATGCGCCTTCTTCCTTCACAGGCAACCTTGTAGCTAAGTAAAGATACCGTTAAACCAAAAGACCAGGACTTCTCCTGGCCTTTTCCCGTACGATTTGTTGTTTTCGTAAAATCCAATCATCTGAATCGACAGATTATCTATTGAATCAATCCCTAACGAGATAAGTTTCGGTTAAGGAGTCTCCTTATTTAAATTTGAAATTTACCAACAGCTTCACGAAGCTCCATTGCTAAATCAGCTAATGCTTGACTGGATGAAGCAATTTCTTCCATCGCTGCCGATTGTTCTTCCGTGGCAGCAGATACGGTCTGTGCCTGCCCAGAAACCTTTTTGCTTAGCGTATCGATTTGTTGCACGGAATCAACAATATGCTCACTACCCATCGACATATGTTCAATAGCAGCCGATATTCCTTGTGTCTGATCTGAAACCTGATCGACTAAATTGGCAATTTCTTGGAATGTTTTTCCAGTTTCATTTATTACTTCTGCTCCAAGCTTCACTTCACGAGTACCGTCATTCATAGCTACCACAGCCTTGTCAGTATCTCCTTGAATTTCACCAATTAATTTACTAATATGCTTTGCTGCATCTTGTGATTGTTCTGCTAATTTGCGGACTTCTTCTGCTACAACAGCAAAACCGCGCCCTTGTTCTCCTGCCCGCGCTGCTTCAATCGCAGCATTTAAGGCCAATAAGTTAGTCTGGCTGGCAATACCTGAAATCGTATCTACAATCTGTCCAATTTCTTTCGAACGTTCTCCCAGTTTGGCAACCACCACAGCCGAGGTCGTGACAGTCTGTTCAATATGGGCCATCTGATTAATGGCTTTCTCCACAGATATATTACCGTCTTTTGCCTTATTAGCCGCCTGAGCTGATTGCTCGGATACATCTTTAGCATTACTAGAAATTTGCTGAATACTTACTGACATTTCTTGTACCACAGCTGATGTACCATCAGCCACACTTAATTGTTCCTCTGCACCATGTGCCACATCATTAATTGATGTGGCAACTTGACTAGCTGCTTGAGCCGCTTGATCAGCACTAGCAGTCAGTTCTTCTGAAGAAGCTGCCAACTGTTCAGAAGAACCATTAATTTGTTTCATCAATTCGTAAATCGCCATCCGCATATCCGATAAAGCGTCAGCCACTTGGCCAACCTCATCCTTTCGCAGAATTTTTCGTGGTTTCTCACGAAAATCACCAGTTGCAAGCTCTTTACAAACCGATACCATTACAGTGAGGGGAGTTGCGATGATTTTAGTAATGTACCACCCACTGACGCCTAAGATGACCAAAGATAGTAGGATAATACCAATTACACTACGTGTTGATTTTTCGAAAGAATTATTATTATCAGCATGCACCTGTTTTGATATTTTAATACTATATTTTGCAAGTTCTATACATCGATTATTTGCGTCATTTACTAAGGGATCAACAGAAGTCGTATATAATAAATAAGCTTCCGCATTTTTATGTTGTAATGCCAATTCAATCACTGGCTGTCTGGCAGTACGATACTTACCTATTGCGGTTTTAATTCCACTCAACTGTTCCTTCTCATTACTATCCAGATGAGCTTTATCAAGTTGTTCCATATTAGCGTTAAAGGCTTTTACACGTTCATCAATAATGGCTTTTAACTCATTATTTTTTTTATCATCCGTTGTAATCATCAACTCTAAAATTGCAGCGTTTACTTTATTAATATGAGCACGATTTTCATTGATGAGAGAAATTGGTACTAAGTGTTCTCCATACAGTGTGTTAATATCCGAATTTGACTGCTGAAGATAATAATATCCTGTATACCCTATAATACTCATCGATAATAAAGCAATAACAACGAGTATACCTAATTTGCGACTTACTTTCATATCATTTAATATATTCATTTTATCCTCCATGCTATATCATATTTTTTCATTATCTCTTTAAATTCCAGCTTGCAATCAATACATAATTTCGAAAAGTTTTAACTTTCTGTTTTATTTGCACAGCAATTTACAAATTATTTTATTGCTTAGTATTTTCAATCCTCCATTTCATTTTTTAGCGATCTACTAACCATTTTAAAATTTCGCTCTGCAAACAATTTCTTAATTAAATATGAATTATAATTGCTAATTCTTAATAGCTCTTACATAAGTTTTCATAACCTTGCCACTAACTTTCATGGAGTATTATGATTTTGCTATTTTATTTCTTGGTTTAATCACTTATTTCCTTTTTTTGATATTTTTTCATTTTATAACTTTCGTCATTAAACAAAAAAATACCTTTTTCTCTCTATTTATTAAATTATTTTTCAATAAAATAATTCTGATATCAAAAATATGACAAGGTATTTTTATCTTTTAGATAAATAAAAAAACCACCTACCAAAAGATAGACGGTTCATTTACTTATTCGATATTCGAACTTTAACTTTTTTGCCACAACCAAGGCATTGCCCTTTACCGTGTTCATTAAGACTAATCGCACATCCACATTGCGTATGAATCAACAAATTTACCACCTCCTTATTTTACTTATTGAAGTATAAAGTAGCATTTCCTACTAAGCTTATTATACCACAAAATAGTAATAAACTTGTTAGTATATTGTTAATTTTATATTCTATAAAATTAACTCACGATATTTTACTAATCTCTCTAAAATAAATGAACCAATTTGACTTAATAATTTCATTTTTTTCACTCCTTGATTTTTATGGTTACTTACTATGTATTTGCTATTAAAAGACACAATTATAAATATTAACGATTACTCCAATTATCTTTCAAATAAAAACCATCTTACTCAATCAAGAGCAAGATGGTTAAAATATATAAGACATGAATTTAAGAGTTTTAGACATTTGACACTGCTTGTTCAGTGATTCGGTAAATACGGTTTATCCTATATTTACGAAATGGTGGGCATAAATGCAACTTATAGCCTGATTCAGATACTGACCTCTCATCACATCGCATCGTTTTTTTCGCCAACGATCTTTTATAAAATTCATTTAGCAATTCATCTAACTTACAACTAATCATTAAAACGTCTGGATGCGACATTCCTTTTTCAAGTGCTGCCACGTGCATTCTTTGCCGTAAGCACTCGATCTTACAACATAGATTTTCCACACAAATCACTCCGGTTGTTTTAATATTGTGTCATACTATTATTATAATCTCATACATATGCAAAATATGTCGAAACACATCTATTTAAAGGATTTATTTTTAACTAAAAAGAGCTTTATTTAATAAAAAAAGCTGGCAATCAGCCAGCTAAAAAGGAATCCTAAATTTTTTTTACACTCCTCACATGTACATATTTAATTTTCTTACTAAGCGCATACTGTGGTTTTTGACTAGAATGGACGAACTTTGCAATGATACCTAAGGAAATGACTGATCCCCAAATACTCCAATCATCAAACATGTCTATACCCCCAAATATGCTTGTCTATCACCGACAGCTTTTTTTATGCCATGCATCTTACACAGCTAGTCCAATTTTTAGCTACTTCTTTATTGATAAACGTCGTGAAAAATGAACCGCTAAAAATGCCTTGAGGTTTTACCCCAATAACATTCTCTCAAAGTATTACTTGGTTATATTTTACAATATATATGCGAGTTTGTAAATATATGGGTTGTAAAAAATATACAATATCAATCCTTTATTAATCATTCAAGGTTTCTTACCTATCGTTTGGAACCTTGAATGATTAATAATAAGATTAGTTAACATTAGCTAGGCATTTTCTATTTTGATCCCTTGTCTTTATCATGAAGTGGTAGAAGTAGCGGTAGTAACAGCATTAGCGGTGGCTTCAACATTAGGGGCGATTGGAATTAAGGGAGGAAGATTTGCAAAAAACGCCTTTGCTACTTCCTGAATATCTTGGGGTAATCCGATATTCGGAAAATTATTCAATACGTAGGATTGAATTGCTTTTACAATTTCTGGTGTGATCACGATGACAGAAGTTGTATCGATCGTCGAAGTCGCAGATACGGAAACAGTAGGAGTTGGAAGAATATCGTTAGAAACAACGACATTCATAGCATTCAGTGGATTCATGAGAATAGGAAAATTTGAAAAAATAAACAATTGCAAAGCATCTTGAAAATCAGGTTTCAAAGACACATTAACACTTCCTTCTCTATTAACTTTAACTATTTTAGGTTATATTTTTTATCATATTCCTATCCCTAAGTAACTTATACAAAAGTACTGTATCTGAGTTAAAAATAAAATAACTATCCACCGATTAATTTTTCTTAATCGATCTATTCAATTTCTAATGACCAAATATCATCTTCCGGGATAGTCAATAATTTCTTATCATCAGCACATTCTACAAGATATACCCAATTATAATTGACAAATTTATAACTAATAATAGTTCCTCGTACAAAAGAACTCTTAAATAAATTACGCCTTTCAAAAGATACTTCTTCTTTATATTTATATTTGTTATTTTTAATGTCCACCAATATCCCTCCTTGATTGCTATCTTGCCCGCCACATAGATCATAGATACTTGATGAAAATTAACATTTATTACCTTATATACACTTAATGCCACCCTCTTCAAGTTTCCTTCATTTCTATATTAAATTCTACCATTAGTATAGGTAAATTCTCAGCAATGGATACTTGTAGAAACAAGAAAAAATCAGATATACCACCTCTAAATTTTTTGCAAAAGAAAAGAGCCTTACAGCTCAATTTTTATTCGTAAATTCAATCTATGATTTTATTAAAACTTACTTTTAACTGAACTACCCCTATACTCTCACTGAAACTTTAGAACCTAACCCCATCGATATTTCTTTCTCTAATACATCTTTAAAAGTTTTTTTCGGTTTCCTAGTTTGTGAATACCCATTTTGATTTGATTGTTTCTTCAAGCCAGTCTTGTAAATAGGTTCAATCGGAGAAATCATCAAGACAACCTCCCTATACCCAGTTATTTACATTAATTCGTTAAAAGTAAATAAATCCCTTTTTATTTAATTAATGTAAATAAAAAATTGCTTACATTTGTAAGCAATTTCTATTTTTAACTATATAAGATTTCCAAAATAATATATTATATACAAAAAAATTACGATAGAATTAAAATCAAATTTGACAACTTCCCACGCCACTGCTATATTTGTACTCTACGCAGGCAGACTTCCAAAGATTTTATATTGGACTTTCTTTCTTGATTTTAAATTAACGCATTTGTAAACAATAATTCTGGGGGTGATACTTATGGGACAGAAAAAAGTAAATAAATCTAATGATTCTTTCGCACTAAAAAAAGCTAAAACACAAAACAATAAAAAAAGTTTTACTGGTTTTGGTGGCAAAAATACCGGTCGGCCTAATCATCCATCAACTTAAGAGCAGCATAAGCTGTTCTTTTTTATTAACCGTAAACTGATTGATGGTATGTCATCCCAACAGTTTTGTACTGTAAATCATGTTAATTTTTCTCATTTATATTCCACTACCAATCCTACACCAACATCTTCAACATTCGCAACTTGGGCTAAACTGATTTTTGAATGCAAATCAGTACAATGGCATGCATAGAGCGCATGTGGTTGGCATTTCTTGAAGTATTCAACGGTATTATTTAGCTTCTGTGGAGAGGGCTTTAAAAGGTGAAAACCACCAATGACATCGTATACTCTTTCCTCATTGCATACTTTTTTAGCATATTCGATTATATTACAAATCCCTCCATGGGAACATCCGGTAATGATCACTAATCCCTTATTGGATTTATACACTAAAGCAGAATCATCAAGAACAAAATCATCTTCCCAACTATCATCCCGTAGAGTTTTTCCGATTGGAGTTTTCGCCTCAAAAGAATTATTTCTTTCGATTTCTCCCAAAAATACAAGTTTCTCTGTGAGCCATATGGGTTCTTTATCAAGTTTTAATGAAAAGGTTTTTTTTAGTTGATGGATAGAAAGCATTGCCCCCACATCAAAGCCATCAATGTTTTTATCTAAAAATGCATCTGGATGAGCTATTACCATAGGTTTTTGGCATTCATATCCTTCATATACACCCTCAGAATACAATTTAGCTAGCTCACCTAATCCCCATGTGTGATCATTGTGACCATGTGAAATAACGACTGCATCTAAAGCTAATAAGTTAATACCCATTTTAGTAGCATTCCTTAGGAATATGTCTGAGTATCCAGTATCAAACAGGTACCTTCGGTCGTCACACTCGATAAAATATGCTACCCCTGGCTCGCCTGTAAAATACCGATCAATCATCGTATTATTATCGACTAAAACCGTTAATTTCATATTACCCTCCTGCTTATCGATTCATCCATGTTGAATACTTATCCTAAACGATAACAAAATCCTGCAAAATATCTCCAAGAGATTTTGCAGGATTTTATAGGTTTAGTGAATTGATTTTTATCAGCTATTATTTACCTAATATTTTTTTCAATTCATCACTTTTTTGCTTAACATTATCCGTATTAATAACTTCTGTACCTGTATCAATGCGTTTATCAACACTTTCGCCCTTAGCAGCTTTAATAGCGGCTTCTACTCCCTTAAATCCAATATTATAAGGACTTTGTGCAATGGAAGCGTTAAGTTTTCCATCTGTAATAGAAGTTAGAGCATCAGGTGATCCATCGAAACCAACTACTGGCGCAGTTACATGAGCAGCTTCTAAAGCTTTGACAGCACCTAAAGCCATTTCATCATTGGTAGCAAATACAGCACCAAATTCTTGTTTGCTTTGAAGAATGTTTTCGATTACAGTTACGGCCATAGCACGTTCACTATTAGCAGGTTGAACGGCAACTACTTCAAGACCAGCCGCTTTTAAGGCTTCAATGCAACCATTGGCTCGTTCATCATGAGTAGGGTCACCTTGCGCGCCGCGAAGAATGACAACTTTGCCACCTTTACCTAGTTTTTTTGCTAAATATTCTCCCGCGAGTTTCCCACCATTGGCATTTCCAGTCCCTACAAAAGAGACCTTACCATCCCAGTTCGCATCTGTATCGCCTAATATGACAGGGATCTTAGCATCTTTCGCTTTATTAAATACTGGAATAGCACTTGCAGGCTGCGATGGCGCCACGACTAATCCGTTTACTTTTTTCGTGATTTGGTCTTCAATCATCGAGATCTGGCCCGTTACATCAGTCTCTGCATTTGGTCCTAAAACAGTTACATTGACACCATATTTTTCTCCAGCAGCTTTAGCGCCAGCTTCAACAATCTTCCAATAATCACTGTTCAGTGCTTTAAGAACAACACCAATTTTGATCTTCTGGGTTTCTTTTTTAGGTTCTTCTTTCTTGGAAGTTTCTGAGCTACCGCAACCAGCAACCACTAGAGCCATCATCAAAAATAACGCCACGAATAAAGAAAAGCTTTTTTTCATTATACGATTCCCCCTCTTTAATTTTGGTTTTCGTTAGAGTTCCAAGGTAATCAGAAATCCAGATTTATACCTCCTACCACCTCCTTTAAAAATAACAGTTCTCTCCATCACCATGCCGATAGGATACTCTATAAATCATGAGCAGCATGAGATCAAATAGCTATGCCTTTAATTTTTTCGCAGCCTTATGACGCAAGACATCAACATATACGGCTAGGATAATCACGATACCAATTGCGACAGTCTGCATCTCCGAAGATACACTCAAAAGATTAAGACCATTTCTCACGACTGCCATAATCATGGCACCAATCAACGTACCCCATACAGTACCTTCACCGCCCATAAAACTAGCGCCGCCAATAATGACCGCAGCAATTGCATCCGATTCATAGGCTAAACCAGCTAATGGATATGCGGAGTTAACACGTCCAACTAGAACTAAACCAGCTAATGCTGCCATTAAGCCACTAATGGTATAAACAAAAAGCAGTACATTATGAATATTAATTCCAGATAATCGTGTCGCTTCAGGATTACCACCGACTGCGTAAATATGCCGTCCAACAGTTGTATAGTTAAGCACAATATGAAAAAGCGCATATACCAAAACAACTAAAATAAAGCTGATTGGTACAGGTCCTATGAAACCGCCTCCCAATAATTGTATTTCTGCTGGAAAATTTGAAATAGGAGAGGCCGCTGTAACAATGAGCGCCAACCCCCGGGCCACACTCTGTGTCCCCATTGTAGAAATAAAAGGATGGGGTAGAGACATTTTCGTTAAAAGCAGACCATTGACTAAACCAACAAAAGCTCCTACACCAAGACAAACGATAATACCAACAATTGGTGACATCCCCAGTTTGACGACAACAATTCCCATTAAAACAATACTTAACGCTAAGATAGAACCCACTGACAAATCAATACCAGCAGTCAAAATAGTCAATAGCATACCTAAAGCAACAAGGCTATTGATTGCTGATTGCCGTGCAATATTCATGATATTGTCCATCGTGAGAAAATACTCCGAGGAAAAAGTCAAAATAACACATAATCCTACCAAGCCAAGTAATGCACCTAATTGCTGTACTATTTCACGCACTTTCCTCTTGTGCGCTTGGTCTTCACCGGGCGCGGTTTGTAGCTTCGTACTCATTACTTCACACCTCCAGTAGCTGCTCTCATAATTTGGGATGGCGTAGCCTCAGAATTGGCAAATTCACCGGTAATTCTACCTTCATACATAACCAAAATACGATCACTAATGCCCATCACTTCAGGCAATTCGGAAGAAATTACAATAACAGCTACACCTTCCGCTGCTAAACGATTAATTAATTTATATACTTCTACTTTTGCACCCACATCAATCCCCCGCGTTGGTTCATCAAAGATAAATATTTTTGACCGTGAACACAGCCACTTGGCAATCACTACTTTTTGTTGATTCCCTCCTGAGAGTAAGCGAGTCGTAAGAAGTGGATTGGCGGGACGTAATTGAAGCTCTTTGATTAAGCCATCTACCTCGGTATTCATTACTTTCGTATTGATAAAGTAACCAAAACTACAAAATCGCTTAAGACCTGATAAACTCGCATTAAATCGTATATTATGCATAAGGACAAGCCCTTGTCCTTTTCGATCCTCTGTCAAAAAAGCCATTCCATGAGCAATTGCATCTTGTGGACTATTAATTTTAACTTCTTGTCCATCAATGGAAATTTTTCCTGATTCAATTTTATCCGCACCAAAAATAGCGCGCGCCAATTCTGTACGTCCTGCACCAACTAAACCGGAAAATCCCAGTACTTCACCATAACGCACTTCAAAGGAAATATTGTCTAATACACCTTCTATGGTAATCCCTTCCGCTCGCAAGGCTACATTTCCCTGCTTAGCAGGAATTTTGGGGAATTTCTCTTGCAGCGTACGTCCTACCATTAATTGGATTAAATCATTTGTATCCGTATCTTGCTTATTCATCACCTTAATTTTACAGCCATCTCTCAGAACTGTAATGCGATCAGCAACATCCATCACTTCTTCTAAGTGGTGAGAAATATAGACAACAGCAATACCTTTTTCTTTTAATTTATGTATTTTGTCGAGAAGAATAGTTACTTCTTTTGAAGATAAACTAGAGGTCGGTTCATCCATTATAATTAGTTTAGCATTAGCAACAAGAGCACGAGCAATTTCTATCATTTGACGATAACCCATACTATAAGATTGTACTAATTTTCGTACATCAACCTCAATGCCAAGGTCATCCATAGCTTGTTGAGCAATTTTGTTCATCTGACGATAATCAAGTAAACCGATACCAGGGATACGCAGTTCCCGCCCTAAAAATATATTTTCCGTGACAGTCATATTAGAAGCCAAACTAAGCTCTTGGTAAATGCAAGCAATTCCTAAAGTATAAGCATCTTTAGGGTTAGAAAAACACACCTTTTCTCCCTGACAGTACATCTCACCTTCATCATATTGATAGGCACCAGTTAATATCTTAATGAGAGTAGATTTTCCTGCTCCGTTTTCGCCTACAAGTGCATGAATTTCTCCTGGTTTAATGTCTAAATCCATATTATCTAAGGCTTTAACGCCCGGAAAAACCTTACATATTCCTTTTAAGCTTAAAAAATATTCGTCTATGATTGCTACCTCCTCTGTCCTCAGCCATAATGACTGTGCAAAACTAAGCGCAAAATAATTATTCTACCACAAACAAAATAAATTCTCCGTAACAAGCTTTGGTATGATTTATTGCTTTATCTTAGAAAGTATGGACACTACAGCATCGCCCACTTCTTCCGTTTTTGCCGCTCCTCCCATATCTGGTGTCAAGTATTTTCCTTGCACCATTACGTGTTCAATGGCTTTTAAAACGATTCTTCCCCATTCCTCATGTCCAAAAAAATCCAACATCTGGCTGGCTGACCAAATCGAGGCTAAAGGATTCGCGATAGCCTTTCCTGCAATGTCTGGAGCCGATCCATGGACAGGTTCAAACATGGAAGGATATCGACCTTCAGGATTGATATTAGCTCCTGCAGCAAGTCCCATGCCACCGGCAACAGCGGCACCTAAATCAGTCAGGATATCTCCAAAAAGATTGGACGTCACAACAATTTGAAACCTTTGAGGTTCTCTAACAAAAAACATACTAGCAGCGTCTACGAGATAAGAATAGGTCTTAACATCTGGATACTCTTTGCCTACTTCTACAAATACACTATCCCAAAACACCATGGAGTAATTTAATGCATTCGCCTTACTGATACTCGTTAATGTTTTACCTGTTTTACGGGCTAATTCATAGGCATAGCGAATAATACGCTCAGTACCTTTGCGGGAAAAAACTCCTGTTTGTAAAACAACTTCTTCCGGCTTACCTTTAAATAGCCAATCACCCGCCCCCGCATATTCCCCTTCACTGTTTTCACGAACGACAATCATATCCACATCTTGGCGTTCAATACCTTTCAATGGGCAGTACGCCCCTTCCAGTAATTTAATGGGCCGCAAATTTACATACTGGTCAAAGCCTTTTCTGATTCTAAGAAGCAAATCCCATAATGAAATATGGTCTGGAACTCCTGGATACCCAACAGCACCCAAATAAATAGCATCAAAGGCTGCTAATCTTTCCATTCCATCTTCATCCATCATTTTTCCGTTTTTAAGATAATATTGGCAGCTCCAAGGAAAATGTACAAACTCAAATGTAAACTGTCCATCTAGTTCTGCAACTTTTTCCAGGACTTTAATCCCTTCCCTTAACACTTCTGGTCCGATTCCATCTCCGGCAATTACCGCAACCTTGTACGTTTTCATAAAATCACTCCAAGTTTTGCTTTTCATATATCATGTCTCCTCTTCATGGGGGGATCATCACCCCCATGAAGAGGAAAAGTCCAGTATTAGCGCAAGTTACTCTTCCAAACGAATTGGTTTTCCTTCTTTATAAGACTTTTGCGCTGCAATACCGATCAAAACTGGCTTTAATCCATCAATGCCAGAAACGACAGTTTCAGTATCATGGGCAATGCTATAAAAAAAGTCTTTCATTTCAGCTTCGAAGGACTCCATATATCTTTCTAAAAAGAAGTACTTAGGTTTATCATTGACTACGGCATCTTCTGTACTGACAACCACAGTCGTAGGAGTATCATTCCCTACACTAATGGCTCCTTTAGTCCCCAATACTTCAACCCGTTGATCATAACCATAGACGGCTTTTCGGCAATTATCAATCATGCCAATGGCACCATTTTTTAATTTCAAACTAATGAGTGCAGTATCAACATCACCAGCTTCTCCGATAGCCTGATCGACCAGTACGCCAGCGTTAGCATACACTTCCGTCACTTCACTGCCTGTAAGATAGCGCACCATATCAAAATCATGAATGGTCATATCTAAGAACATACCACCTGAGACCTTAACATATTCAATCGGTGGTGGTGCTGGATCTCTCGACACGACTTTGACGATTTGCACATCACCAATTTCACCACTTTGAATCAGTTCTTTGACCTTTTTAAAATTATGGTCAAACCGCCGATTAAAGCCCACTTGAAATTTGACTCCAGCTTTTTTAACAGCTGCAAGAGCTGCATGAATGCGATCTACATCATAATCAATAGGCTTTTCACAAAAAATATGTTTACCAGCTTGCGCTGCCTCAATGGTAATTTGAGAATGGGTATTTGTAGATGAACAAATAATAACGGCAGTAATTTCTGGATCTTCAATAATTTTTTTATAATCATCATATACTGTGGAAATACCAAGTCCGACCGCCCATTCCCGAATGTTATCAGCACAAATATCGGCAATGGCCTTTACTTCAACATCAGGAAAATTCTTGATAATATTACTCGCATGAATTTTCCCAATCCGACCTGCGCCAATAACGCCAACTTTAATTTTCTCTCCCATGCTGCATCCTCCTATAAACTTGTTTTTTCTCTTATATATTCTCTAGCCTTGATTGCATACTCAAGAGGATTTGCCAAGGCTGGATCCTGCTCCGCCTCCACAATAAACCACCCTTCATACTGCTCGTCATCAAGCACCTTAAACAGCGGTTCGTAATTGATCATTCCATCCCCTGGCACCGTAAAGACACCAGCTTTGACTGCATGCAAGAAACTCATTTTTTCTTTTTTTACCTTCCCCAGAATATCCGATCTGATATCCTTCAAATGAACATGCTTAATCCGGTTGCTATATTTTTTGAGCACATATTCTGGATCATCACCGGAAAACACCAAATGTCCAGTATCAAATAACAGATAAACTAGATTAGGATCCGTCATCTCCATGAGCCGTTCAATTTCACTAGTAGTTTGTACACCTGTCCCCATATGATGATGGTATACAACTTTCATATCTTTCTCTGCTGCTAGCTCACCTAACTTTTCTAGCCCCTGAGCCAGTTTTGTCCACTCCGCATCAGAAAAGGTAGGCTTGTCTTCAAAAACTGGGCTTTCCATCAAACCTTGTATACTGTGCCCTTGCTCAGCAACGACAATGACTTTTGCTCCCATCTCGTATAGAAAATCCCGATGCTTTATAAAGGCATCACAAGTCTCTGCAAAAGGTTTGGTTGTCAAAAATGCACTAAACCAAGCACTGGCAATCTGAATGCCTCTTAGAGACAATGCTTTTTGTAATACCACCGTATCTTTAGGGTATTTATTACCAACCTCACTGCCAGTAAATCCAGCTAATGCCATTTCACTGACGCATTGCTCAAACGTATTCTCTCCTCCTAATTCTGGCAAATCGTCATTAGTCCAAGCAATCGGAGCAATCCCGAGCAATACTCTTTGTTTATCAAACATATTCCTGTCCTCCAAAACTTAGAATTGTTTTGTTTTACGAACTTCTGTTTTAAAACTTTCATATGCCTTCACTACATTAGGATTTTCGGAAACCTCTGGCACGCCAACACGCCACCATGCACCGTAGCCGCCAGTCATGGTTTTAGGCAGTACTTTAATATCAATCAGCGTTGATACTTGTTGTTGCTTTGCACTTGCAAAAGCATTTTTTAATTCCTCGATCGTTCTCACTGTGTAGGTTTTCGCCCCATACCCTTTTGCACACTCAGCATAGCTAATCGGCATATCTCGACCAGTCAATCTCATGGTTTTAGGATCACGGAATTTAAACTGGGTAGCAAATGACGGAATTCCCTGTGAATTCTGAAGATTTTCAATGCATCCAAAACCGCTATTGTCAAACAAAACGACATTAATCTTGTAGCCTTCCTGTATACTTGTTACCAATTCAGAATGAAGCATCAAATAACTCCCGTCACCCACCATAGAGTATACTTCTTTGTCTGGCTGTGCCATTTTGACACCCAACGCAGCGCAAACTTCATAGCCCATGCAAGAGAAACCATATTCCATGTGATAAGTCTTGGGCTTCACTGGTCGCCATACGCGTTGCAAATCTCCAGGTAAGCTTCCTGATGAACCAACGATAATCGCGTCTTGCCCAATGATCTTAGCTATTTCTCCTAGCACTCGAGCTTGAGAAAGACCATTTTCTTTTTTTTCTTCAAACAATCGATTGACTTCTCCATCCCACTCTTCTTTTGCAACAGCTATTTCCTCAGTGTACAAGGATATATACTCGGCCTCCTTAAGAGCATCTCTTAAGGCATTTAGAGTTTCCTGCGCATCAGCTACAATCGTCATCGAATTCATTTTGTAAGCATCAAAAGAATTAACATTGATTGACAAAAACTCTACGTTTGGATTTTTAAACAACCATTTAGAAGCAGTTGTGAAATCTGAAAGCCTCGTACCGACAGCAATCACGAGATCCGCCTCACTGGCAATTTTATTAGCTGCTAAGCCACCCGTTACGCCAATGCCACCTAAATTTAATCGATGATCCCAAGGTATAGCGCCCTTCCCTGCTTGCGTTTCACCTAGAGGAATATTAAATTCTTCAGCAAAATTCAGCAGAGTATCGCCAGCTTCTGAATATACCACGCCACCGCCACAAATAATCAAAGGTTTTTTCTTAACTTTTATTTTCTCAGTCGCTCTATCAATCTCGCCTTTGGCAGGAAGCCTTCTAGTGATGTAATGAACCCTTTTGGCAAAGAATTCTACAGGATAATCGTAGCTTTCAGCTTCCACATCCTGAGGTAAACAAATGGTTACCGCCCCCGTATCAGCAGGATCAGTCAAAACTCGCATGGCATTCATCATGGCTGTCATCAATTGTTCTGGGCGTACCACTCGATCCCAGTACCTTGACACTGGTTTAAAGGCATCATTAGAAGTAATGGATACACTGGATTGATTTTCAAGTTGCTGCAAAACTGGATCCGGCTGCCGACACGCAAAAGTATCTCCTGGCAATAGTAAGAGGGGAATTCGATTGACTGTAGCCGTGCCAGCTGCTGTAACCATATTTAAAGCGCCTGGTCCGATGGAAGATGTACAGGCAATAATTTCTCGCCTGTTTTTCTGTTTTGCATAACCAATGGCCGCATGAGCCATGCCTTGCTCATTTTTCCCCTGATAAACGACCATATCTCCTTTGTACTGTTCTAAGGCTTCACCAAATCCAACCACTACACCATGACCAAAAATGGCAAATACGCCTTTCACAAATTTATTTTCATGACCATCGAATTCAATATACTGATTGTCAAGAAATTTTAGTAGCGCTTGCCCCATAGTAAGCTTAATGGTCTTCATACCTCTCCCCCTTACAATGTTCTAAATCGATGCTCACCCTATTCTTTATCGATCAGGCCAAATTTTGGCGTTTTTGTCCGTTACCCAAAGATGTTCTGGTACAAATACAGGGTATTCTGGACTTTTATATGGATTTTGGTCCAGATGCCGGATCACCCAAATATAGTACATAGCATACCCTGGTGCTGTCGTTTGAGGGTGAGTTGCACTATCAAGGATTTTCACCGTGTCATTATTTCTAAGTTTTACAACATCTTCACCAAGCTCTGAAAAACCATACCCTTGTTCAGGATAAAATTTATAAAAATAAATTTCAGGCTGAGGGTGATGATGTGGTGGATAACTTGACCATTTGCCCGGATGATCGATGACTTCGCCTACAACTAGATTCGAATAAGGCGCATTATGATAATCAAACACGGTGCGTACAATTCGTGTTGAAGCTTCCTTCATAGTCCCTTTGCCCCGTTCTTCAGAAGCACATTCTTCTGGAGTATATAATTTTATTGGGAATACTCGGTCATTCGTAGTTTGTGTTATGCTAAGTTCCGAATCTTTGGCGATGCCAATGACCTTAACGGCTACCCCTTTTGGAACATGTAACACCCAAGGGCTACAATCAAAACAAGATTCTCTTTTTATTGTGGTTTCTTGCCCACCAAAACTCAACGTAACTTCGCCCTGGATCAAAAGAATAGCCCTTTCTTTTTCTGGATCTAGCAAATGTTCTATTTGATCTTTGCCTAATCGTAAAATCCCAAAGTCCATCATCGTATTATCTTCGGCTTCATCCATGAGTGTAATTGGATTATATCCATACTTAAATGGTCTATCTTGCCTTATTCTTAACATTTCTCACACCTCCATTACCCTTTTCTGGCTAATACTTTATGCACTTTAGCCATGATGTTTTCAGTTGTTAAGCCAAAGCGTTGTTTCAGATAATCTTGCGGCCCAACTTCGCCAAAGGCGTCATTGACCCCCACTCTTTCCATAGGAACACTGCTATTTTCTACAATCACTTCCGCTACTGCAGAACCAAACCCATTGATAATACTATGGTTTTCTACAGTGACGATCGCTCCAGTTTCGTCAGCACACTGAGTAATCAACTCTTTATCAATCGGTTTTAAGGTGAACATATTGACTACCCTCACTGAAATCCCTTGTTTTTCTAATTCCTCTGCCGCCGTTAGGGCATCATCCACCATGATACCGCTAGCGATAATCGTTACATCATGACCGTCTTTTAACGTGATTCCTTTACCAATCTCAAAAGTTGAACCATCTTGATAAATTTTTATGGCGTTCTTTCTAAGGAGCCTAATGTAGAATACTCCGTATAGATCAGCCGTTTGTTTTAATAAGTTAGCTAACATGGTGGAATCTACTGGCTCCAAAATTGTTATCCCTGGAATATTTCTCACAATACCCATATCTTCAAAAGGCATGTGTGTACCACCATTAAAAGCTGCTGTTACACCTGGATCGCTGCCAACAACTCTCACATTCAGCTTGGCATACCCACAAGATAAAAATAATTGGTCAAAACATCTTCTAGTCGCAAAAGGACCAAATGAATGAGCAAAAGGAATTTTCCCTGTTGCCGAAAGTCCAGCAGCCACACCGATCATATTAGCTTCCTGTATACCAACGTTAAACGTTCGCTCTGGATATGCTTTGGCAAACTTCGTCATGCCCATGGAGTTCATCAAATCAGCGTCGAGAGCCACGATTTTTTTGTTGCCTTCTGCCAACTCCATTAATGTTTCGCAATATACATTTCGCATTTCTTTAGGCTCTTTTACCCGTTGTTCTATCAATATGGCGCTCATGCTGTCACCAGCCTTTCCATTTCAACGCTTAGTACGGAAAGTGCTTCTTCCATCTGCGCAGGACTGATTGTCATATGATGATTTAAGGTCACATGCTCAGCAAAGCAACACCCCTTACCTTTTAAGGTATTCAATACAATCACTGAGGGACGTTCTTCTTGCTTTTTCGCATTTTCGATAGCTTCTAGGATTTCTGCAACATTTGCTCCATCAATTTCTTGCGTATACCAGCCAAAAGAGTCAATTTTCGCCCTAATATCACCCATATCATTAATATCTTTGGTATAGCCATCTAATTGTTGTTTGTTATAATCAACAAAAGTAATTAAATGATTTACCTTTTTTTGCGCAGCCAGTAACAGTGCTTCCCATACTTGCCCTTCCTGCATTTCTCCATCGCCTAGCACCAAATAGGTATAATTTTCTTTGCCATCTAGTCTATGCCCCAAAGCAACCCCTACAGCCAAAGAAGATCCTTGCCCCAAAGAGCCAGTCGTCATATCAATACCAATTGTAAGATTTCGATCACAATGGCTGGGAAAACGAGTCCCTGGTGTATTTAATGTCAATAATTCCTCTAAAGGGAAGAAACCTTTAAGCGCTAAAGATGAATAAATAGCTGGACCTGCATGTCCTTTAGAACAAACTAACCAATCTCGATCTTCCCACTTAGGATTTTTTGCATCATATTTCATGGCACCACCGTACAGAACGGCTAACGTATCAGCAATAGACATGGCACCACCAATATGACCAAAACCTAAGTTTCCCATCGCTTTTATCGTCTCTATCCTGATTTGTAGTGCAAAGATCTCTAATTCTTTGATTTTCTCTTTACTAATCACTCTGTCACCCCTTTTTGCCTGGAAGAATATTTTTTCCTTTTCCAGGGAATAATAGGCATCGTATCAGCTTTAACAACGCCCTGTTCTGTCATATGCATTCTTCATGGATTCAATTAAAGGCATACTGTCCCCAGAAAGGAATCGAACCATAGCCCCACCTGCTGTGCACACATAATTGATTTGGGTCGTATCAATAAACTTTTGCGCCGCGCTGACTGTGTCTCCGCCGCCAATAACCGAATAGCCTTGAGCCTTCGCAATCGCTGTCCAAATATTCTTCGTACCATTTTCGAATAAAGGATTTTCATAAACTCCTGCTGGACCATTCACAAAAATAGTTCCTGCTTTAACAAGTTCATTCTTAAAAATTTCAATCGTCTTTTGCCCAATATCCAGATACATTTCTTCAACAGGCAGTTTATCGATTTCAATTTCAACTCTTTTCCCATCATGCTCATAAGCCATGTCCATGGGATATATAATTTTGTCACCATACTGTGTAAGATAATCCTCAGCTGGTTTTATAAAGACTTCTAGTTTTCGATCTTTTATAAATTTATCATTCTTAGAACCTAAATCATAACCAGCAGCCATCAACATGATTTGTCCCGTAACACCACACGTCAATATTTTATCAGCAGAACCATTCTCCAAAACCTGTTTCATCATACCAAAAGCATCGGATATTTTAAGCCCACCTAGAACAAACACATTAGGCCTCTCTGGGCACTCCATCACCTTTGACAAGGCGTTAATTTCATCAATGAGCAGTAGGCCACCTGCCGTAGGCAAGACTTCTTGAAAGGCCACCATGGAAGGTGCATTACGATGAGCCGCTGCAAAAGCATCATTCACATAATAGTCCGCCAGCGGTGCGAGACTACGTACTAAATAGGTGTTTAACATCTCCTGTGGTTTTAGTTTCACCGCATCTTCAAAAGTAGATATTTCTTCAGAAAGATATCGCAAATTTCCCAGCAATACGGCTTCACCAGACTTGAGATTCTTGACGGATTCCTGGGCAGCCGGTCCGCATACATCATCGATATAGAGTACTTCTTGGGACAAGTATTTGGATAACTTCTGAGCATGTTCTGCTAATGATATGAGATTATGATAATCTAAAGTATCCCCTTGATGAGCGATAATGGCGAGTTTGGCCCCTCGGTCTAGTAAATATCTCAAAGTTGGTATACTCTTTTTAATGCGGTTTTCACTGACGATTTTTTTTGTTCTAGGATCCAAAGGAGAATTAATATCCACCCTTAGAATGACTGTCTTACCATAAAAGTCAAATTTGTCCATTGACTGGATTTTAGTTATTTTTTCATCCATTTTCCCATCCCCAAATACTTATTGGTTTCGGCGACTGCAAGAACTCCCTCTGTTTGCATTCCCATAGCCGCTCGTATACCATCGATCGTTTCTGGTATAGTAACTGCTTCTTGGGGAATATTAATGGCATACATAATATCATTGCCAGATTCAACAATGGATTCGTCCCACAACCCAATTTCATACATATCACCACGAGGATTGCCAAGATCTCTTGCATATCGGAACAAGGATGCATTGCCTTGGAATCCGTCCTCAATACGAACGACTCTGATGCGAGGATGTTTGGTAAAGACTTCTAGAGCTTGCTCTTTATTAATTTTTTTCTTTGTAGTAGCTACCACCGTGATAATATGACCATGGGTCACAGGTGTATGTACTAGAATGCCCGTTGCATTAATATGAGGCATGATTGTCATTAAGTCTTCAGCCTGGTGACTGGGGGCTTTGTCAATTTGCAAGGCATTGGTCAATCCGCGATGATAATCTCCAGGATCAGCGACACGCCGTATAATGGTAATCGCCACTTTTTCTACCCCATATTCCCGGTCTAGGCAGTCCACAGAACGAATTAATCCAGTCGTATTGCAAGAAGTGAGTTTCAAGAATTGTTTTTCTAAACCATTTTCATAGTTGGCATAACCATGAAAGAAAACGTCGGCGACGGAATTTTTTTCGCCCCCTTGGAATATGGCTTTTTTGTTATACTTTGCATACAGTTCTTTGTTTTTTGCGCCAACACCCGCGCTGGTCGCATCAAGAACAATATCAACTTTCTGAACAAGTTCCTCTAAAGACCCTGCTACAGGTATATCTAAAGCTGCAAACTGAGGAAGATTTTCTGCTATACCTAGATAGAAGTTATAGGGCATACCTTTTTCTTTCAAAGCCCTTATCGGAAGAGTCGGAGAAACATCAGCAACTCCGATTAGTTCCATGTCCTCCTGCAACGCAACGCCATCTGCAAGTCTCTGTCCGATTACGCCATAACCTACAACACCAACTTTTACCATTATCAATTCCTCCTAATAAATATTTTTTTTAATTATCGGATTTTCATCAAATCTCACAGGCTGACGATCACATCCTTTATTAATTTTTAACACTCTATTTATTTCGACATTTTGTGCAAACGTTTGCACAAAATGCAAAAAAAAATATAATTTTAGAATGTTACTTTTAAAGTTAGCAAATTTAGAATTAAAATTAATTTATTTGTTTATTTAGCCTCTTCAATTTATTCTGAAATTTCATTACAGCATTTTGCAATCGTTTGCAAAATGCGACAACAAGACTTATCAAAATTAAATCCTATGCCCCTTTATAATGATCCACAGGATTCTCGTATAATTAATGACGGCTTGACTAATATATTTCTTTTAATCGTCTTTTGATCTTTAATTAGATTAATCAAAGTTTCACAGGCTAATACTGCAATTTTCTCTCGCGGTTGATGAATCGTCGTTAAGAGAGGTCTGAAAAAAGATAACAATTCAATATCATCATAACCAACAACGGCAATATCTTCAGGTACTTCTAACTTCAATTCTGTAAGTGCTTGAATTGCTCCTAATGCCATTAAATCATTTTGAGAAAAAATCGCACTAAAATCTTTTATTTTCTCCTTGTTGTCCATGATAATCTCATAACCAGACTGGAAAGATCGATCTCCATGGAAAAATATCTTTTCATCAAAATGAATATTATATTCAGTCAGTGCAGCCCTATAACCATCTGTTCGATTCGAAAATTCATCCATATTACCCACCGCAGTGATACAAGCAATCCGCTTATGACCATGTTGTATAAGATGCTCGGTCGCCCTATATCCACCAGTGAAATGATCTGTGCAAAATATATTAGCCTCTTCTAAGAACCATGGATCATTAGGATAATGATGCAAAAACACAAAGGGAATTCCCTGCTTCTTCATAAGAAGTAAAGCCTCTTTGTCAACTTGATCCAAGATTGGACTAACAATAATGAGACCGTCAACTTTTTTACTTTTCACTAATCTTTCAATATTACTACTATCACCATCAAATCTGTTTTTCGCAAAAGCCACAATAAGATCGAGGGCTTCCCTCTCCAATGTTTTCCTAATGTGATTATGTAAGGAATTATAAAATAAGTTAACATGAAACGCTTCAAAACTTTCAGGATAAATAACGCCAATCGATCCAGTCTTTTGAGTACTCAAACTCCGCGCGCTCGCATTAAATTCAAATCCCAACTCTTTAGCAATTTCTTTAATCTGTTTTTTTGTAGCCTCTGCTACGAGGTTGCTATCATTGAGACTTCTCGATACTGTGGAAAAACTCACACCAGCAATGAGGGCAATATCTTTTATTGTTACAGGCATAATGCGTACTCCAATATTAGTAAAATCTTTTTCTATATAATGTAATTTCATAATAACAAACGTTTGCATTAGTGTCAATCTATTTTATTTATCCTTATTCAAAATATTATTTTCTTCTTTATCATAACGATTTCTCCCACTTATATCATTATTAATTTCTTCTGTTTATTTTACTATTTTTTAAACTGTAGCAGAAATATTTGAAAGCCGACCTTAGTCGGCTTTCAAATCGAATCATCCAATCCAATACCAATTTATAAATAAGGAAGCACATAACAATAAAGTAAAAGCGCTTACCGTTATATAACAATAAAAGATTTTTTGGGGAAGTCGAGCAAAAAATAAATATAAGGGGAATATGGGCAAAAGGAAACGCGACATACTGTAGAGTGGTAATTCAGTAGCCGCAAACACTAAGGGGATTATAAACCATAGCCATGCGATAATGAGGTAGGATGTATGAACTTTGAATCTAGACCAAAATGTCGTACATAACAAACCGATTAAACTAATAACAACAGTAAATGAATCTAAGGCAGCTCCAGGTTGATTATCAGGATTATTAGCAAAAGTTAAAGGTAAGTTGTTCCATATGTTTTCCCATGGCAAGCCTAGATGCCTGCCCCATCCTTGCTGAGAAACGACAAACGCGATTGGATCTCCGAGTAAATAAAAATTATAAATCATAAAAAGTAATAAGGCAACAGGCGGAAAAAATAAAGAGATTGCCGCATACTTTACCTTATGCAATTGAGAATAGTTTTTTATAAATTCATACAATAAAAATAAAAAAAAGAAGATCCCTAAATTTCTGGTTAAAGTGGCGAGAGCACCAGCTATCCCTGAATACCACCATTTTTGAGTTCTTGCAAAATAAATACACGCGAGAGAGAAAGTGATGAAGATCGGCTCGGTATAAATACTATTTAGAAAAAATGAAGTAGGCATCACAGCATAAGATAGGAGGGCATATTTAACCTCCTTCTCAGAAAAATCTAACTGAAAAGTAAGATACATCATCCAAAAGCTCAAGAAGGCAAAAAAGTTACAAATGAGTAGACCTGCAACTGCAAAATTTAAGCCAAAATAGGCTAGGATTTTCATAAAGACTATAATGGCTGGAAAAAAGACGATTGATTTTGAAGTATAACCATGCCCAGCAACATAGGTATACCAGTGAGCATCCCACTTGATCAGCTTTTCAATATAGGGCGAAAGAGGGTAAATGGATTGGTCAATAAAACCCGTTGGTTCATGGTGGGGTAATGCATCAGCTAATAGATATGAGACAACAATGATGAGTGTATGAATGAAGAAGCAAATCCATACAATTTTTGAAGGAAATTTCATGAGTAAATACCTCTTCTATTTAATTCAAGTTAATTTAAGGAAACTTTACTTGGCAATTCCTGTGTCACGATTGGTTTTCCATCTTCTCTATTACTTTCGTTGTGCTCAGCAGGCCATGTCCATTTACTATTTGCAAAAAAGTTCCAATTAATTGAAACTGAAATACCTAGCAATTGGCCGGCATATATATTCCATCCTAAAAAGAGAAAGATTTGAGCAAATAAAGTTGTAATCCCAATACCAAGTCCACAAATTAAAGAAAATTGCGAAAATTTTACAATGCGTTTCCACAAAATTTCTTGTTTATATTCTCGCCATGTCACATTATTATTCCATAAAAAGTTATGAATTATTGCAATGCATGAAGCACTGACTGACGATGATAATTCTCCCATATTAAATAACTTAATAAAAATGTGTAAACAGAGCAAATTTACAACAATTCCCAAGGCTCCTATAATACAAAAGGAGTAAAACTTATAGTCCTCAGGGCTATTATTGACTAATCGAAGGATATGCCGAAGATAATTATATTGTTCTTTTATGCTCATCTTTGACTCCCCCGCTTCCCTTGCGATGAAGGAATAGGGAATTTCATGCACAGTCCGATATTTTCCCTTCACAAGGATTTCTATAAGAATCTTCCAGCCAATAGGATCAAGATGAGCAGCGTTTATCACATTGCGTTTAAGAGCAAAATATCCACTTGTAGAGTCAGAAATGAGGCGCAGTTTTTTAATAAAGAAACATCCTACTCCTCTAGCAATTCCAGATATTAGCTTACGAAATAAATTTAGTCCACCATCTGACCCTCCTGGTACGAAGCGGCTAGGAATTACAATATCTGCTTGTAATAATCGTTTAAGGATTAATGGGATCAATTCAGGAGGATGCTGAAGGTCTGCATCCATAACAATAATTTGATTACCTTGAGAATGATAAAATCCTTTTACGACTGCAGATGCCAGCCCCCTCTCATTCTTTCGATGAAGGTATTTGACACAACTAAATTCATTGCATAATTCTTCGAGCACTGCTAAGGTATCATCAACACTATCATCGACAAATACTATTTCATATAAACAGTTTTCCCGATTTAGAATGGTCATTATTCTCGAAGCAATCAATCTAACATTATTTTTTTCATTAAAAGTTGGAATTATGATACTAAGATCCATATGAATCATTGTCATCCTTCCCTGCAACCAAATATTCTCCCTTATTAGTTTTGTACTATAATGAGGTCCTTATCCCATGTAAAAAATGGTTTTTAGAATAAGAACATCTCAGTTAAATTGATCGCTTGTTAGTTGAAAATAGGAGAAGAAGTTAACCGTTTATTTTTACAAGAATTTTTTTATTATTATAGTTAAAATAAAATCAAACCTCCTGCAAGCATTCATCTTAGAATCCTTGCAGGAGGTTTGATTTTGCCGAAAATTCATTAAAAAGATTATATAGAAAGTACTTTTTTACCTGACTTTAGTAGATCAGTAAGTGGAATTCCCATAGGTTTTACGTCGATTCCCAGATTCACCAAAATCTCTGCGACACCATACATCTGAGCGCAGGCTACGCAAGCCGTCACATGAACTCCAGCTTCTATCATTTGAGAAACCCGCCCTTGGATTTCATCATCAGTGGCCAAAAGTTTTGCTGAAGCCCCCCATACAATAAGTGTTACGTCATCCCACCATCCCCTAGTCTTAGAATTGAACGTATACATAAACGCCATACTCAAAGCAACTTCCTTGTCTCCACTTGTCCATAGAATATAAAGTTCATTATTTTCCGGTTTCTCAACATGATTTTCCATAATATTACCTCCATTTTATGTGAAAAATTAATGGTTATTTTCCTAAGATTCCAGCAATATCTCTCATGATTTTTTGCGTTCTTTACAAACTATCACTTTTTAACAATTTTATAATTACTTCGTCGAAAGGTAATTTTATCCTTTAAATAAAAAAACATAAAAATTTATAACTTTATCATATAACACCATTTTTAATAATATTTTTTACGAATGCATCTGAAGATTATGGATTACTTGATCGAGTGTTACAAGTAATCCATAATCCTGCACCATATTAATGGACGGATATACGACTAGTAATGCACGAAAGATCTTGTGGCAAAGTATAGTAGTACCTCGCCAGGAGAATTTTATTACCCACCTGGGCGACCACGACTGGATTTTAAGTGGATCAGCCGTTAAATGGACACTGCCAACTTTGAAAAGCATTGCAAAACAGGAATATTGCCGTTTTTATTATCCTAGCCAAAGCGTGGCTTTTTTGTATTGATTAGCAGTATAAAAAATATATTTTGTTATATCCTATAGTTAAAAAGGAGTTTTATTATGAATTGCGAAAACAATAAACTTCAATATGCGGAATGCCATTTTTGCGGTCAAGAAAAGAAATGTTTTGTACAAGTTGAATCTGATGAAGAACATATAATATGCCCTATTTGTTTATTTACTGGAGATAGTGACTAATTAATAAATTAACTTCCACCACCCATTTATTTTATTGCGTAAATGTGATATACTGATGCTACCATCGTTTATTGGTACAGAAACAGCCCACTTTACTTTTTTATAAAAGTAGAGATGGGCTGTTTCTATTTAAACTGGTTATTCTCTTTATCAAAAGAAACTACGGTCACGCGACTAATCGATCAATCTCATTCTGCAATGCTATCCCCAACGTACGCTGCATACAATAAGTACAGGGGGATTAGATTGCTTATTGAAATTTTCCAAAATTCAATACTATTTCTTATTATTCCATTTGGAACAATCATATCCATATGGTTAATTTGCAAGATTTTTGAAGGCTATTAGGATTTCTTTTATCAATGCTAGCACCATAATTCTAGTACAAAATCTTACATTCAACTATCAGAAAAATGATTTGAATTGACTTTTCTTTATAAAAGGTATATTTACCTTTAAACTGGCAATAATAATTTTATTCCTAGTTCCTAAACTATCTTTCCTCTCCCATTAGCTCTCCTATGGAGGGCCCTTTTTTATTTATCATTCTCTAATAGCAATACCCCCAACATTAATCATTAATCTATGGTCAAACTACTATTGAGAGATGATTGGATCTGTGCCACTAATTCATGCTATTGGATAGACTTCTCCTAAACAATGCTATACTATAAATATGACTCGTAATAAATAGTTCAATATGAAAGGGTAAATGATGATTAATGAAAAGAATATTAAAACGTTAGGGACACATAGTGGGAAATTTCATGCAGACGATGTTATGGCTACCGCTATACTGAGGTTACTATTAGGGGATATAAAAGTAACAAGAACAAGAGATGATAATATACTCAAAAAGTTAGATTTGGTTTATGACATATCTTTGGGAGAATTCGACCATCACCAGTTAACTAAAGAACTTAGAGAAAATAATATTCCGTATGCTTCTTGTGGTCTGGTTTGGAGAGAGTTTGGTTCGAGAGTAATCCAAAAATTTAATTCTCAATTTGAAGAAAATGATATCATCTCAATTTTTGATTATGTTGATAAAAACCTAGTGCAGGGAATTGATGCTACAGATAATGGTATAGATATCAAATCAGAAATTAAAGTAACTTCGATAACTGATATTATCCAAAGTTTTAATCCTACATGGGATTCAAATGATTCTCAAGATGAGGCGTTCGAAGAAGCTACTCACTATGCAACTGAGGTGATAAAAAGAATAATAAGCAGACAAGTTTCTGTTATAAAAGCAAGGAGCATCGTAAATGATGCCTTTGAAAATAGGACGATTAATGAAATAATGATTTTAAAAAATGGTTGCCCTTGGCTCCATCAATTGCTTAAAATCGATTTAAATAATGAGGTATTATTCGTTATTTCTCCAAGTGATGATAATGCAGAATATAAGATTCAGACTGTAAAGAAAACCGTTGATACTTTCGAAGCAAGAAAAGACCTATTAGAATCCATTAGAGGAAAATCAAGTGAAGAAATAAATTCTATCATTAAAATAGACGATTCTATCTTTTGTCACAAGGCAGGGTTTATAGCATCAACTAAAAGTATGGAGAGTGCTTTAAAAATAGCAAAATTATCAATTTAAACTTTGTAAGTTTAAATCAGTCACGCTACTTCTTGATTAATAGCTAATCTGTAATCCATTTTCCTGATAGGTAAAAAGAATCATAATGATTACAAATATCAATTTTACCTTTTCATTTTAATAGTGTACTATAAAGACAGGAAAATTGTAATGATTCCAAAGTTAATGAATAATTAAATTTATCTTAATTTTAGCGCAGAATTCTAGGAGGTGTATTGATTTGAAAAAAACTATACTCATCAAACAAATTCTTGAAGCTGATTCGGTAAAACAAGATTCGGCAACTGGAGTCATGGAGCAGAGTTGGAAAGATACAATGCTTAATCAAATGGATGAAAATAAAATGAAACCTATTGATGAATTCCGGTATAGTCAACGCTGTTATTGTGGCCTCTAATTAATTAGATAAAAGAAAAACAAATTAAAACGCTATTGCGAAAATCAATTTGTTTCATTTTTTTAGTTCTTATCTTTTTACAGATAAGAACTTTTTATTTTACGGCTATTTGAATTTTTGATTGCTCTCTAAAAAATTTAGTATTTTGGAAATTTAAATAGAGTCTGTAATATTTGTGGGATTTTAAAAATCATTTTCAACGAGATCATCTAATTCATTCTTCGATTTGTGACTGCCTCGCTAAATGGAAAGACAAGCTACTGAGTCCTACAGATAGGTCTTCATTGATAATTCGCACAGTATCTGGAACTTTAATTTTACGTGGGGCAAAATTCCATATACCACGTATTCCAGCATCAACTAATTGATCAGCAACTTCTTGGGCATAAACTCCTGGCACGGAAATAATTCCGATATGAATCATTTGTTCTTGCATCACTTCTTTTAAACAGTCTAAATTGGATACTTGTATACCATCTATACATTGCCCAATTTTATTGGGATCATTATCAAAAATAGCCACTAATTTAAAACCTAGGGAATCAAATTTTTGATAATGAGCTAATGCCCATCCAAGATGCCCTAAGCCAACTATAGCAATCTGCCAATTTTTATCAAGCCCCAGAATCTTCCCTATATTAAAAATAAGATCCATTATATGGTATCCAACGCCTTTTTTACCGAATTGCCCAAATGAAGCTAAATCTTTACGAATTTGTTCCGGTGAAATTCCTAAACGTTGACCTAGTTCTTCAGAAGAAATAATTTCCATTCCTTCATCCCGACTCAGCCTAAGAGTACGAAAATATAACGGCAAACGGTCTATGATAACCTTAGAAATCACAGTTTTGTCAATACTCTCTTTCAATGATAAATCCTCCTCTGAATGGTATTTTCAAAAAGCATATCTTATCTTTTGTAAATTCATTTACTTTATTATATATAATTTGTCATGCAACCTCAAAACTCCCCCTTGAAAACTTCTTTTTTAAAAATTTTATTATTAGTAATTTGACAGTTGATTAGTTGTTTTAGGTAAAAAAATAAGCCATGTCGTAGGACTACTATTCCTAGACATGGCTTTAATTTTTATTATAGTTTATCTCTATATTCATTTTAATCGTGGAAACCTGTTTTTTGCATAATTTCACCCTGTCTTGCTAGTTCTTCCATAATAAATAATCCTATCGTTTTTAAAAGTTTCATGATTATCACTCCTTTAATTTTGACCACTTGTTGGTTTTGATTTAACTATATCTCAAATGGTAATCATTGTAAATTTAAAAGTTTATTCTGTTAAAAGATACAATTGTGTTGATTATAACTATTCAATACTGAACGAATTGTTTGCAAATATAAATTTTTCTACCCAAAGATAGACGGCTCATCTATTTATTCGATACCCGCACACTAACTTTCTTACCACATTTTGCGCATTTTCCTTTACCATGTCTGTTGATATTAACTTTACCGCCGCACTGAGTATGAATTAACAAATTCAATATCCCTCCCCTCATTTAATAGCCACAAAATCATTCTATGAATTATTCTCGAAATTGAGAACAAATAATTCTATATCAATTCAAATAAAAAACACCGTCCTATCAATTAAGATAAGACGATGCCTTACATTTATCGATATAACAAGTAATAATTTGACATCGCAGTACTAAGTAGTTCTTTTTTCTTCAATTCATTTAAGACTATGTTAGGATCTTCTAAATATTCCACGTAGGCTTTATCTTCTTTTTGATCATCATTAACTGTTTCCACATTCCTTCCTCCCTTTTTACAAGATACTTATATTATTGCTTTTAAAGCTTTATGTTATTATTTTTAGGCAAATAAAAAAGCCCCTGCCAAGTCAATTATGAACTGCACCACATCAGAAGTAATTATTACAATAAAATTTTAATAATTACGCTAACCGCTATAGCTCCGCCAATCCATACTACCCATTTTGGTACATCGTATGTTGAAGATGTTTCTTCAACTTTATCATCGATCTTTGATCCTAATTCATCTATTTTCTTTTTCAACTCTTCATCCAACTTTATCACCTCCCACTGTTATTGTATTCTGTTAACTCGATAAAGTTCATCAAAAGCCACACACTTGAACGTAAATGCCGATAAGCAAATCATGCGGAGACACATTACTCCCTTTTACCATTTTCTACAAAATTAAATAAAAGGTAATATTATCCGCTCATAAAATATACGTTTTATTAAATACTAAATTTAAAAGAGGTGTTATTATGCTTACTACAAGCAGTGAATCTAAGTATGCGAAGTGTAATTGCTGTGGTCAAGAAAGGGAATGTTTTATACAATATAAATTTAACAACGAACAGGCATTGTGCGTATATTGCCTATCTGCTATATATTGCTATTTATAAATACGAGGACTATCCACGTTTGTAAGTAGTTCTTTTTTTTAATCACTTATGACTGCTATATGATACTCACCTTCTAAGTTTAATGATCATATAATGTATTATCTTCGATAAAGGAGGAATACTTATGGGCTTCGGTTTTGGAGGCGGACGCAATGGTAGCTGTATTATTATCATAATTATCCTTTTATTATTTTTCTGCTGTAGTGAAGACTCTTCTTGTAGCTGCTAATTCTTTCTAAATTAATCCACCAAACTATTCCCTCTTATAACCACGTTTCGCCAAAACGTGGTTTATTTTTTTTGTATAAATAAAAGCGCCCTGTAGGGCGCTTGGCAATGATAACACTAACAACAGCCATGATGAAAATCATGATTACACCATGGGCACCACTTCCACTCTTTGTGACATTTACGATGGCATTTAGGACACTCGCGTTCATCATTACACTTGTTATCACACTCACACTTGTTATTACACTTATTATCACACTTGTTATCACACTCACACTCGCATTCATTATGCCAATCATTTTCATACTGAATAGGCATATAGCCTCCTCTATTATCATGTTCAGATTCAACTTTTTTCATTTTTTCACCTCTCTTCACTATTATTCTATATATAATATGTAAAGAGAGTGAAAACGTTCCTTTATCTGAGTCCCCTCCCACGTATAACTCCTACCTCAAACGGCAATAATATGATTGTGTGCACATCTCTTTTCTCCCGGAACAAGACCATCAACGGCGCTGGTCTTGTTCTTTTTTGATTAAATTTCATAAGTCACAGCTCCATGCTCTGACTACATTCTTTATCATCCATCTACTAACGCCCTAGTACGCAATATATTTTTCACTTCCTTCAAGCAATACGCATAAACTAACTATGTAATCTATTAATTTATTTCACAACGAGGTGATAATATGATTATTGATTTCGATGAGCAAAAGTTTAAAAATGAAATTAAAACGATAGCTAAAGGTTACGGAGCATCGTCTAGCAATGCCAAAATGGCAGTATCAGTAGCTTTATCAGCTGTATATAAGGCAAGCAAACCTGTAAAATAATAAAGTCTGCTTTAACGCCAGCAAGTAGAATTTTACTTGCTGGATTTTTTATTTTTAAGGACAGCATTTCAATAGCAAATAAAAAAGGCCACGCTTTAACGATTGACTTTGGTACGTGATTTTATACCTCAATCAATCGTTAACTAGTGACCACCCTACCTAGAAAATACTTTTTTAGCACAGACCATTTCCTGGATCAAACGTGTCTATCTGCTGAATTTAAAACTATCACAATCGGTTTGAGTGTGATACTCCACATTTTCTCCATTCACCTGAATATTGTCTAATGTGCACAGATGATTATTATTAAAAGCACATGTCTCAACAGTGCATTTTAAACAATCACACGCACCTAGGCGCAGTGTATTATTGGTTAACTCCGAGTAATGGATTTTATTTAAAAATGATCCACAACAAGTATCATCGTTCTTTTTAGCAGAACTACCAACTATATCAACACAATTTGCGTAGCATATACTAGATTTATTATGGGAGCAGTTAGTCACTTGACAGTTGATTTTTACCATTTAAATTTCTCCTTTATTTAAAATATCGATCGAGTAAGCCCTTGAAGGCACATCCGTGTCTAGCCTCATCCTTACACATCTCGTGTACTGTATCGTGGATTGCATCCAAATTATTTTGTTTAGCTAATGTTGCAAGTTTTTTCTTACCTTCACATGCTCCATATTCAGCTTCAACACGTGCACTTAGATTAGCTTTTGTATCCGCGACTACCACTTCACCTAAAATCTCAGCAAACTTAGCAGCATGCTCAGCTTCCTCAAAGGCAATTCTTTTATATGCTTCTGCTACTTCTGGGTATCCTTGTCTATCTGCTTGGCGCGACATCGCTAAATACATTCCAACCTCAGTACATTCACCTATAAAATTAGCCCTTAATCCCTCTAAAATTTCTATAGAAATATCTTTTGTAATCCCAATTCTATGTTCATCTGCCCAGGCCAACTCGCCAGTCATTTCTTTAAATTTATCTTTACTGGCCTTACAAATTGGACATTGGTCGGGGGCTTCCTCCCCTTCATGAACATACCCACAAATTATACAAACAAATTTTTTCATTCGTTTTCCTCCCGACTTGTTTAAAATGAAGATTATCTGTATAGTATTAGAATTTTTTATTTATACGATACTCATTTTGTATGAATTATCACAAAAAAATGATTAANGGGGCTTCCTCCCCTTCATGAACATACCCACAAATTATACAAACAAATTTTTTCATTCGTTTTCCTCCCGACTTGTTTAAAATGAAGATTATCTGTATAGTATTAGAATTTTTTATTTATACGATACTCATTTTGTATGAATTATCACAAAAAAATGATTAAATATATTTTCCCGCCATCCCCACGCTGGGTTATTTTTTATTAACGAAAAGGATTTTAAACGCATAAATAGAAATATAATATTTAAAATACCAAATAGAAAGAAGGCGCTGATGTATGGGCAAAGAAACAATCATCCCATGTGCAATGTGCGCTCATCCGCAAAGAGTGGACATTGAAAATTTTTACTCTGCAATGTCTGAGGCTACGAAAATACCTATTGAAGAAATATCATCAACTACTTACGAATTTGTTTGCCATGATTGCTCCAAAACAGATGAGTATAGAAATATTTATTTTGCACACAAAGCTCATGCAGTATTAGGAAAGAGATCGGCAATTATTTATAACTAATTTTACTACCCAGCCATTGTGCTGGGTTAGTTTTTATCTAAAATACATTGACAAAGCATGTCAATGTATGAATATTTCGACAATTTTATTATATGGTATGAGGGAGAATAAAAAGAAGAAGGTTATAATTTAAAAGAGTAAATATCTTTAAGAGCCACCCATCAAGGTGACTCTTTTTACATGCCTTATAAATTAATTATATCTATGACCCTTTTCTGCTGCACTGGATTTTACTGTTCTGCTGAGATATTGCAACTATTGTTTGTTTTCATTCCGAATGTTGTTTTTATTAGCTATCTCATAAGCACGATCTATATTTATGCTTTCATTAATATTTCCGTTATTATTTTTACTAGCTATTTCTCTAAGCAACTCTATATTTTTATTTTCCGTGTTGTTATTTTGATGGTTCAATCTCATCACCTCCTATATGAATTATTATCTCCAGTTATATGCTGTGATATAAAAAGTTAACTATTTACCTAACGCAAAACTATGCGCTAATAATAAGACACTTTCCAATGCCTTACCACTATTACTGTAAATACACTTTTTTTGATTTGCACGATCATTATTGGACTTAGTGCAATCTTCCAGGTTATACAATCTAATAATCCATTGCCCATTAACATTTGGATATAATACCATTTCATAACGTTCTTTAATTTCATCAATCAGTTTTTCTTGATCCATTATCACTCACTCCTCATTTACAATCTCGCTTACCTATATCGCTTGCCATTTAATGTGCTCTCGAAACAACCCACTCTTACTTCCGATCACCCCAAAGACGTTCTGCCCCTGAAGGTGTAATCAACCACCCAAGCACAGTATTAACTGCTTCATTATCGTTCATTCTACCTTTATTGCAGGCTGTTATAACTGAACTTCTATTAATTCCATATAATTCTGCTACTTGTCCAGCAGATAAATATTTTTTTGAGTCTTTATGAAGATCTTGCAACTTCATTCAATCATCCTTTCACCAGTATTAGCCAACTGGTGGTAGCTTTCTATTCATCTACTACCAGAAAATAATTTTACAATACAATAACTACTGATCATAACCATTACAGCCATAAAACAAGCTGTAACCAAATTATTAAATTCATGGTGCATTCCAATACTGGTACTAGTAACAATAAGTAATCCTGTGATTTTATTTTTCATGTTGTACAAAATGGATAAAGCGGATATATTTTTTACAAGGTATTTTCCACTTGCTCCATTCCCTCACCTCCTAACACCATCATAACACGTCATTCGTTGTACGTCGACAGTTGCCTTAAAGTAGTCTAAAATAAATAAAAAAAATAGCCACCATAACGGCAGCTATCATATAACCAATGATATAAATTATTTTTTTAATACCAAATCATAGATACAGTTTGGTATTTTATCAGGAAAAAATCGAAATACAAAAATCGTAAAAATCGTAATCGTAAAAATAAGATGAAACAAAGGCGTAGGAATAAAAGTTAAGACAGCATACTCTAGACCAAAAACGATTGCCAAATCTTGCATATCAGACGACATTCAACATACCATCCCCAAAAGAAATTTTATTTTTATATTATATCATATACGGTCTAACTAGCAAGTAATAAATATATTAATCGCCCTATGCCATACAGTACTTACCACTAATATATCAATTGCCTGCCTCTGGATGAGTTATATTCATTAGGCAGGTGCTTTAAACATCCTATTAAATAAAATAAAAAATTTTTTTCTCAACTTTTCGTCGTCCATACCTAGCCTTGCATTAGCTGATGAGCATCTTTGTATCTATTTAGCTCTATCTCATATCATAAACACATATTTCCCACACACATTTGGATCTTATAAATAATGTTTCAGCATACCCATAATAGTTCCCTGCATCTCTTCCCGCAATTCCTGCGGTTCCAAAACCTCTAAGAACTCCGCCTGACTTAACAGCCACATTTTTATACCCCGACCATAAACTTCAGCTTCCACCACTGCTATATTACCATCCTGAGATAAGACACGCGCCGTAGGGAGTCGATCAAGTACAGCATCTAACGATTTACCCCAAAATTTAAAGCGTATACGCAATAAGTTGCCACTGGTCATAAACTGCACACGCTTACGAAACTCACCTTCTTCAAATCGTTTTGCCTGTTGTACTCTAAAATGCGCATCAAGTACGCAGTATTCATGAATGCGATCAAGGCGATAAATAGCAGGAAACTCATAGTCCTTGCCATGTATATAAGCAATTAGATAAAAATAATATTCCGAAAAAATAATGCCTTGTGGCTCGACAATACGTTCAACAATTGTCTTATCTTGCTCTTTTTGATAGTGAATTGTCAGCATACGCTGTTCACGCACAGCTAAACTTAACTGCCAAATTTTTTCTCCTAACATCTGATTGTGCTGTGTTGGAATATAGTGGTGTCGTTCATTGCGAATCACTTCTTTAATGTGTTTACATTCTTCAGCAGCACATTGTATGGATAACTTATCAAGAAGTATGATCATTTCATTTTTTGAAAAAGCACGACTTTCAAGCAAGACCTTTGCAATGGACAATATTTCCTCACCTGTCAACCAAGAATGTTTTTGTCGTTCCATTCGATAACCATTGTGCGGCTTAGAATATTTCACATTACAGGAAGAATCTGCACCATACATTTTAAGAAGATATTTATTGATTGTCTGAATATCACGTTGTACTGTTTTCGTTGTCATGCCATATCGTTCGGCTTCTAAAGTCTTACTGACAATATCACCTTTATGTAATCTTTCAAAAAAATCTAAGACACGTATAGTTTTTTCTTCATTATCACAATCACTTGCCATATGATATACACCCACTTGCTATATTACTGCTTTTTTTCCATTATACCACCTATATTCCCAGTTTTTTGTCGAATCCTGCTTATTTCCATTTTCCCTTGTCAGTCGGTATAAGCATTGTTCTCGGATCAATAGCATCCCGAATCCAGATTGTAGTTTGAACTGCTTCATATATGTATTTATAATAGAATATCTTACAGAAGGAGCTGTGATCCTTCCTATATGTAATCTTTTGAAAGACTTCGCCACAGGCACACTCAATTGAAAGATGAAAAATATGATCCGTCGCCCGCGGATCTGTTGTGGCATATTCTTCTACTAAATCCCATAGTACTGTCTGTAGCTCCTTACAAACTGTGCCTAAAACAAGAAGTTTAGTCTTGTCTTTCGAAATAACCAATCACGTCTCCCCCTATCTAAATAGTGTATGACAAGCACTGTCCATCTTTTTTTCAATAGTACCACATCACTATGGACATACTTTGTCTACTGTAATAAATAAAAAAAGAAGGACGTCTCTATTTATATGCATAACTGCTGTCACAGTTGCACCAGAGACGTCTTTTTAAACATGATAATCTTATATCAAATTACACTGCGTTAAAATTTTTGATGAGAGTCATTCCCTAGACCAATCAAATATTTTTACAATAAATGTTATTATCCTTATTTTTATGGGGGTAATAATTGGTTCATTGATTAGCTACATAAATGATGCTCGGTATCGTCACTCTATATGCTGGACCTGCTATGTCCACAAGTGTCCACACCGCCGTCAAAGCCCATAAGGAAGTATACATCATTTGGATCATTCTAATCATACATTCAAGTCTCGGCGTTCCTTATCTTTTAGCATCATTATTCTCCACTAAAAATTGATTGATAATCAAACCATTCTCATTCTTTCAACTTCTTAAAAAGAATATGATTCCCATATTTTTCTTATTATATACCTACTTACTAGATGTATCATGGGGAATCGACTGTTCCTACAGTCATCTCCATAGCCGCAAGTAAGGCAAGGAACATTCCCTGCAATCTCAAATTCAACCACATGATGTATCTTTCCCCTTTAGTAACTTTGGCCGAATAACGTGTAGGACAACATATGCTAGAGGATACGGCATGTACACCCTTCTGTACTACATGCAAGTCAATGAAATAGTCGTAAAAAAGGGCTATCGCACTAAGAAAGTAGTGTGATAGCCCTTTTGCCGTAATGAAAGCGAATATGTAGCCAGAAAGCATCTTAGAGATCATGTTATGGGTTTTTTTCCATATCATAACTCAGTATTTGATTTGTAAGGTCTATTATGTTTATATCCTTAAAAATCTCCATTACTGGCAGAATCACCCCGAAGTTCATTTGTATATAGACCGCTATTTCGACGGCCATTAGAGAATCAAAACCCATATCTTTCAAAGATTTACTTGTATTTACTCGTGCCAGTGGAATATCCATGATGATTGAAATCATTTCCATCACTAAGGTTTCTGTCAAACTATACCGTTCTGCTTCTCCTAAGAGCTCAAGCTTTTCTTTGAATAACCGTGCTTTTTCCCCGCCTTCACCCTGTCCAGATTTGGCGATAAGCAATGAAAATTTTGCCGAATCTTTGACCTGCGGATTTAGCTTAGCCCATTGCTGCCAATCAACGTCGGCAAAGGTAGCACTAACAATGTCTTCTTGCATCATATACTCTAGTGCATTGAGGGCTTCAACTGGCGATATGCTTTTCATACCTAGGTTTTCAAGGAGTCGCAAAATTTCTGGACTTCTTGCTGCCATACCTACATCGGCCAACATACCTAGATGTATGCACATGGCAGGCACTCCTCTCCTCCGTCGGTGCTGAACCACTCCTTCAGCAAAAGCATTTGCCGCCGAATAATTCCCCTGCCCCTGATTGCCGATAATTGACGATATAGAAGAAAATATAACAAAAAGATCAAGCTTTAGATCACAAGTATGCCTGTGCAGATTTAATGCACCAAGGGCTTTCGGCGCCATAACCTTTGCAAATTGTTCAGCGGTTAACCCTTCGATATAACAATCTTCCAAGACGGCCGCGCCATGAATGACTCCTTTTAATGGAAAGTCAGTTTTATGAATAGTATTTATCATTGCTTTAACACTTTCTTCACAAGAAACGTCAACAGGATAAATTTCTACACTTATTCGACTTTCCTGCAGGGAAGAAATGATATCGGCTGCAGCCGCTGATATGATATCCCTTCGCCCAGCCAGTACTATGCGACATGCACCATGCCCCGCCAGCCACCTGGCCGTTTCCAGCCCTAATCCACCAAGCCCACCTGTCACCAGATATGTGCCATTGGGGTCAAGGACTATTTTCCCTCTTCCTTTTGAACTATTTTCGGGTTTATTATATGTCGTCAACTTGCCAATAAACATCTTGCCACCTCGAAAAGCCAGTTCCTCCCCTTTATGATCCCTACGGCAGCAGCCAAGTAATTGCTCAGTGTCAAATCCAGGAACACCTGGATCTAAATCGATAAGACTACATTTTATCCAGGGATACTCGTTACTAATGACCCTACCCAGTCCCCAGAGTGAAGCTTGAAAAGGTAATATGGGACCATCCTGATCAATTACTGCTTGACCACCCTTTGTCACCAACAATAGTTTTAGACCATTTCCAACCTTTTGCTTTACCAAACTCCGTAGCATATGGACGATGCCAATGTAGTCGGCAGTATAATCAACGGTACAGTTTAGCGGGTCTTCACTGCTACTTTCCTTCATCCCCCAATAAATAATCCCAGTTATCTTATCAACTATGTTTATGGCATATTGAAAGTCCGTTAGGCAATCCCTGCGTATTGATATCTGTCCGTCAGTCAACTCCTTAAAAGAGTTGCCGATAATAATATGAACCACTTTTATATTGCCTGCTGCTAAATTCAAGCTTAATTCACTGCAATCGACTTCGTCACGCGCCAGCAATAGCCAGACATCACCAGTTGCTCTAGCTAGTTGCGGACGTGCCAATGGATTATCTTCATGCCATTCAAGCTGATAAAGGCATTGTTGTCGTTTGAATTTCCATTCAGCACGAGACTCAACGATTGCTTTACAGCACAGTCTGTCTATTTCTGCATATATGTCTCCATATTCGTCAAACAGGATAATCGTAGCCTCTATCTCTTGCTGCTCATGTTTAATAATTTTCCCATAACCGTACACCTTAAGGGGAGGACTTTTATGGAAAATAATTCGTTCTATTCTTACCGGTACATATGTAGTAAACGAGTCATACCAGTCTGTTACACTATCTAGTGCCGCAATCATGGCCTGGAAGCTGGCATCTAGGAGTGCAGGATGAAACAGATAGTCCTGGTAGTCTGCCGCTATGCTGCTACATTCAAGTTCCATAAGTATTTCCTGGGAACCTTTCCATAGTTTTTTGATATTTTGGAAAAATGGACCGTAGGTAAGCCCCCGATAAGCAAGTTGTCGATACAAGGTGGGGACGTGTACTTCCCGATTGCAAGTGTATTGCAACAACTCCCGATTAACCTTCTGTTGGCAACGATCATTCCATGTCTTGCTGATTCTCCCGGTAGCATGCAGTGTCCACGCAGATCTGTCATACACCAGAGTGCTGTAGACTGAATAGTTACCTTCCTTGGAATCATATTCGCTATGAAGAAGAGATTCTTTACTGGGATTTACAATAAGCGGGTTATGAAATTCCAAGGATTCAATGATTACCCTTCCCTCACCTTGTATTTCCTTATGGAGAGCCAAGCCAATTTCAACATAACAGGCGCCAGGCAATATCATGCTATCTTTCACCTTATGGTCGCTTACGTACGGGATGAACAAGCTATTTAGCTCTTTTTCATAAGAAACTTTTGGCATTTTTAGCCGGGTTCCTAGTAATGGGTGCCCTTGTGGTCCAAGCCTTTCTTCCCTGGATTCTTCAGATTCTGTAAAATAGTACTCTCGCTGCCATAAATTCTGCGGCAACTTGACAAAACAGGCGCCTGCTGAATACAGTTTGTCCCATTGCACCGGATAGCCAGCAACATGCAACAATGCAACTGCAGCCAAAAGCTTAGTTTTCTGACCGCTATTGCGTTTCTGGGTGGAAAACACGTAACCCTTAACTACCTTGCTTAGCAATTGCTCCGCGATATACCCACTTAACACAGGATGGGCGCTGATTTCCAGAAAAAAACGGTAGCCATCATTAATCATGTTTGCCACTGCCGTATTAAATAAAACAGTTTGTCTGAGATTCTTCCACCAATACTGAGCATCGGCTTTTTCATTTTTCACACGACTGCCAGTTACGGTTGAGTAGAGTGGTATTGACGGCATACGAGGCTCAATCCCTTTTAGAGACTCTAGTAGTTCTGCTTGTAAATGCTCTATTTGCCTGCTATGGTAGGCAATATTCACATTGATAAAACGACAAGATATATTCATCTTGCCAAGGACTGTAGTCATTGCCTCAAGCCCTTTCCAGTCTCCTGAAAAAGTTACAGACGTCGGACTGTTAACCGCCGCTATCAATACATCACTGTCAAGGTCGTTGATAAGTTGCACTGCTTTTTCACTGGAAATATCAGCCGCCAGCATTGTTCCTTGCTGCGACATCGTCTGTTGGACACGGCTCTGGTGATAGCTTATCAACAAAGCATCCCGCAACGACAAGGCACCCGAAATATAAAAAGCTACTATTTCACCAATGCTATGCCCGGCAACTGCGTCCGGCGAAATCCCCCAAGACTTAAGTAGCATGGTTATCCCTACCTGAACGACAAAATTAATAGGCTGGGCAACCCTCGCCTCGGCAATATTGGATGACGTCTCATCTTTTAAGAATTCGTCAATAAGCGACCAATTCGCGTATTGACGAAAAATAGCGTCGCATTCTACAATGGTTTTTTTGAATAAAGGTTCGGTTAAAAACAATTCCCGTCCCATATACCACCACTGGGGACCCATTCCTGAGTAAACAAAAACCAGCCTGTGATCTTGAATCTTTTCGGCATGTCTTACAAATACATTTTCTTCCCAAATACCGTCAGCGAAAGCTTGCAGCTTATCCCGCAACTCTTTCTTTGAACCGGCTACGATTGCCAGACGGTGTTCAAGATGACTACGGCGGACGGAAGCAGAATAGCAAATGTCATACAAAGAAGCATCGGTTCCTACCGATTCACTCTCTAAAAAGTTAGCATGCTGCAAGGCTAACCCACTTAGTCTTGAACGGGTCACAGATGACAATGGAAATATCAATGGCTCAACCCTATTTTCGCCCTCCCCTCTCCAACCTAGAGAGCTTGGTACATATTCTTCCATGACTGCGTGAGCGTTTGTCCCGCCATAACCAAAGGAATTAACCCCAGCAACGGCAGGTTTGTTGACGGTATTCGGCCAAGGTTGATACGCGCAAGGTACTTTGATACCCAGCTCATCAAAAGCTATTTTGGGGTTGGGATTTTGGAAGTGAAGATTGGGGGGAATTCCTCGATTTTGTAGACACAAAGCTGTTTTTATGACTCCCGCAACCCCGGCAGCAGCTTCCAAATGGCCGAAATTGGTTTTTACGGAACCTACGATAAGTTGCTGGCCATTGGGGCGGTTTTTACCGAGGACATTACCAATGACCGATGCCTCCACTACATCACCGGCTTGTGTGCCAGTACCATGAGCTTCTACATATTGCACTTGTCCAGAACTAATGCTAGCCTGGGCGTATACTTTACGTAGCAAAGCCTCTTGTGAGTCCCGATTGGGATAGGAAATTCCCGGTGTAGTACCATCCTGATTAATGCCAGTCCCCTGTATCAGGGCATAAATACTATCATTGTCGGCAAGAGCCTTGGCTAAGGGCTTTAGCACCACGATTCCAGCACCTTCCCCCCGGGCATAACCATTCGCTTCCCGGTCAAAAGTCTTGCACCTGGCATCGGGAGAAAGAAACTGTCCTTTACACATAGCAATAGAATATTCTGGCACCAGCATAACATTTACGCCGCCAGCAACGGCAATATCACATTCTCCTGCCCGCAGACCTTGGCAAGCATAATGTAGCGCAACAAGAGAAGACGAACAAGCCGTGTCAATAGCGATACTCGGTCCGTGCAAATCAAAAAAGTGGGAAATCCGATTTGCAGTAAGGCACATAGCAATCCCAGACGCCGTATTAGGTTTTATCAAATGTCGGTTGGCACCACGCAGCTGCAAGGCTAGATAATCCAGGGTAAAACAACCCATATATACCCCCATATTGCTACCCTTTAACTGTTGAATTGGTAGTCCAGCGTCGGCAAAAGCCTCCCAGACCACTTCTAGCAATAACCCCTGCTGTGGATCCATATGCACTGCTTCCCGCGGGGATATTCCAAAAAAATCTGCATCAAAATATCCTACCTTATCTTTCAAAAAACCGCCCTGCCGCATATACATTTTACCTGTCTTACGAGGGTCTGGGTCATAAAAACGTCTACTATCCCATCTGTCTTTCGGTATATCAACAATGGCATCCACACCATTTTTCAGCAATTGCCAAAATGCATCGGGACTATCCACTCCCCCAGGAAATCGACAACCAATCCCGACAATCGCGATCGGACCTTCGTAATGATTACCATTAAAAGTGCTCATCATACAACCTCAATTATCATTTTTTCTACTATAAAGCAGGGTAAAGACTCTGACTTTACCCTGCTTTGACTACGTATACTGTCTTATGTTAAAGCAATTATTTTAATGGTACCCTGGTCGCCAGAGCTCCCATCAATACCTTTCACCCCGTGTTTTCCTGGAATTCCTGGTTTACCTTTATCACCACCGTTACTGCCACCTGTACCACCAACACCGGGAGCACCACTCGTCCCTCCATAGCCACCGAGCCCGCCGGGGGCTTTGCCGTTAATTACTTTTACTTTGTTTACATTATCTACGGATACTGTCAATTTACCACCATTACCACCATTGCCACCATTACTGCCATTACCTCCGTTACCACCGTTGCCACCATCGCCGCCTATACTGCCTTCTATCATACTAGTACTACATTTATCGCCGTTGCCACCATCGCCACCTTTACCCCCATCCCCGCCATTACCACCGTTACCACCATTACCACCATCGCCACCTTGATTGAGTATGGTGATATTTGAGGCTAGTTGATGTATGATAATTCCTACTTCAGTCCCGCTATCACCATTTTTTCCATTATAACCATCCCGTCCGTCAGATCCAGTTGTGCCGTCTGTACCTGGTGATGAAGGTCTATTAGCACTCGAACAATTGGCTTTTCCCTCCTTGCCATTCAGTCCGGGCGTTCCGGATGCGCCTCTATCCCCATCTACCCCTTTTGTTCCATTTTTTCCTAGTACATATATATCATAATCACTGCCAGAAACAGGTTCTCCATCGACTTTTGTTAAAGATTGGCACTCAAATAAGCATGGAACAAGGATTTTTATGTAGCCCCCAGGCTGAATGGTTACTGCGCCATACTGGGCAATAGCCGAATTCGAATCGATAACCAAGGGATGTTCTTTGGTTACTTCCTTATTGGGAGCAGCATAAATGGTAGCCATATATCTTTCAAATCGCTTGTCAATTTCGTCTAAGATTGCCTGATCGCTTATTATCGAATTGCCACTAATGTGGGCCATAACCGCCTGCTGCAAATGTTTGTCGGCAATGACTGCCAAATTAGCATGAGTAATGAGCGCCTCTCGCTGATTTTCCTGAATGGGTGCATTGACGGCTTTTCTAAACGCCTCAAGGCTTGAGAATATTTGATAGCGAGCATACTGATTCCCCGCCGTAGCAGGATTTAGACCTAATCGTTTGACATTCTCCTGCCACCTTGTTTGTTGTTCTTGTGAAAGTTCTGCAAATTCCATTTTTTAGCCTCCTACTCTATTTATGTTAATTCTGAATACGCTTGCGAACCAGCGTTAGTTAACGCTGTGTATAGTGTCCATCTGTATCTAATAACATCCCGACAGGCGGACCATTTTATAACTCCTCTATTCTGGCATTTGAATATCGTATCCATCCTGGTATCTCTTGTTACTTGTGTTGTATATGGCCAAGGTGTATTCTTACCAGGCGGAGATAAAGTATAGTTATAAACCCAGTCACCTGCTTCTTTAGTTTCAACTACATCCATATAACCAAATGGAATTCCACGCGCCTTCTTATAGTCAAGGCTTTTTTCATGTGGTCCATAAAATATTACCTTTTCGCCGCGACCGAGTTTCCTCATTCCGTTTTCCGGATGAAAGGCACCATGACCGTCACATACTTCTCCCACATCTTCTAAGCCGATTTTCACATTCGTTTTTACGTTCTGTAAGGTTCGAACTGCCACCGTGCCAAGCCCGGTAATAGCAAAGCCAAACGCTACCCCAATTCCGACTGTTGGACCAGCGTTTACAAGGAAGCCCTGTCCGTTCATTACATTCGTGATACCATTGGACACAAAGCTTTCTACCCCGCCTAAAACAGTATTAGTCGCCACCCCATAACCTCCCGCCATAAGCAAGCCGCCTCCAATAAGACTCACTCCGCCTGAAATGGCTCCGAAGGTTGCTCCCAGACCAACCATGGCCCCCCATTCCGCAGCTCGGAAATCTTCTGTATGGGTCGCCCCATAGACCACGCTAGCTCCACCTCCTCCCGCTAGCATCCCCCCACCGATGGCACCGAGGGCAACTAATGAACCCCCTGACGTAAATGCAGCTAACGCAATACCACCCAAGAAGGCTGCAATACCACCCATGATAGCAAAAATTGATCCCACAGAAGTCTGTCCGCTAGGGTCAATAAAAGAGATCGGATCGTTGCCTGCGTATACATATGCCCCCGGGAACTGCCCCGCCGGATCAATGCTGTAAAAACGTCCCAGATACGGATCATAGAACCTTGCTTTGTAGTTATATAGTCCAGTTTCATCATCAAGTTCCTGGCTGGTATACAAGTACTGAGTTATTCGATCGCAACCAGGCAGCTCCATAACGCCCCCCATAAACTCGCCAAAGGGCGTATAGTTGTAAGCCGCACAAATGTCAGTTCCGTCGAAAACTACCCTAGTGGAAAGCAGGTGGTCTTTGATCAGATTATATACCTTGTCTACTTTTTGCACAGCAAAGATACCCGTGACACCGTAGACATTAAAAATTACCCTTTCCTCGCCATCTGGTCCTTTCACTTTTTCCATTAAAGAATCTCCATTGGTACTTAAAATGTATAACCGGCACGAATCCTTGTCTTTTTTCAATATCCGTCTGTTACCGCCATCATAGGCAAAGGACACGTCATTTGCCGGATTTCCATCGCTACCTTGCATTGATAATGCCACACCTGACGCTTTACCGTACTTTATGTTAGTGATCCCTCGCGGCTGGGCAAAAATAATATCGCCGTTCGAATTATAATTATAGATATCCTGTGTATTGGCGCTTGCGCTCTGAATTTTATTGGTGCCAGGATAGTACACATACTCTTCTTCCACGTTACCTTTACTCCAATGACATGCATTACAATTAGTGTCATAAGTCAAAGGACTATCGCCCCCCATACTCCAGGCGCTATCTTTCTCATTGACGGCGCTCTGAAGCCTATCAAGTTTATCATAAGCATACTGATAGCTATAACTTGTCATAAACTCGCCAGGAGTTTGTATACCATTAAAACGGTGAGCGATGCGAGCAATCTTTCCGGAATAATAACCAACTCCCAAATAACCGTTATCAGTGTAGTCTAGGGTTTCGGTAAAAAGCCTGTCTTGCAGATTGACAAGCCACCCTGCCGAATTATAATCATAGGTTCGGATAAGCTCGGAACTTTTGCCCGGATTGAAAATCTCAGACTGAATACTGCCATCAGCCTTATACCCATAACGGACAAGAGCACCGTCACGCCCGTTGATTTCATATAACTGCCCCTGATTGTTAAAGTTATAGGTCACAACAAAAGGCGTAGTATCCTCTTCGTTGTAAGTAAGCCTTATATTGTTGCCTATGTTGTCGTATTCATAGCTGCTAGTATGTTCCGCCCCACCGTCATAATCAAAGACCCTGACTGTTTTTCGGATCATTTGACCATCTATATTATAGACAAATACTTCTTCACTCTTTCCCCACAGGCTTTCATCACCACAGGATAGTACTTTCCACAATCTGCCGACAAGATTAGGATCTGATCCATCCCCGTCATATTCATACTTTTTATCCCAAAAGGCTAGATCAGGTCGCCAGGTTTTATCGTCTATATGCCTCTTGAATTTAGACTCATCCCACGGAGAATAACAAATCCCCTTCTCAGTATTGCGCCCTAACCGATCATATAACCAATAAATAATATAACCCTTTTCAGCACCATTCGCGTCCTGCATAAAACGCACTCGCCCAGCTGTGTCAAAGATGCTCACTGTCGACTGACTCATGTCAGGAGTTGATGCTCGGATAGTCCTTCCAAAAAAATCGTATTCATTCTCAAGTTGAAACCTTTCATGCTGGGGTATATTTTCTTGAAAATAATTAGGTTGTTTGGTCGCGGCAATATTACCGTACATATTGTAACAATTGCGGGACATGGCAAAGTTAGCATCCCCGTCCTGCTGACTACCTTGAATGGTCGCAATTTTGTTGCCTAATTTATCGGTCAGTAAGGCCGATGAATTTTTGTCCCTGTCTATTTCACTTGTTATGGTGTACTCACCTACTGGTAACTCATTGAGAAGTTTATTTTTTACATTAGCGCAATACCTGGCAAAGACAGTATGGCGGTCTTGCTCCGGCACCTCTAGGTTAATTGCAAACAACTTGCCGGGACCGCCCATTTCCACAACCCGTGCCAACGTGGATTTTTCATACCGAATACGAGAGTAGGGATACCCTTCGTCGCCTGGATAACAGTCAGCTATCTCACCGGTCATTAACCCGCTGATCCAATCAATTGATCTGACAAAATTCTGTCGATATCCAAATAGGGCTTTGTCAAACCTTGCTACCTTGGTCGTGATTGCATCTCTCCCGAGATGGTCAGCACAGAACTCTTGTACCAATATACTGCAGTCATCTAGGTTCTGCACCTGAATTGGTTTGCTAGAATTGTCGTTATAAGTAATCGACGTTATTGGGTCAATAAATACAGTGATATATTCAATTGCAATTTTATTTGCAGTAAACAATTGAAACTGCCCCCATACCGTCGTCGGAAACATATATTTCAGAACTTGCCTGCCATCGGCAAAGAATAATACGCCATGTTCCCCAGCTATTACCAACCAGTCTTTCGCGTTCATCTCTGGCTGAGCCAATGAATCTACCACTTTTTCTTCAATACAATTGTAAAGTTCCCACTGGCCCTTGTCCCACTGGATAATCAGGCAATCGCCGATCTTAACCCCTATTGGTTTATCTATTATTTCACCCAAGGACATATTAAACCTGGCACCATAATTCTTCTGATCTACGGTATTTTTTAGCACTAAACTTCCCGCTGTCACACCACTGTAAACCAGCTTCCCCCTGACCACTTCCCAGTCTGCCGAAGCTTGCCAGTTGTCCTGCCACTGATTCCCATGACGAAATTCCTCGAAACTTCCCCCTGTTCGCACAGTTATTTTCGCCGCACTATTGGGATCAGCCGGATCAAAGGTCTCCGTGTACTGCCGCCATAATCCACCAACGGATAAAACTTGGGGCTTATTGTCATTCCCTGCAATAACTGCTAGTCGTTGGAAAGAATCATAAGCCTTACGGCTTGTTTCTCCCCACATCCCAATGACCCCAGTATTAAGTCGATAGGGGGTTTCATAAACAGCTGCCTCAAAATTGCCAGCCATAGGAGCAAAACCAATGTTATCAATCAATAGATAGTTATTATCCTGCAGGTTATAAACAGACATGGTAATCTGGCAGACATCACTCTCGCCCAGTGCCACTGGGTCAATTACATGATAAAAATACTGCCATGTTTCTCTGGTAGATAAAATAGGGATACATACAATTTTGCCAGATACCCCAACAGTAATCTCCCAACCAGCACCTTCACCTGCAAATTCTTTAGCCGTTTTTATCCAACATGAAAGAACATATTTTCCATTATTTCTTTTGATTGTTAAGCAATTTGTCAGTCCGACCTTTATCAAAGATTGACCCGGCAAGAATAGTCGCCTTGTCCCTGTGTAAGAATCTCCCTCTCCAATATATTTTTCCATTGGCTCAGTCTGTGGAAAAACAGTCCAACCTTGGGGATTTTCATATTCCTCAAAGCCGTAATAACTAACCTCACCGCTGGTAATACTAGCGTTTTTAAACGTAGCTACCGTAAAACGGTTGGCTACATCAAATAAAGTTGAACTATGTATATTATCAATATCCGTCTTTTCTATCTCAGCGCCATATTCGTTCATCGCTACAATCTGGGCGGTCTTAACCCACCCGCTAGCAGGTTCCCCATTACCGGAACAGGCTTGATAATCAAAATTTTCCGTTCCCCTAGTCCCATCCCATTTATAACTCTTATCCGCACCCCATTTGTCCCCATCTGCACCCTGATTCCAGTTTCTCAGTGTTAACACAGAAATTCCAGTTGTTACATTTTGTGTTTCATTCCATGTCTTACTCTGCACTTCTGGGGTCAACAGATTGATATCCAATAATCTGGGGTAAACCTCCCATCCATATTGCTTTTCTACCGATAATTTTTCCTCTCTCCCCTCGGAATTAAAATTATAGGTGGAGGTTTTTGCCAGTTGTCCTTTTCCATTATAGCCATATTCCGTAATTTTCACCAACGCCCCATACACGGCCAGCTTTCCATTTTCCTGGCAAATAGTATATTCCTTGCCACTTTCACCATCGGCTATAACCCATATATTTTTACTGGCGTATGGAACTTCGATTGATACATCGCCTGAAAAATAAAAACCATATGTATGAAATACGTCTTTTACTGCCGTTGAGAACAGTTCATTATCAAGATCTTCCATTAGGCTAACATCAGCGTCAAATAGATACAATTGGGTAGTATCTATCTTTTTTTTCGATCTTCCATATACTCCATAGAGGGGCTCACCTTCCCCATTTTTATCAAAAGCATACAAATAATTTATTGTATCAACGACTTTTCTGCCATCGGCATTGTACGAACTACTCTGATAGATTTGCCCATTGAAACAACTGAAATAATCACGAACATTCGTGAAATCATCGGTATCAGGATATATCACATCCAGTATTTGCGGGTCTAAGCCGTTAAAATAAACATGATCGCTATGACTGAACGCCCCATTGTCTTCCTGATACCAAATGCCAGCCTGGGAAAATTGGCTAACTAGCCCCTTGGGGTCATAGGTAGCTGTTTCTCGATTATATTTATAGTTGGTGTCAATCTGGCTATAACCGTTAAAGATAGAAACACTGGCTACGGAATAATCCACCTGTCCTTCATCATCAATCGATTGATTTACCACCTGGTAAATATTAAGGGTAGGCGTTTTTGCAAAATCCACCCCACTGTAAGTCACAAAAGCAAAAGCCCCAGCCAGTACCTGACCTGCACCGCCAGAAACGTGGATATTCTTACCCTCGAGCTTGGTTTTGCCGATTAGTGCCCCGTCTTTAAAAAACAATAGATATGTATTATTAGGCTCATTTTTCATTTGGTACAATAGATAACCAGGTGCCCTGTTTTGGACAGATGATGGATCTACATTTTGCGGCAGGGCAAAGATCTTATTCCATTTGCGAGTTTGATCCCGAAAATAAATGTTATTAGCAGCTACACAATAATCTCCCGCAATTGCTGGAGTACTCATGTGGTCGCCGCTTACTGTGCCCTTCATATCTCCGTCTATCCACCGAGATTGATAAGGGTCATATAAAGCAGATGAAACCTCTTGTATATTTCCGTTTTTTTTCGTTAGTATGACCATATCATCCCCATAAGCATATTGATACTCATTAGGGGATCTTGGAACAACCATTTCCTTATCAATCCACCGCTCACCGTTAAACCTAGCTACCCTTTGCCCACTCCCAATTAGAGAGTTATTTACAATCGTAGTATTAAGCGCATTTGACAAATTTCGATCCTGATAATAAGAATGCTTGACCACATTGGTAAATGAGAAATCAGTCTTCCAACCGAAAACAAGAAGGTTATAATATAAATTGATCTCATCAACGCTAGTTATGTAAGCAGCAACAGCGAAGCTAGTACCGATAGACCACAAACTATTGAAGTTTGTATAATCTAAGTTAATTTCGCCGGATATCGTTGTAGAACCACCAGTTTTCCACTTTCTATTGGCATCAGCGTAGTATAATTGGACAAATATTTGTTGAGCGTGTTCATTGTAGCCTGCAGCAATGAGAAAATTAGTATTGGCGGCGAGTGACATGTACCCAAACTGCTTGCTTGTAGCCCAGGTCTCAGCCCATTGCTTATTCAGTCCATCCCACTGCCAGATAGCAATCTTGGCAGAATTAGGAGAATATGCTGCAATAAAGTCCTCGCCCATCGCGATCGTTACACTCGTATACTCATTACCTAGCTTAACCTCATTGGCAGACCATTCACCAAACCGATACTCATTTTGTTTGAAAAGCAACAGCCGATACCACCCTAAATTAAGGTCTTTAAAATACACAACAAAAAAGCCCTGGGCATTAAGCACACTGAAATTTTCAATATTCAGTTCATTGAGTTCGTCGTATTTCCATTCCCGCCAGTTACCGCCCCAGGAATATACCGAAATGAGTACTTTCTTACGCACACTACTGTACCAAGTGATAACCACATAGTCAGAACCGTGCCAGACATTGGGCGTAAAGTCGGTTCCTGGCGATTTCACTTCCCGGCATGTGGACGTATTGGTCAGCTTGCCTGATTCATACTTATATGTGGCAATCCCTCCATGAGGAAAAGTAATACTTTTCAATGCACCAGGATTTATATCGCTGGTATAATCTATATAATAATCAAATGCTACGCCAGGAAAGGGTTCACCGTTGCCATTGACTGTCCTAACAGACTTCAAATACCTTTTTTTATAATAATAATCGTCCTGCTTGTTGCTAACATTATAGAAATCATACTGGAACTGAACTGTAAACAGCAGTTCCTTATTTTCATTTTCAACAACTATTTTATCTAAAAATTTTTCTTCGTATTGGAATTGAAAGGCAGTAATGTCTCTAGGTGACATGATCGGTCGTTGAATTTCGAAATCCTCATCTTTGGGCGCATAAACAAAATTTACCGTTTGTCCGTAGACATCAATTATTTTACGAATCCGCGATGAACGGGTATATTGAGTAAGATCATTTTCACCGACTGGGATATCATTGTTGTCATAGTCAAAATAGACACAGTCGCCCCAGATGTTGATAATCTGGGCTAAGTTCCAGGCCACCGAATATTGGGTTCCCGCAGTGCTTACGGTACTTCCTACCCAGTTTTTCCACTTAACCCCCCATTGCTGGCTACCATTTACACCATAGGCATAATCGCCGTCCAGCTGGACAGCTCCGTAAATATATCGTGAGCCATCTTCCTTAACGATTTCCCAGCGTTCACTTGCAGAATCAGCTTGGTTTTGATAATAATAGACTTGCCAAAAGTTATAATTTTTGGCCTGAAAACAGATGGCATCGCCGTCGCTTCCTGTCCTAAACAACGGAATGGTATTCCCACCGATTACGATGTAAAAATTATCATCATAACTTGTACCCGTATTTTTAATATCGACCACTATTTTTTCGAATGACATCGACCAACCAACACCGAGAACATCTGTTGGAGCATCCATGTTCCATGTATTTACAAATGTGTGAATATTGCTACCGTAAAGCGCTACTACACTTATATCCAAATTGTTCCGACCTGCAAGCGATACTAACTTCAAAGGTAGATTAACATCCCCCCTGAATAGATTAACGCTCTTGCCGATATCACCGATACTGCCTAAATCGAGCTGAGAGCCTAAAATCCCTGGAAGTCCAGCATTTACATCATTATCCTCCACCAAACGCACATCCTTCTCAGATTATTCTATCCTTTCTTAGTGCTTAGACTGCGATCTCCTTTGTTGACTTTTCTGCCATGTCCAATATGAATCGAAAAACTTTCAGTTGAACTGATGTAGTAATACAAATTTTATTGTGTTACATATCTTTTCTATACCATTCCATCAACAACCAGAAAACCCCTGCACAATAATACAATCTTTGCCATTTTTTGTGTTTGTTTTCATTTCCAAACCTGTAGTCTCTTATAATGAATAGATTTTTTCAAAATTTTAATCCTACATGGGATTCAAATGATTCCGCAGATGAGGCGTTTGAGGAAGCTGTTCAATATGCTACTGAAATTATAAAAAGAATAATAAGTAGACAAGCTGCTGTTATAAAAGCAAGAATCATCGTAAATGAAGCCTTTGAAAATAGAACTATTAATGAAATAATGATTCTAAAAAAAGGTTGCCCTTGGCTCCAACAATTACTTAAACGCGATGTTAATAATGAGGTATTGTTCGTTATTTCTCCAGGTGATCATAATACAGAGTATAAGGTACAAACTGTAAAAAAACCGTCGATACTTTCGAAGCAAGAAAAGATATACTAGAATCCATTAGAGGAAAATCAAGTGAAGAAATAAATTCTATCATTAATATAAAAATTTATTTTCTCTGATTTCAAGAGTTTCTGAGCTTTTTAAATCGCTTTTATGCAGGATCTGATACGACATTTCAGGTGCGAATTTTTCGATTTCTTTCTGCCAATTGGCAATCAGCGAGGTCTGTGAATGATATTCTAAAAGTGCGGGAGAACCAATTTGAGCGTATCATCAGCTCTAAGCAAGCACATTATTCAAATTCGACGTACTTCATTCTGGAATAGCCTAGTATGATGACAAAAGCATGTACTTTCCGAAATGATCCATCTGCACAATTCAATTTAAACTCACCCCAATCGACTTGTGCCTGTTTTCCTGGCGGTGTTTCATAGCGAATGCTTGCTTTGGACACGACGGATTGTCGATGAGGTTGCATAAATACTCTCAAAATTGTCATTTTCCCTTGATAGTGAATAATGTGCTTGCTTAGAGCCGATGATACGCTCAAATTGAGCCACCATCACGTTAATTTTAAACCACCTTCACGCAAGGTGAGCCATTTGGATTTTTTAGGCAATAATGAACTTATGCACTA
>NZ_JBGJZL010000011.1:0-129406 GCF_042610375.1 Pelosinus sp. sgz500959
CGATCATCCACTTTTACAATAGGAATTGGAAGACGGTGTGGAGGATCCATTGGAATATATATATCATGCATACCTTCAAGAGCAAGAGGCTGGCTTGTATTGACTTCTACAATAACAATATCAGCGCTTTGTACGAAGGATGCTGAATTACCCATTGAAGTGGTTGGAATAATATGTCCTTCTTCTGTAATAGCGCAAGCTTCAATGATCGCTACATCTACTTTTCCACCCAAAAATCCATATCTAGACATTTGCGCAGTATGACTTAGATGCAAGTCACAATACTTAACGCCACCAGAATTAAGAGATTTACGGATTTCATTGTTAGTCTGATACGGTAAACGTCTATTTATACCATTAACCGCGGCCAAAGCTCCATCGAGTTCCTTCCCAACGGACGCACCAGTCCAAAGGTTAATTTGGAAATGTTCTTTTTTGATTCTTTCAGCTAAGGCCAAGGGTACTGCTTTCGGATAACCAGATGGGGTGAACCCACTTGTTCCAACATTCATTCCTGGTTGAATAACTGCCGCGGCTTCATCAGCACTCACGATTTTCGCATGTAACGCAGAATTACGCACGCGATCTTTGATATCAATCATTTTAACACTTTCCTCCAAACATTTGAGTTATTATTCTACCTGCGTCTGTCTCGCCAAATAGAAAGACAAACTACTGAGTCCTACTGACAAGTCTTCATTTATGACTCGTACAGTATCAGGCACCTGAATTTTCATTGGGGCAAAGTTCCATATTCCACGCACACCAGCTGCAACTAATTTATCAGCAACTTCTTGTGCATAAATTTCTGGAACAGCAATAATTCCGATATGGATAGTTTGCTCCGTCATCACCTCTTCTAAACAATCTAGACTTGAAACTTGCACACCTTTTATACATTGCCCAATTTTATTAGGGTCAACATCAAATAAAGCTGTCAATTTGAACCCAAGAGAATCAAAGTTACGATAGTGAGCTAAGGCCCAACCTAAATGCCCTACACCAACTACAGCTATATGCCAATTATTATCCAATCCTAAGATTTTCCCCACATTGACAATGAGCTCTCGTATATAGTAACCAACACCCTTTTTACCAAACTGACCAAAAGATGCCAAGTCTTTACGAATTTGTTCAGGAGTAATTCCTAAACGGTGCCCGAGTTCTTCAGAAGAAATGATTTCCATACCTTCTTCTTGACTCAGCCTAAGAGTTCTAAAATATAAGGGCAGACGATCTATGGTCGCCTTCGAAATTACATTTTTATCATTATTATCTTTCAACAAAAAACCCTCCTCTGATTTTCAGGAGTCATCGGCCTGTATCAAAGTTTTGTAACTTCTATGCTTCCATAGTATGTACAATTTGTCACATAACCCAAAAACTCCTGCATAAAAACTATATATATTTTTTTTTTTTGTATTTTTAGCTATGTATACACGTATACTTACAGTTTTTGTATATACAGAAAGCATTTTTTGTGTTTTATTTGTTTATTCTAAATATTATATTAATTATTTTTTTACATTTAATGAAATAATTGTTTTTATTTGAAAATTTTTACATTACATTTTTTAGTAAAATATCTTGTTTTTGCCTTTGATGACTTTGCTGCCATACAACAACAATGAGTCCATTTAATAGCCAATATAGCATTGATAATTGGATATTAAACAGGACATAATCTGTAAGACCATTAATAATAATACCGCCAATCGCCGCAATAATTCCTAACATCAACCCTGATAACCAACATTCAAATGAACCTTGAAGCATCGATAAGGCCAAACGTACATGACCATACATGATCGTCAAAAAAGCGAGTAAGCCTGGAATACCGATTTCAGCCGCAATATTTAAATACATATTATGTGCATGAAATATTTTGATATTAGGATTATTTAAGAAAAAATCATATTCAGGATATACGAGCCAATAGGAGCCCCAACCAATGCCAAGGAGAGGCTTATCTACAATCATAGCAATTGTACTCTCCCATAATGCTAACCTCAAAGTCGACGAAGTATCAGTGGGATTCATAATAGACATAATTCTTTCTAACACTGCATCATGACAAAAAAGCATCACAATAGGCAGAAGAATGAGCAACCAGAAAATTTTCCGATTACATAATAAACCATACACACCAATGACAGCTAATAAACTCAGCCATGCTCCTCGTGAATAGGTCAAAACCAGGCAAGTTCCAAACATTGCCACTAAAGAAAATAATAAAATTTTTCCGCCTACGCTCGGAGTTTTATAGCCCATACTCGCACCGATCGCCATCATCGTCACTAGAAAGCCAGCCAATAAATTAGGATTTTCTAATGTTGAAAAAACCCTCATTTTAAGATCTGGAAATTGTTCTCCATCAACCCACTCATTGGCTGAAATATTAATGCCAAATAAATATTGATAGAATCCATAGAGTGTGACCATCAAAGCTGATGTTAGCATAACCCAAATAATACGTTTTATTTGAGCTGCAGAGCTAATATTATTCACTACTAAATAGTAAATAAGAACATAACGTCCCATTAAATTATAATAGTTATAAAAACTAAATCCACGATCTGGCGATGCATATATGGAAAATGCCGCTAGAACAACCAGTAAACCAATGACTACATCAAATGGCGTACGTTTAAAATCCATTTTTCTCTTCACTATCATTTTACTAAGCCAAAGTACTGCACCAAAGCCTAAAAAACCACTACTGATGGGGAGGGAGAGTGGCAAAAAAAAGGTCACCGCCAAAATGCAGTGCTCAATTAAATAATCCAAATAATATTGAGTTTGAGCAGTTTTATATGTCATATTCACAATTTCACCTGTCTAATAGTAATTATAATCACAAAATTACAACTACTAGATTATATATTGCTTATTATATCGGACAATAAATCTTTTGTCTACGTACATATTATCTGCCTTGCTGCTCCAACTAAATATAAGGAACCTGCAACACAAATCACACCATTTTCTCCTGCGAGAAGGCGCGTCTGTTCTAAGCCTGCTGAAATCGAATTAGCTGTCTCTACATGAACTGCCTGTATTTGCTTGGCAATCTCTTGGGGTTCTCCAGCTCGTTCGGATAAAGGTGCAACCACCACAACTTTATCAACAGGGTAAATTAGTTCTCTAAGAATGGCTGCCACATCTTTATCTTGCAAAATCCCCAGTAAAAAAACAATTTCTTTTTGTCCATAGAATTCATTCAAATTTTTACGTAGCCCTCTTGCGCCATCCTGATTGTGAGCTCCATCAATAATAATCGTTGGTTGTCCTGGAATGACCTCAAACCGTCCAGGCCAACATACTTCTAAGAGTCCTTTTTTCAGAGCAGACAAGGTAATACGCTCTTCTTCTTTGGCTAAGACAAATGCGGTCTTCACAGCAATTGCACAATTATCCACTTGGTGATGACCTAATAAACTAACTGTAAAGGTCCCTATATTTCCTTGTTCCTCATCTTCGATTACAACATTTTGACGATGTTCGATCAAACCAGCAAAAGTTGCAGAGAAATCATGGCCATAGCGATACAGCTTGGCTGATTTTTCTTGTGAAAATTCTTTAATAATATCGAAAGCTTCCCCTTGCGCTCCTGTAACAATCGGCACCCCTTGTTTAATAATTCCAGCCTTATGAGTTGCGATCTGAGAAATTGTATGACCACATTTATCAATATGATCTAGGGTAACATTCGTAATTACAGACACTTCTGGCACAATGACATTGGTCGAATCTAACAATCCGCCTAACCCGACTTCAATTACAGCATATTCCACTCCACATGTTGCAAAATAGTGAAAAGCTGCTGCTGTTAATACTTCAAATTCTGTTGGATGTCCAAACCCATCTTCGGCTATCTTTTCCACAAATTGACTTGTATACTTAATGGTTTTTGCAAACTGCTCAGGAGTTATTTGTTGTCCATTGACCATCATACGCTCTGTATAGTGAGCAAGGTGGGGAGACGTATACATCCCTGTTTTTATGTTGGCAGACCTTAATATAGATGCCAACATCGCTGTTGTTGACCCCTTCCCATTGGTTCCCGTAATATGAATTGTTTTAAATTTTTTCTCTGGATGATCCATCATCTCAAGAAGTTTTTCAATCCTAACCAAGCCTAAATTAATACCAAATTTACATAAATTAGCCAAATAATGCAAAGATTCCTCATAGGTCATCATCATCACATCCTTTGTGTAAAATAGGCGGGTGTAACACCCGCCCTTATCATTATATACTAGCTAAATAGACCAATCGTTCTTGAATCGCTTGTTGTTTCTCTTGGTATTCTCCAGCTTTGGCTTTTTCTTTTGCAATGACTTCAGGTGGAGCTTTTGCAACAAAAGCTTCGTTGGAAAGTTTGCCCGCAATGCGCGCCAATTCTTTATCAAGACCTGCCAATTCTTTATTAAGACGTAATGTTTCTTTTTCCACATCAATCATCCCTTTAAGAGGCATATAGATCTCTACACCATTGACAACAGCTGTCATGGCATTTTCAGGTTTCCCCGCCTCAGGGCTAAGCATTGTAATCGGATCAGCGGCTGCCATTGTTTTTACATACTGTAAATTGCTAGCAAAGACAGTTTGCAATTCAGCAGTAACAACTTGCAAAATAACTTCGCTTTTTTTGCCTGGCGGTACATTGACTTCAGCCCGCATATTACGAATGGCTTTAATGGCATCCATGATGGTATTCATCTGTTGTTCTGCTTGCTCATCAAGTAAACTTGATTCCTCAGCGGGCCACTCAGCTACCATAATACTATGACCTTCATGAGGTAAGTGTTGCCAAATTGTTTCAGTGATAAAAGGCATAAATGGATGTAACAGTTTTAATGTTTTCTCCAGGACATACCATAATACATACTGGGCTGTTGTTCTAGCCGAAACATCTTCTTTGTTATAGAGTCGCGCCTTAGCCATTTCGATATACCAATCGCAATACTCATTCCAAATAAATTCGTACAAGAGACGCGCTGCTTCACCGAGTTCAAAACGTTCCAAATTCCGTGTAACTTCAGTCACAGTTTTGCCAAAACGACTTAAAATCCATCGATCAGCTAAAGTAAAACTATTATTTTCTCGCGCAGTCACTCCATAACTTTCTAACTTAGAAACCTGGTCCACATCTTCTAGATTCATTAGTACAAAGCGAGAAGCATTCCAGAGTTTATTTGCAAAATTGCGGCTTGACTCTACTCGTTCCCAATAAAAACGCATATCATTGCCCGGAGTATTTCCTGTTACTAAAGTGAAGCGCAGAGTATCAGCACCATTTTTTTCAATGACTTCTAATGGATCAATACCATTGCCCAAAGACTTACTCATTTTGCGCCCCTGAGAATCTCGAACTAATCCATGAATAAATACATGTTTAAACGGAATTTCTTTTTTGAATTCTAGCCCCATCATAATCATTCGAGCTACCCAAAAGAAAATTATATCATAACCAGTCACAAGTACACTGGTTGGATAAAACTGCTGCAATTCATCTGTGTCCTCAGGCCACCCCATGGTAGAGAAAGGCCATAATCCCGAACTAAACCAAGTGTCTAATACATCAGAATCTTGCTGAATACTATGGCTACCACATGTAGGACAAACTGTAATATCTTCTCGTGCTACAATGGTTGCACCACATTCACAATACCAAGCAGGAATGCGATGTCCCCACCAAATTTGTCGTGAGATGCACCAATCACGAATATTATCCATCCAGTTAATATAAGTTTTGGTAAAACGTTCAGGCACAAATTGAATTTTACCTGAATTTACAGCTTCAATCGCAGGATCAGCTAAAGACTGCATATTAACAAACCATTGTTTCGAAACCAGTGGTTCTACAACTGTGGTACAACGTTGACAATGACCGACTGCGTGTTGATGATCATCAATTTTGACCAAATAACCTTCTTCTTTTAGATCGTTTACTAATGCCTTACGACACTCGTAACGATCCATTCCCGCATATTTGCCAGTCTCTGCTGCCATAGTTCCGTCATTGGTAATGACAACGATTTGCGGCAGCTTATGACGAAGTCCCATTTCAAAGTCATTCGGATCATGAGCTGGAGTAATTTTTACAGCTCCTGTACCAAAAGCCTGATCTACATATTCATCAGCAATCACTGGAATAGAACGTCCTACTAAAGGTAAAATTAAGTTCTTACCAATTAAATGGCTATATCGTATATCCTCTGGATTGACAGCAACAGCCGTATCACCCAAAATCGTTTCTGGACGAGTCGTCGCCACACTCAAAAATTCTCCTGAACACCCTTCCACAGGATAACGAACATGATATAGATGACCTGGTTTGTCTTCATGCTCAACTTCAATATCACTTAAGGCCGTATTGCAGCGTGGACACCAATTGGTGATACGATTTCCTTGATAAATAAGACCTTTCTCATAGAGGGACACAAACACTTCCCGCACGGCCTTAGAGCAGCCCTCATCCATCGTAAACCGTTCTCGCTGCCAATCACAAGAAGCCCCTAAACTTTTTAATTGTTTAATAATCCGATCCCCATATTGTTCTTTCCATTCCCATACTTTTTCGATAAATTTTTCTCTGCCTAAATCATGGCGGGTAATACCATCTTGCGCCAGCATTTCTTCAACCTTAATTTGCGTAGCAATGCCAGCATGATCTGTACCTGGCATCCATAAGGTATTATAACCTTGCATTCGGCGAAAACGAATCAGAATATCTTGCAGAGCATTATCTAGGGCATGTCCCATATGAAGTTGTCCTGTTACATTTGGTGGCGGAATCACAATACTAAAAGGCTTTTTCCCTTTATCCACTTCATCATGAAATAAACCATGATCTTCCCAATATTTATACCATTTTTCTTCTACTGCCTGGGGATCGTATACTGTTGGAATATTCTTTTCTGTCAAAATTAGCGCCTCCTCGTTATTATACAAAAATAAAAAGCCCTCTCATCCTAAAAGGACGAAAGAGCATACTCTCGTGGTACCACCTTGTTTTACCGCCAATAGCCATAGAAAATGCCTACGCGGACTCTACTGCCATAACGGGGCATACCGGCAACACTTACTATCAGTTCAGCGCTGCAGCTCAAGGACTACCTTCCCCTATTCCACTCCGAGAGATCTTTCAGCCACGGATCTCTTCTCTGAACGGCGGTCACAGGGTACTCCTCCCTATCATAGCTTATCGAAATATATCACCTATAATATACTCATAAGACATAGTATTTGTCAAGTTTATGCTACTTTATGCAAAATCTTTGACGGGTAGCTTTAATATATGCATTAACTGTAAAAAGTTATTAATTCTTAATTCTCGCCCAGCCAAAATGGCAATTTTTGCACATGTGCGGGCATCGTGAAGAGCATTATGGTGTTCAAAATCAATATTGAATCTTTGGGCTAGTGTATTGAGCTTATAATTATCTTCACCGGGCCATGTTTTTTTTGCAATTTGTACCGTACAAGCATATTTCATAGTAGGCACTGGTAAGGAATACGTTTGCAAAATACTGCGCAATACACTGATATCAAAAGCAGCATTATGGGCCAGAACAATTTTATTTTCAATATGAGGACAAATACGCTCCCATAATTGATCAAACGTTGGTTTATGCATCACATCTTCGGGCTGAATACCATGTACTTCGATATTACGATAATCAAATTTCATTACAGGAGGACGGATTAACGAATAAGCTGAACGGACAATCTGTCCATTTTCTACAGTAACAGCTGCCAAACTACATACACTTGAACGGCTGGCGTTGGCAGTTTCAAAATCAATTGCAACAAAATTCATTCTTAATTGGCGCTAGGTTGCGCTCTGACTCCTCTCAGTCTTAATTTTATATTCTTTTTGTAATAATTTCGTTATCTTACCGGGGCGACCATCTTTGACGATACGTTGGTCTAATATGGTCACAGCCATAATTTCAAGCAATGAACTGGTAATAAACATTTCGGATATTCCTAATAGTTCATCAGGATCAACTTGTCGTTCTTCTACCCTAAGACCTGCCTGATAGGCAATTTTTAGCACAAGGGCACGAGTAATACCTGGCAGCAGCCCACTCTTTTCATCAGGAGTAATCAAGCGATCATCAATTACAAAAAAAACATTGCACATTGTACCTTCGGCAACATTCCCCTTTGTATTAAGTAATAAGGCTTCGTTTGCTCCTTTATGCCGCGCTTCGGATTTCGCCAAGATATGATCAAGATAATTGGCAACTTTAAGGCCACATAAGGGTGAAGTGAGGTTGCGCCTTATGCTCGCTGTAACCATACTCCACCCTTGCTCGTACACGTCAGCACCAAGAAGCTGAATGGGATAAGCAAAGACAGCAACCGTTACTTGCCCACAGGTTGATGGATCGGGACGACTCGCACCAATCCCCCGGGTTACAGTAAGACGAAGGGAAGCCTCTTGCAGTTTATTTTTTTCTAACGTCTGATAAATGGCAGAAGATAATACTTCAGCATCAAACCATTCAGGCCATCCTAATACAAGACTACTAGCATGGAGACGTTTCAAATGTTCCTCTAAACAAAAAACGTTACCTTGATAAACGCGCATGGTTTCAAATAAACCATGACCGTATAAAAAGCCATGATCGAAGGGCGAAATGCTAGCCTCACTTTCCAGAACCATTTTATCATTTAGATAGATCCAATTATCCTGCATTATACTCTCCTTACACCTTGTAGCCTAAAGCACCCATTAATGCCCGTCCTTTATCCAAGGTTTCCTGATATTCTAATTCAGGTACAGAATCAGCAACAATTCTGCCACCAACGTAAAAATTAGCTTGTCCATCTTTTATAATCAATGTACGAATGACAATATTCAAATCTGCATCACCATTAAAGTCAATATAACCAATAGAACCTGTATAAATTCCCCGTTGTATAGACTCTTGTTCTGCAATAATTTCCATAGCCCGTACTTTTGGTGCCCCCGTGATCGACCCTCCAAGAAAAGAAGCCATGATCACATCGATAATATCCTTATTTTTAGAAAGCCGACCTATCACTGTCGATACCAAATGAAAAACCGTAGCGTACTCCTCTAAGCGAATGAGATCTGGCACGCAGACACTGCCATATTCACATACCCGCCCTAAATCATTACGTTCTAGGTCAATAATCATAATCAGTTCTGCTTGATCTTTCTCGCTGCTTAAAAGTTCTTGCCGTAAGTGTTGATCAGACTGTTCGTCAATACCACGAGGTCTTGTACCTTTTATAGGCCTAGCTTCAACCATTCTATCTTGCAAAAGCAAATATCGCTCAGGGGATGCACTCGCTACCACCACTTCAGGAAAATGTAAATAAGCAGCAAAAGGAGCAGGATTACTATAGCGCAAATAACGATATAAGTCAAAAGAAGGGACTGTTAATGGTGCTGAAAAATTAAAATATGAGTAGGTGCCAAATTCTCAATTTCTGAAATACTAATTTTATCATTACGCGCTACCTTAATATCCTGTCCAAGTTCACCAAGATATTGGATTAGATTATATACAAAGGAATCATAGTTATCAATTACAAAAATCATTAGGACCTCCACAACAGGATAATAATCCTATTATGCCACAAAACTCAAAAAACCTCTACCTAACTAGTTTACTAGTAAAATAGAGATTTTAAATCTTAACATTCTTTTGTAGTATCGATAAGTTGATGATTTGTAGCAGCGATTTCTCTCATGATAACTTGGTGCCTCTCAGCTCCTAAGTCAAGAGTTTTAGCAACTATATTTTTAAAGATTTCAACTAAATTAGGATCAAACTGAGTACCAACACATCGTTCAATTTCAGCGATTGCATCATCATGGCATATCGCATCACGATAAGGACGCTCATTTGTCATTGCGTCATAAGCGTCGACAATGGATAAAATACGACAAGCAAGTGGTATGGCTTCGCCTTTAATGCCCAGTGGATAACCTTGTCCATTCCACCATTCCTGATGTTTGAGTATCCAGTCAGCAATAGGGGCCAACTCACCGGAAGACTGAGCAATACGATAACCAATTTCACAATGACGTTTCATAATCTCAAACTCACTATCAGTTAAGCGCCCTGGCTTAAATAAAATTTCATCAGGTATACCAACTTTCCCAATATCATGAAAACGACCAAATAAACGTAAGTCTGATAGCCGACTATCGGATAACCCGATTGCCATTGCTAATTCCACAATCAAATATTGTAATCGATCAGCATGACCACTGGTAACAAAATCACGCGCTTCTAATGCCTTTGCAAGGGTCTGAACAATAGAACTTCTAATGCTTTGGCTACTATGTAATTTTTCGCGGTACATGTTATCATCAGCAATCTTAAATACTTCATATAAACTTTGTTCTGGCTGGCTGCGCAGACCTATCCCTAGGGAAATACTCATTGGTATTTTAAGATTATCCTTACGAAATTGGCTAACGCACTCTCGGATCTTATGACAGACATTTTCAACTTCTATCTGATCTTTATTCGGCAACAAAATGGCAAACTCATCGCCACCGACACGCGCTATCTCATCTTTCGCCGACAAACAACTTTCAATTATTTTAACAGCGCTCATTAATAATTCATCCCCAGCTTGATGGCCAAAGGTATCATTTACTAATTTCAAGCCATCAATATCGCACATAATAATGCCAATAGGAACTTGACAACTGTCACTTAATTGTTGAATTTTTTCTTCAAAATAGGATCGATTATATAGCCCTGTCACCTTATCATGCAGTGCATAATACTGAAGCTTACACTCCAGTTCTTTGCGTGTCGTGATTTCTCTAGCAATAGCAATGACTTCATTTATACCGCTTTTCAATATTCGTATTTCTTGGTATTTCAAAACACCTTGTTCAATCTGTTGATATTCAAAAACTTGGGTAACCCCTGTCAAAAGAGTTTTTTCTATGTTATCCATGAGTATTGATGAATATTCTGGCAATAAAAAAGTTTCTATTTTCTCTCCAATTCTTCCCTGCATGTCTATCGCCCATTCTAATTCTTTGCCCTTTTTATAATCAAGTAACGTTCCATGTTGATCCAATTGAAAAATAGAGTCTGGCAATGCATCAATCAAGGCTTGATTACGTTTTTGACTCGTTTGTAATTCTTCATGGAGCAACAGATTGACTAAGGCAATGGATGCTAATTCGGCAAAACTGTCTAACATGAGTCGTTCTTCTTTATCAAATACATGATGCTCCGTATAGTTCATACTAAATACACCAATGACTTCTCCCCCTGCTTTTAAAGGGAGCCCAATCGCTGTACGCAAAAGATTATAAGGGTGACCTGTCAATCGATCTTCCCATTTGTGATAATGATCAATGACGAGTGTTTCTTCATTTTTCCATACTTGGCCGATTAACCCTTCACCTTTTTTTACACTGGTCTTAATTTCATCTACAGAAAATCCATCAATGACTTTAGATTTCATCAGCATATCATTTTTATCAAGTAAATAAATATAACCAAATTGGGCACCACTTAATGCCATCATTTTACTTACGACAATGGCAAAAGGATCTTGTACCTTATACTCCTGTACTAAAATGAGAGAAGCTTCATGTAAGGCATATAAACACTCATTTCGACGGCTAACTTGCTCTTCACGATTCAATATTTCATCAAATTGTTGCTTTAACTCTTCTTCTTGGGCAATTAATTCTTCATAAGCTAGCATCGTTTCTTCATGTTTTTCTTGTAATTTTTGCTCTGATTCCACAATAATCTTCATATGCTGAAAAATTAATCGATAAAGTAATACTGCAGTAATCCCAACAAATAACCAGCCCTTTACAATTTCAATAGTAATAACTGACACTGGATCGGAAATAAAATAATGTAATACACGATCTGATAGTAAAATCCATAAAATACTGGTTACTGCATAAACCATCGTAATTTTAAAAGCAATTGAAGATGCCCGTCGAACCATGATGCCCACTCCTTATAATGCCCTTTTTCTGTATCATTCGATATTTTTTTTATTTTTCCTGTATTATGTCAAACAGAACTAACAATAAGCAAAACCTTAACCATGGTTACTTGATACTATTTTGATTGTACAACAAATAACCGCCCAGTCTTATATAGAGCTACTCATAAAATAAGTTTGAAAGTCTTCCTCTCAAATCTATCTTGTGAGCAGTCCCCATATATAAAAGGCGGTTAGTATGCCATATGTAAATTAAAAATTTAAGCGTCAGCGTTTATTTTTTCAATGAGTTCTTGTAACACAAGATCAGCCTGATTATGATTAACTTGACAAGTTCCGGCATTGAGATGTCCGCCTCCACCGTATTTAAGCATTAGCTCGCCAATATTGGTATTGGATGTACGATTGAAAATGGACTTACCAACTGTAAACACCGTATTTTGCTTTTGGAATCCCCACATTCTGTGGATTGAAATATTACACTCCGGAAATAATGCATAAACCATAAAGCGATTACCACTATAAATAATTTCTTCCTGCTGTAAATCTAAAACAACTAAATTATTATGAACTGTTGCACAACGCTTAATCTGTTCTTTAAACTTTTCCGCATGCTCAAAATAAAGATCGACTCGCTCTTGCACATCAGGTAATAACATGATTTCATCAATTGTATTCGTGCGGCAATAATCAATCAGTTCCATCATCAAATTATAGTTTGATATTCTAAATTCTCTAAATCTTCCAAGTCCAGTCCGAGCATCCATTAAAAAATTGAGTAGTGCCCAATCGGTTGGATTCAATACTTCTTCTAAATTGTACTGAGCTGAATCCGCTTTATCCACCGCTACCATCATATCTTCAGAGACCTGAGGGAATCGTTCGCGTCCACCAAAATATTCATAAACAACACGCGCTGCTGATGGAGCATCAGGATTGATAATATGATTCTCTGGGTGTCCCTTTACACGGAATGTCTCGCTTAAATGATGATCGAAAGCCAAATATACGCCTGGAACATAGGGTAAATTTGTAGTGATATCATTCTCCGTGACTGCAATCTTACCATCTTGCATGTCTTTTGGATGAACAAATTTAATTTCTTTTAGTATATTAAGTTCTTTTAACAATACTGCACAAACCAATCCATCGAAATCACTGCGTGTCACTAATCTAAATGTTCTATCTCCATTTTCCATAATACCCCTCCTGCATCCTATCTCGACTATGATCTTGGTATGACAGATATAGTCATAAAAATTACTATTTCTTACTCACTTTTATTCTCTCTACAATATGGTTTATCCTGCTAAAAAATGTGGAATTACAATATTATTACCCACTCCTTATTTCCAGCGTAAACCTAAAGCACCTTTTATTTTTTTCAAAATGACTTCATCTAAATTTTCTTCTGCCCACTTCTCAACAGCTGCATTTAAATGTTCTTGTTGCCATTTTTCACATATGTTCGTAAAGTATTCATTTGCTACTTGATCAGTCGCTTTCATTTTTTCAACAAAAGCATTCATCGCCAAATTTTTTTGTGCAATACTGAGCAGTTCACCTTGCATTTCTTTTGTTTCAGACATCATGCGCCGATACTCTATCATTTGCAACTGCAATTCTTGCTGCATCACATTCATATCACGAACACTGCTACTGATCTCATGAGCAACCTCAACCATTCCATTCTGCATGCCCTTTAACTGCTCTACTTCAGCCTGTAAAGATTGATAAGCGGGTACCATTTCTTGGGTATATTGCTTTAGGTAGGTACTGATTTCTTTTAACTCAGCAAAGGTTTCTGCCGATTGGACTGCACATTGACTACCCAGTTCACCAATCATTTTAAAAGTACTGACCACATCCTGTTGTTGCGCTCCAGTATGGCTTAAAAGTTCCTTATGCTGCTCTAATTTTCGAGTCAATTCACTATGCATATTTAATATTTTGTTCATATCAGTATGCATGTTTTTCATTGTGAGCTCTGTTGACTGTTGTGCATCCCCTACGATCTCTAATTCTGTTCCTAGAGTTCCATAAAAAGGGATAATCTCATCTAGATACTTTTGTAAATATTCTTGAATATGATTGAGTTGTTTCCATGATTGCTCAACATTTTCAGAATACATTTCACCTCTGGCTTGCATTTCTTCAGTATGTAATTGTATTTTTTTTAGGTTATCACTAATCGTTGAATACACATCATTCGCCTGAGTAAACTGTTGATTTACTTTTGGTAATAATGTTTCTATTTCATTTTTCAAGGCAAAATTTTCTGCAGTCTTATGGAATTCTTCCATAACTCCATGTAGACTCAAAATTCCTTCTTGTAAGGAACTTAAACTCTGTGAGCTTTTTACAAACCCATCTAATAATTTTTCCAACTGTTTCTCACTCATCAGATGCAAACTCCTTTTTGACCATTTCAATACCATGTAAACAATCATCACATTTTTTTTGATACTCGTGAAACTTCGGTCCTAAATAGTTATCATAAACTAATTTCATAAAGTCATGATTATCAACCGATTGAGCAATGACTTCATGTATGACAGCAAGAGGTTTCACAAACATAGTTTCTACTTCCGTAGGGCTTGTCATAATTTGCAGTAAAACAAATAAACGAACTTGATCATCCTCTAACTCTTCTGCAAGCTGCCACGCCTCATCATTTTCATCTGCCGCTAAAAACTTCTTGATCGCCTCCAAATACAAACCTTGTTCACGAAAAATTTTCCCCTCACATCGCAAAACCCCAATTTGTTCATTCATGTCAGCATATCCCTGCATGGCTTGCTCATAATTCCCTAGGCGTTCTTGATTCCGAGCATCATTGAGGATTTCCTGACGATTGGCACTTCTGGTTAGTTCCATCGAAGCAGAATCAAAAGTTTTTATGATTTGAAAATAGTCTCTGAGCTGTGACAATAAGGGATGATCAATCTGTTCTTCATAAATGCATAAATTTCGTTTTGCACGAGTTAAGGCCACATAAAAGATATTGAAATAATAACGATACTTGGCATTCTTTTTGCCCTGACCTGCCATAATATCTTGCCATTCACTCAAAAAAGGCGTCAGCATGTTGACACATACCACATAGTCATATTCTAAACCTTTAATTTCTTGAACAGTAAATACACGTTCAGCAGTTCCCATTTCTTCCTGAATTCGTTTTTTTTCTGTTTCGTTTGGAACGACAATAATTGCATATTTACGATCTTTTCGTTGTAAGGTCGAAAATAACTCTCGTTCATTATCTGCTGTTGGCATTAACCAAAAAGGTAGATTCCCTGGATTTTGCAAAGGAATGGAACTAAAGTTATCTTTAGCTCCAATATAACTCTTACACAATTCACCCATTTTATTACTCAATGTTACGATGTGTGCTTGACTACGATAGTTTTTTTCAAGTAACTGAAGTTCTTTTTCCACATGATGATAATGAAAGGGCATTCGTAGCCGACTAAAACTAAAATAGGTGGGATTGATCATTTGATGAATATCACCACTAAAAAAGAAATCATTAAAATGACCATTGTCGCGTTTTAAAGATAAGAGTAAATAAATTTGAAGTTCACTTAAATCCTGAACTTCATCCACCATCACATAATCATAATTAGGTTTTATTTTGCCCTCTTTGATCATAACCAGCATCCTGCGAGCCAGGTCATTTTCATCAAATTTATTTACTTTTTCCAACCAAGCCTGATACTTTTCTGCAATATAATAAATCTGATTTCGCTCTTCTTTGCTAAAAATACAATCATCATCCTCCAAACTCAGATAAAGTTCTTTGGAAATAAGTGGCGATCGGAATTGCCCTTCTTGCATTTTTTTCTTAATTTGTCGAATATCAGTGATGATTCCTTCTCTTCCCTGTTCAGCTCCCAATAGTAAATCAACAATCATATCCTCATTATTTTCATTAAACAATGATTGTGGATTTTTGATAACCATATAATGATCTTTTTCGATCTGCGCAATAAACTTATGATGAATTAAAAAATCTAAGGTTCCTAAGCTGATCTTTTTATTTAGATTATCAAAAACTTCATTGCGTAACCAATACCTGCCCATAAACCCTTTGATGAGACCACGAATTTCTTGCCAAATATCAACTTTGTGAATGAGCATATTGTGAAAGAGCGGCCAATTTTCCGTAGAAAAATCACTCTCAAATTTACGAAAATCAATTAACTTTCCAAATTTAACTCCTAATTTAGTAAAACAAAAGTCATTGAGTGAATGAAACTCAACTTTAGCCATCAATTCATTGGGATTACTCTTGCTATAGTCTGTTTGATACACATCATACATTTTTTCAAAATCTGTTTTTAATGTTTTAGTATAGGTAAAATAAGCCAATTTTGCATCTTTATTTTTACTGAGTGCAAATAATTTATGTAGTCCAATCGTTGACTTACCCGTACCGGCTCCTCCTGATAAAAATACAGGACGATCGTGGATTTGCACACAATTATATTGCTCATTATTTAAATAGTACTGCCAATCTTTCACTCCATCTTCAGCCATTCGCGCCAAATCGTGATCTTCAACTTGGTAAGCGCGCGTATGATCAATCATCAAATTTAAGGCTGCATAATTCGCTTCAATTTCAGAAAAAATTATACTTTCCGTTTCTTCTGTATAGCCTTCCATTTCAAAATCATATTCAGAAAATTTTTCATTACCAGTGACTTCAAAATTTCTACCTTTACGGATTTGTTCATCATGATTACAGTAAGCAAGTAGTACAATACCACATTTATTTTCCAACCGAATACCTTTGACGTCATCAGCATATATAAACAAAATCCGATCATCATTTGCCATTCGAAACTTATATTTATCAACAGTACCTCGAATGCGCCGTGCATAGAATCCTTTTGGCATATTACTTATATTACCGCGCTCTTCGGTGAGTTTTTTTAAATAATAAGGTAGCTTGCGGCGGACATGCTGTACCTTTTCGTGTGGTATACTATCCCAAAACTGCTGTAATATTAAATGTTTCATGTGACGACTCCTTACAATCTGAATCACTGGTTGCTGAGTCAGTACCCGCACCGCAATATTCTACCTATTTTACCTTTGTTTTCAACGAATGATGTTAAAATCCTTCATTTCGTAATCAGAAAGTATAACACTTTCTCGATTACAAGTAAGGGCAACTAAGACTTTGGTCTACGCTGAGGCTCGACCGAAGCCAAGTTTTCTTTATCGCAAAAATATACACCCATCTACTCATGAATCAAGTAGATGGGTGCAGATTACATTATTTACTCGCTTTTTGTTCTTGTAAATATTGATCAATAGCCACTGCAGCTTTCTTACCAGCCCCCATAGCGAGGATAACGGTAGCGGCACCTGTGACAATATCACCACCAGCAAAAACGCCTGGTTTACTAGTGGCACCCGTTTCAGCATGGGCATTAATATTACCTTTTTTGTTGGTTTCTAGTCCCTTAGTCGTAGACTGTACTAATGGGTTAGGACCTTGACCGATGGCAATAATCACCGTATCCACATCGAGTACAAATTCAGAGTCAGAAACTTCGATCGGACGGCGACGCCCTGAAGCATCTGGTTCACCAAGTTCCATCCGAACACATTGTAGACCAGTCACCCAACCTTGTTCATTGCCTAGTACGGCAGTTGGCGCAGTCAGCAATTGAAAATCAATGCCTTCTTCTTTTGCATGGTGTATTTCTTCTAGTCTTGCTGGTAGCTCTTTTTCTGAACGACGATAGACAATGGATACATGTTCAGCACCAAGACGAAGAGCTGTTCTAGCACCATCCATAGCTACGTTGCCGCCACCAACGACAGCAACTCTTTTTCCTACATGAATCGGTGTTCCGCTTTGAGGAAAACGATAGGCCTTCATTAAGTTACAGCGGGTTAAGAATTCATTAGCAGAATATACACCATTTAGATTTTCTCCAGGTATCTCCATGAAATAAGGAAGGCCAGCACCTGTACCAATAAAGACGGCATCAAAACCTTCTTCTTCCATCAGTTCATCAACGGTAAAAGTACTCCCAATAACAGCGTTCACAACAATCTCTACACCAAGCTTGCGCAAATTATTAATTTCAGCCTGCACTACTTCATCTTTCGGCAAACGAAATTCCGGAATACCATACATAAGTACACCGCCTGGTAAATGCAGAGCCTCAAACATGGTGACCTTATAGCCCATTTTTGCTAAATCACCTGCAACACTGAGGCCTGCAGGGCCAGAGCCAACAACAGCCACTTTTTGCGCATCATCTGCATACGCAAGAGGAGTCGCAGTTTGACCTTGATTGCGAGAATAATCGGCAACATAACGTTCTAAACGACCAATAGCAACAGCTTCGCCTTTTTTTGCCAAAACGCAAAGTTTTTCACATTGCTCTTCTTGAGGACAGACTCGACCACATACTGCTGGCAGGGCATTTACTTCATTTATTTTTGCGATCGAGGCATTCATATCCCCTTCTTTAACCAGTTTAATAAAAGCTGGAATATCAATTTCTACTGGACACCCTTTACGACAAGGAGCCGTTTTACATTGCAAACACCGCTCGGCTTCAGCCTGGGCCAATTCAGGTGTATAACCAAGAGTAACTTCTGAAAAGTTTTTAGCCCGCACTTTCGGATCTTGTTCAGGCATTGGATGTTTTGTTAGTGAGAGTGACATTTGCATCCTCCTTCCCGTTTACCAGCACTATGTTCACTATGTTGTTTTTCATGAGGTTTATACATACGTTGGCGAGACATAAGTACGTCAAAATCTACTTTATGTCCATCAAATTCTGGACCATCTACACAGGCAAACTTATTTTCATTGCCAACAGAGACACGGCAACCGCCACACATTCCTGTACCATCAACCATAATTGGGTTAAGACTCACAACAGTTGGGACACCGTAAGGACGGGTGGTTTCAGCAACAAATTTCATCATAATTACAGGTCCAATGGCAACAACAAGGCTAATATTTTTATCAGAATCTAAGAGTTCCTTCAGTGGCTGAGTTACAAGGGCTTTGCGGCCTTTTGAACCATCATCCGTTGTGATAATAAGTTCATCACTGACAGCTGCCATTTCTTCCTCATAAATTAAAATATCTTCAGAGCGAGCGCCAATAATAGAAATGACTTCATTACCAGCTTCCTTCATACCCCGAGCAATAGGATATACAGGTGCAATACCAATACCACCACCGACACAGACAATGGTTCCCATTTTTTCAATATGAGTTGGTTTACCTAATGGTCCAACTAAGTCTAATAGAAATTCACCTTCATTTAAAAGGCCTAATTCCACCGTAGAAGCGCCTACTTCTTGGAAAATAATCGTAATTGTACCTGTCTCGCGATTAAAATCAGCAATTGTGAGAGGAATACGTTCCCCATCTTCATTAATCCGCAAAATGACAAATTGACCTGGTTGAGCTTTTCTCGCAATGAGTGGTGCCTCTACCTCAAAAAGTTGAACGCTCGGCGCCAATTGTTTTTTAACAAGAATTTTATACACAAGAAGCCTCCTCTAAATAGGAATAGGCAAACAGCCTTGAGCATGTCTGCCCTTCCATTAAACTATCATGATTTTAATAATACGAGTTCTATTTTTAAAATAATCCGCTAATTTTTCCAGTATTATCAATATCCATTTGTTCTGCAGCTGGACGTTTTGGCAAACCTGGCATCGTCATGATATCACCAGTCAAAGCCACCAGGAATCCAGCACCTGCAGCAACCCGCACTTCACGTACTGTAATCGTAAACCCTGTAGGACGACCAAGTTTAGTCATATCATCACTTAGTGAATACTGAGTTTTTGCCATACAAATCGGTGTTTTATCAAACCCCTGAGCTGTAAGTTCTGCAATCGCTTTTTCAGCTTGAGAAGTATAGTTTACACCCTCTGCACCATAAATGTCTGTAGCAATAGCCAAAATTTTATCTTTAATAGATTGTTTCTCATCATAGATATAGGTAAATTTGCTAGGTTGAGCACAAGCAGCTAACACTTTTTCAGCAAGTTCAATACCACCTTGCCCGCCTTTTGCCCACACCTCAGATAAAGCTACTTCAGCACCAAGTTCCATACATTTTTCCCGTACAAACTCAAGTTCTTTTGCAGTATCCATTGGAAAGGCATTAATCGCCACAACTGCTGGCAAACCGAATTTTTGCATATTCTCAATATGTTTGGTTAAGTTAGCTAAGCCTCGCTCTAAAGCAGCCATATTTTCACCTATTAATTCAGCCTTCGGTACACCACCATGCATTTTTAGTGCGCGCACTGTCGCAACAATGACAACAGCATCAGGCTTGATACCAGCAAAGCGGCACTTAATATCAAGAAACTTTTCCGCACCAAGATCAGCACCGAAACCTGCTTCAGTCACGCAAATGTCAGCAAGCTTTAAGGCAAATTTTGTCGCCATTACACTATTGCAACCATGGGCAATATTTGCAAATGGTCCACCATGGACAAGGGCTGGCGTATTTTCTAGTGTTTGTACCAGATTAGGCTTAATTGCATCTTTAAACAGTAAGGTTAATGCCCCAGTCACTTTTAATTGGTCAGCTGTGACAATTTTATTGTCATAGGTATAACCAATAATAATTCGTCCAATACGGGCTTTCATATCATCTAAATCGCGAGCTAAACATAAAATAGCCATCATTTCTGAGGCTACAGTAATGTCAAAGCCACTTTCTCGCGGCACCCCATTGATTTTTCCACCAAGACCACCAATAATGGATCGTAATGCTCGATCATTTAGATCAACGACCCGCCTCCAAGTAATGCGGCGCGGATCGATTCCCAGTTCATTACCTTGATGGATGTGATTATCAAGGACTGCTGCTAATAAATTGTGTGCTGTAGTAATGGCATGAAAATCACCTGTAAAATGCAAATTAATATCTTCCATTGGCACGACTTGTGCATAACCACCACCCGCGGCACCACCTTTTAAACCAAAACAAGGACCAAGTGAAGGTTCTCTAAGAGCAATTGCCACTTTATTGCCCAGTTTGCGTAACGCATCACCAAGGCCGACAGTCGTGGTCGTCTTCCCTTCACCTGCAGGTGTAGGGTTGATCGCCGTAACGAGAACTAATTTTCCATCTGGGCGTCCTTTAATACTTTCCCATTTTTCTAGAGATAACTTTCCTTTATATTTACCATAAAGCTCCAAATCATCTTGGGTAATTTCTAATTCTTCAGCTACTTGGTGAATGTGTTTCATGATCGCCCCTTGGGCTATTTCAACATCACTTTTCATCCCTATAAATCCCCTTCCTCATGACTAAAGCCAAAGTGAATTGTTGAAACAACAAAACGTTTCAATATTCCTTTGGCTGTTTTATTACTGTATGTTATGTCTTAACTTTACTGCTTTGACAGTGTTGCTGAGTAACATAGCAATTGTTAAGAGGCCGACTCCACCAGGTACTGGCGTAATCGCCCCTGCTACTTCTTTGACTTGTTCAAAGTCAACATCACCAACTAATTTCTTATCAGCCAAGCGATTAATACCAACATCAATTACAACAGCACCTGGCTTTACCATTTCTTTTGTTACAAAATTAGGTTTGCCAATCGCCACGACTAAGATATCTGCTTGGCGTGTTATACTTGGCAAATCAACAGTACGAGAGTGGCATATAGTGACTGTGCTATTTCGTGCTAATAATAAATTAGCCATAGGTTTACCAACAATATTGCTGCGGCCAACAATTACAGCATGTTTACCTGCAATGTCAATCTGCGCAAGTTCTAGCATCTTTATACAGCCATATGGTGTACAGGGTAAAAGATGTTCTTGCCCAATTGCTAATTTTCCTACATTAACAGGATGAAAGCCATCTACATCTTTATCAGGATCAATTGCCTTTAAAAATTTAGCTTCATCATGTTTTAAATGTTCTGGCAACGGTAATTGCAATAAGATACCATCAATAGCAGGATTTTCATTAAGAAGTTTAATTTGTGTTAACAACTCTTCTTGAGTTACCATTTCTGGCATTTGTACGACTTCAGAATAAATACCAATTTCTTCGCATGCTTTGTGTTTATTAGCAACATACACTTTTGAAGCAGGGTTTTCACCAACAATAATGACTGCTAAACCTGGCGTAATACCATGTATCTCCATTAGGTTTTCTACTTCAGATTTAATACTTTCTTTGATTTGTGCGGCAAATATTTTGCCCTCTAAAATTCTTGCTGACATATGTAAATACACCCCGGCACTGAGTGCCACCCCTCTTGCAAGGGGACTATTTATCTAATCGAACATCATACTGATGATGGTAAAAACCAACAAGGCAATACTAACCAAACCATTGCGCATAAAATACCTTTGGTTAACTTTCGTAAAATCAGTTGGAGTAACAATGGAATGTTGATACACAAGAACTGCTGCTGCGAGCATCACACCACCATAATATATCCACTGCATATGCATAAATTGACCCACAATAAAAAAACCAATAATACTCATCATATGCATGACTTTTACGATAGTAAGTGCGCCTTTCACTCCAAACCGCACGGGCACAGAATGTAGACCATTTTTCTTATCAAAGGCTACATCCTGGCATCCGTAAATAATATCAAAACCAGCAATCCATATGGCAACAACCAAACCAAGTAAGACAATCGGCAAGGTGAGCTCGCCTCGAATGGCTACCCATGCTCCAATCGGAGCAATGGATAAAGCCAACCCTAAGACAAAATGACAAGTCCAGGAAAATCTTTTCATATAAGGGTATACAGCAAAGGGAATGACAGCTAAAGGTGCCAACTTAACGCATATGGGATGCAAATAAGTCGTAGACCAAAAAAACAGCGTTAAACTAGCCAATGTTAATGCAATTGCCTCCCAAGGTTTCACTGCTCCAGTCACCATGGGACGGTTGGCAAAGCGAGGCTGCAGACGATCATATTTCAAATCAATAAAGTTATTGAGTGCCATAGCCGCGCTGCGTGCCCCCATCATTGCCACCGTAATCCATACAAGATCAGAAATCTTTGGCATACCATTAGAAGCTAATATTGCCCCAATATACGCAAAAGGTAAAGCAAAAATTGCATGAGATAAAACGATATTATTCATATGTGCTTTTAGTTTATTCAAGACCTAGACCCTTCCATTTCTTGTCAACCATTTCTTTTATATCTGCTGACATTTCAATTTCATCTGGCCACTCACGAGTATAACCTTCTGTTGGCCACGCTTTCGTAGCATCAATCCCAACCTTTGTTCCCCAATTTGGCATAGGAGATGAGTGGTCAAGTACATCAAGCGGCCCATCAACCATGACAATATCGCGACGAGCATCAATATTATTATACACTCGCCACCAAACTTCATTCATATCTTGAACATTCACATGTTCATCCACAACAATAATCATTTTCGTAAACATCATTTGACCCATACCCCATATGGCATGCATGACTTTTTTAGCTTGTTGAGGATAAGTCTTTTTAATCGATACCACAGCACAGTTGTGAAAAACACCTTCTAGTGGTAAATTGATATCCAAAATTTCTGGTAAACTCATTTGTAATACAGGTAGAAAAATACGTTCTGTCGCCTTTGCTAAGAAGCAATCTTCCATAGGTGGCTTACCAACAATCGTTGATGAATAAATAGGATCCTTACGATGAGTGATACAAGTAATATGAAACACTGGATAATCATCAGCCAAGGAATAGTATCCAGTATGATCACCAAAAGGCCCTTCTCTTCTGAGCTCATCCATCATCACATAACCTTCAAGGATAATTTCCGCATGAGCTGGAACTTCGACATCAATCGTTTCACATTTCACAAGTTCTACAGATTTTTTACGCAAGAACCCGGCAAATACCATTTCATCAATATCTTTAGGTAGAGGAGCAGTTGCAGCATAAGTAACTACTGGATCCGTCCCAATCGCCACCGCCACTTCAATGCGATCTTTTCCCAAAGTCTGATGAGCACGATAATTCTCAGCCCCATTTTTATGAATATGCCAATGCATGCCAGTTGTTTGTCCATCATATACCTGTAGGCGATACATGCCTACGTTACGTTTTCCATTCAATGGGTTTTTGGTAAAGACTAAAGGTAATGTAATAAACTTACCTGCGTCACCAGGCCAACACTGTAAAACAGGAAATTTATCTAAGGAAGGTTGATCTTTAATAATGACTTCCTTACAAGGAGCATTTTTCACATACTTTGGAAAGTTAATGGCCCGTTTAGCCATAGGAATAATTTTAAGTAAATCCAACTTATTTTGCATCGAAATATAGGGCAGTGAAAAAATACCTTTTAATTCAGTCGCAATATCATCAATTTTATCTACACCAAAAGCTAATGCCATACGTTCCATACTGCCGAAGGCATTCATCAAAACCGGCATTTGATAGCCTTTTACATTTTCAAAGAGTAAAGCTACATTTTTATCTCCGGAAAGTTTGGATACTCGATCAGTAATTTCTGTAATTTCTAACTCGCAATCTACCTCTTCTTTGATCCGTTTCAACCAGCCTCGTTCTTCTAAGGCCCGAATAAATTCACGTAAATCATTAAATGCCACTTATATAACTTCCTTTCATTGATTGCCATTATTTATATTATTTTCTTAAAACATATTTTACTATTAATCGACTTATTTCATACATTACGATGATCGGCACAGCAACCATTGTCTGGGAAAAAACGTCAGGTGTAGGGGAAATAATAGCACCAACGACAAAAGAGAGAACCAATATATGTTTGCGTTTTGCAGTTAAAAACTCCGAACCAATGATTCCAAATTTAGCTAATACAACAATTAAGAGTGGAAGTTCAAAGATAAAACCAAATGGCAATAAAAATGAAATAACAAAAGATAGATATTGTCCTAACGATAGCATGGGCTGAAGGTCTTCTGTAGCAAATCCCATAAAGAACTTGATACCAGCTGGTAAAACCCATACATATGAAAAAGCCAATCCTATCAAAAATAATAATACAGATGCTGGAACTAGAATGAAGGAAGCTAAACGTTCCTTTTTACTTAAAGCTGGTACTATAAAAGCCCAAACCTGATATAATACCACTGGTAAGGCTAGTAAGAAACCTGAGAAGAACGATACCCTTAAATACGTAAAAAAAGCTTCTCCCGGGCTCATATAATATAATTTACCAGCAGGTGCTGTAATAAAATGCACTAGATCAGAAGCATAAAAATAACAAATAGTACTACCGATAACCACAGCAATAATAGCGGTAATTAATCGTTTACGTAATTCTTGCAAATGATCAATCAATGACATTTTATCGTCTTTTACGTCATTCTCTAAGGGTTCCTCATCATTATCATGATTTATTATTTCAGACATCCAGTTTTCCTCACTTTTTTTCTTCAGGCTTGCTCTCAGCTTTTACCGGTTCGACTTTTATCGATTCATCTTTTGCCGCCTCACCATTTGTAGCTTTTTTAAATTCTTGGATTCCTTTTCCTAATGCTTTGCCGACTTCAGGCAATTTCCCAGGACCAAAAACGACAAGGGCAATGACTAGCACTAATGCCAATTCAGGCATACTAAAATTAAACATCTGTAGAAAACCCCTCTCACATAAAATTATATCTATATTATACATAAAAAAGGCCAATAAGAAAAGGCTTGGCTTTTGCCAAGTCTTTTCTTATTGGTACTAAAATCTTCAACCATGTTAGTATTTACGTAAACCAACGAAATCAGCAACTGCAATGAAGGATTCTTTATGTTCAAGTAACACTGAATCAGGAATAACACTACGTGCTTTTTCCAAATAATCAGCAACCCGATTATATGAATATTCAATTGCATCTGTTTCGTGTATAATCTCTAGGCCACGTTTAATTTTTTCTTCTGACATATTACAAGTTTGTACAATATCACGAAGTTCATCTTTATGGACACTATGCTGTAGTGCATATATTACAGGCAAAGTTACGATACCTTGTCTTAAATCATTACCTACGGGTTTCCCTAGTTCTTCTGAAGAAGAAGTAATATCTAAAATATCATCCGTAATTTGAAAAGCCATACCTAATGAATAACCATATTCACGAAAAGCCTGTACTTCAGCACTAGGAAGATCAGCAGCCAATGCACCAAGTTCACAACTTGCAGCAAGGAAATCAGCGGTTTTTTGTGCAATCCGTCCCAGATAGTCATTTTCTACTTGGTCAGCATTAAAAGTACTTCGGTTTTGATTAATTTCCCCTTCACACATAGAACAAATCACATCTGTTAACACTTTAAGCATTTGATTACTTACTTTATTTGCAACTAGAGAAAATGCTTTAGCAAATAAATAATCGCCAATTAGTACTGAAGAATGATTACCCCAGCATGAATTGGCAGTCGGTCGTCCCCGGCGAATAGCAGAATTATCAATGACATCATCATGCACAAGTGTCGCCATGTGTATTAATTCAATTGCTACTGCCATTGGCATTAATTTGTCAGTACCACACACTCTATTTTGAGCACACATAAAATATAAGGCAGGTCTTAAACGCTTGCCACCTGCTTCAACTAAATGTTGACTCATATCCGTGATTAATTCTTCTGGCGAGTGTATTACAGAAAGCAATTCAGCTTCCAATAGTCTTAAATCACTTTTCACTGTTTCAAACATTGATTCTTTATTCACTATTTTAATCACCTACATGTAAATTCTCTTTCTATAATACACCATTATTCATCTTTACGTCTATTTTTTTTTAATTAATAGACAGAAAGGTATGGTTAAAATCAATATAATCTCTCTTTTTTGTCTTAATTACTATTCACCATTCATGATAAATTAATGCATATCCTTAAGTTATTAACATTATTCAAATCAGTAAATTACTTCCATCGATGATTCTACAAAAAATACTGGGCGGAGACTTCTCTCCACCCAGTATTCAATATCACGCACTGTGAAACTAGTCTTTAAGGAATCATCCAAGTTAAGTAATAAGCCTGTACATATGTCATAATTCCAACAATAACAGCTAAGATCAAGGAATGTTTAACTGCGAAGTTAAATAAATCCCCTTCTTTACCTACAAGACCAGTTGCTGCAGTTGCTACTGCAATACTTTGTGGTGAAATCATTTTACCAGTAACACCACCTGATGAGTTTGCTGCTACTGTAATAATCGGATTAACACCAACTTGATCTGCAGTAACGGCTTGTAAATTTCCGAACAACGCATTTGCTGATGTATCAGAACCTGTCAAGAAAACTCCTGTCCAACCCAAGAAAGCTGAGAAGAATGGGAAGTAGTGACCTGTTCCTGCTAACATTAAACCTAATGTTGAGCTCATACCTGAATAATTCATAATATATGCTAAACCAAGTACACAAGGAATCGTAATAAGAGGTTTTGTTAATTGTTTAAAGGTTTTTGCAAAAATAGCAATAAACCGGCTAGGGCTAACACCAAGTACAATTGAGGTCAAAATACTAGCAATGAACAAGGATGTACCAGCAGCACTTAACCAATTGACTTTGTAAAGTGCAGCCATCGCAGTTGGAATTTTAGCAATTGGTGCTATTTGCATAACCACTTTATCTAAGCCTGGAATTAAGAATTTAAGAGTAACAGCATCCAACATGGTTGCTACAGGTTTTAATCCCCACAAAATAACCATAACTGTTAAAATGATAAACGGCGACCATGCTTTAAAAACTCTGCCAAAAGTAAGATTGGATTTATCAATAGAAATTGTTGGCGCTGGTTCATTAGGGAAACGCCAAACATTTTTTGGTCTCCATACTTTAAGAAATAAAGTCAAGGAAATAATCGCTGCTAATGAAGATAAAATATCTGGAAGTTCTGGTCCGATATAGTTAGAAGAATACCATTGCAGTAAAGCAAAAGCACCACCAGTTACTAAACAGGCAGGTAGAACTTCTTTCGTAGCTTTCCAACCTGACATTAACATAATTAACCAAATAGGAATAACGAAGGATAAGAATGGTAATTGTCTACCAACCATAGCACTAATCTTCATTGTATCAATACCAGTAACCTGTCCCGCAACAATAATTGGAATACCAATACCACCAAATGCTACTGGTGCTGTATTCGCAATCAAGCATAATCCCGCTGCATAAAGAGGATTAAAACCAAGGCCTACAAGCATACCTGCAGAGATAGCAACAGGAGTACCAAAACCTGCCGCGCCTTCCAAAAATGCACCAAATCCAAAAGCAATTAAAAGTGCTTGTAAACGGCGATCATCAGTAATTGAGGCAATTGAATCTTTAACAATTTCAAATTGACCTGTCTCCACTGTCAAATTATATATAAAAATTGCAGTGACAACAATCCAAAATATAGGAAATATTCCATACATGGCACCCATACCCGTAGCTTTGAGAGCAATCTCAACTGGCATATTGTAAATAAAAATTGCAACCAATACTGCCGAAGTTACAGCAATGGCACCAGCAATTTGTCCTGGAGTTCGACGGATAGCTAAAAGATAAAAAATTACAATAATCGGGATTGAAGCAAAGAACGATGAAAGAGCAAGGTTATTCATTGGATCATAAATTTGAGTCCATGTCATGTAAGTAAACACCCCTTTTATTTTTTCCAGCAACAATGTTTGAATTTTCACAAATAACTGTTATTGAATTAACTGAAAATTATCACCTCACTCTTTCATATAGCATTACCAGCAAAGTCAGATTTATACTATTTTATTTAGGATTCAATATTTATTATTTTATCCAATAAAACAAAATCAATCCGCTAACAACATTATTATTGTTAGATAATAATAAGTTTGCCTTAATTTTCACTTATTATTAAACTCTGATTATTCTTATTCGACATACAATTACAAATTCCCTCTTTTTTCGCTATTTTTTTTATATTAAAAAAACATTGAAAAAAAATATAGTTGTACAGCTCATCATAAATGTACAACTATATTTTCCAAATATTTAGTTTTTTATTTTTCGAAAATACTGCATGCTATTTTTTTTCCATTCTTTGGTACTAAATAACATAATATATTCTTCTAATTCAGCTTGACTAGCCAATTCTTTAGCAATCGTATTACATTGTTCCCGAGAGTTTGCATGAAGCATCGTATAAAAATTGTATGGCCAATCAGGCTGAGTCACACGAGCATAACAATGGGTAACTGCAGAAACTTTCGAAAACATTCTACCAATTTCTTGAATTCGCTCTTCCGGTACATTCCATGCACATAGGGCATTTGCAGTATAACCCACTTCACGGTGCTTAAGTACAGCTCCCATTTTGCGAATTTTACCTGATTGAGTGTATTTGTTTAGTCGGCTCAAGAGTTCTTCTTCACTTATACCTAACTTATTAGCAATTTCCAGATAGGGTTTTGCGACTAAGGGAAAGTCATCTTGCATAATGCTAATAATTTTTTTGTCTAACTCATCTAACATGTGTCACCTCATTCATTTGATCTCATGATAAAGTAAATTGTACACTCACCTTAAATTTTTGGGTAGCAGGTAAATTGATCATCCGTACTACACCAGGTATTTTTTCAATTTTATCCAATGTTTCTTTTTGCTCTTCCAGAGTATGGCTAAAAAGAGTAAACCATAAATTTAAACTTCCATCCCGCTCATAATTATGAGTAACGCCATAATCTGAATTAATAAAGGCAGCAACTTGTGGTATGAAATTGGGCTCAACTTCTAATGCCACTAAAGTCCCGATATAACCTAATTTAGTAGAATCAAAAAATGGACCAATACGCCGAATAAATCCCTGTTCCTTTAAATAGTTAAGCCGTTCAATTACAATAGCCTCCTCTGAATCTAAACGTTCAGCAAGAACAGCAAAGGGACGACTCTCAAGGGGTAATTCAATCTGTATAAGGTTTAACAGTCTTTTGTCAAATGCAGTAAGCATATACAACTCCTTCATTAGTTTATTTATTCACATATAGAATAGACAGGATGCCATTAATTTTGAGTTCAACGGCGTTTAGTAATAGATAACACCCTGCACTAGATTTTCTGCAATTTAGTAAAAAGGAGAACAGCCCCCGCTGTTCTCCTTGGGATTTATATTTTATTTTAACAGAATTTCTCCTATTACGTCAAGTAACTCACTTCGACCTAAACCTTTTTCAGATGAATAGGCAATAATATTATTACTTTTCATACCAAGCCCTTTGCGAATGGCAGCAACATTTTTATTAATATTCATCCTTGTCAATTTATCGGCTTTTGTCGCGATGACTTGTACAGGAATATCATTTTCAATCAACCATTGATAGGTGCTAATATCACTCTCCATAGGAGCATGCCGAATGTCAATTAATTGACAAGCAAGCTGAAGACGTGGAGATTTTAGTAAATACTCCTCAATAAATTTGGCCCACTGAATTCGATTAGATTTTCCAGTACGCGCATAACCATATCCAGGTAAGTCCACTAAAAAAAACTCTCTTCGATCTTCTTCACTCATTTTTGCCATTAAGCGATAAAAATTTAGTGTCTGCGTTTTACCAGGGCTACCACTGGTCCGAGCAAGCCCATTACGACGGCATAATGAGTTAATCAATGAAGATTTTCCTACATTTGACCGCCCCATAAAAGCCACCTCGTGCAGCTGCCCCTCTGGGTACTGATCAATACGAACTGCAGAAGCTACATACTGTCCGCTTGTAATATTGATCATAATTTTTTCTTCATTTATTGTCATTTTTTCTTCATTCATCCACTTTCACCAATGCAGTCGCAAGTACTTCATCCATATGTCCGACAAAAACAAATTCAAGATTTCTTCTTACATTAGCTGGTATTTCATCAATATCGCGTTTATTTTCTTTCGGCATAATAATTGTTTTAATACCGACACGATGAGCCGCTAATACTTTTTCTTTAATACCACCAACAGGTAGTACTCGTCCACGCAAAGTAATTTCTCCAGTCATTGCCACATCACTGCGAACTGGTCTGCCAGTTAAAGCTGATACAACAGCTGTCGACATGGAAATACCTGCTGATGGACCATCTTTAGGAATTGCACCTTCAGGAAGATGGATATGGATATCCGTCTTTTCTTGGAATTCGCTATCAATATTTAAATCCTCAACTCGAGTGCGAATATAGCTAAAACCAGCTTGTGCAGATTCACGCATAACCTCACCCAATTGGCCAGTCAATATGAGTTTTCCCTTACCTTTCATCACAGAAACTTCGATTGGCAGTACATCCCCACCAACTTCAGTCCATGCTAAACCAGTACTCACACCGACTTGTGGCTGTATCTCGGCTTGTTTATGACGATATTTTGCTGCACCTAAGAAAGTATGTAGATTTTGAGCCGTTACTTTTACATGAGCCCGTTTGTTCTGTACAATTTGCCGTGTTACTTTGCGGCATAATGTGGCTATTGTACGTTCCAGACTGCGCACACCTGATTCACGAGTATACTCACTAATTATTTTTTGCAAGATCCCATCAGCAAAACCAATCTGTTTTTCATTCAAGCCATGATCACGGATTTGTTTCGTAATCAAATAACGTTTGGCAATCTGTACTTTCTCTTCTTCTGTATACCCAGGAATATGAATGATCTCAATCCGATCTAACAGCGGCCGCGGAATACTATGCATTACATTGGCCGTTATGACCCATAAAACCCGAGAAAGGTCAAAGGGGACCTCTACATAATGATCACTAAAAGTATTATTTTGTTCAGGATCAAGCACTTCTAATAGAGCTGCAGATGGATCACCTCTAAAATCAGCACTCATTTTATCAATTTCATCTAATAAAAAGACTGGATTCTTCGAACCTGCAGTACGCATCCCTTGAATAATTCGTCCTGGAAGTGCTCCAACATAAGTACGGCGATGACCACGAATTTCAGCCTCGTCTCTTACGCCCCCCAATGAAACCCTAACAAATTTGCGATCCATTGCTTTGGCTATAGAACGTGCTAAGGAAGTTTTACCTACACCAGGTGGCCCAACTAAACACAAAATAGGCCCTTTCATACTTTCAGTCAACTTACGAATTGATAAATACTCTAAAATACGTTCTTTGACTTTTTCTAAGCCATAGTGATCTTCATCCAATGTTTTTTCTGCCATATTAATATCTAACATATCTGTTGTTTCTGTGCTCCAAGGTAAAGCTAATAAGCAATCTAAGTAGGTGCGAATTACGGCACTTTCAGCTACCATAGGTGGCATTTTACCTAAACGATCAATTTCTTTATTGATTCTCTCCATGACTTCTTTAGGAAAATCTTGATCCTTAAGTTTTTCTCGATATTCATCGACTTCAGCAGTACGATCATCTTTTTCACCAAGTTCTTTTTGAATGGCTTTAAGTTGCTCACGCAAATAATACTCTTTTTGAGTTTTTTCCATTTGCTTACGTACACGAACATTAATTTTCTTTTCTAGTTCGAGAATTTCCATCTCGCGACCTAAAATTTCACATAATGTTTCTAAACGTTCTTCAACATTTATTTTATCAAGAAGGGCTTGTTTATCCTCAATTTTGAGCGACAAATGACTCGCAATCAAATCGGCCAATCGACCTGCTTCTTCTACGGCAATTACTGAAATCAATGTTTCTGGTGGTATCTTTTTACTAAATTTTACCCATTGTTCAAATTGATTAATGGCATTACGTGTGAGTGCCTCAACTTCGGTCGTTCGTTCTTCCACTTCTGAAAACTCATTTATTTCAACTTGATAGTATGATTCTAAATCACTATATTCAACAATTTCAGCACGATGTAAACCTTCTACAAGAACTCGAATCGTACCGCCAGGCAACTTTAATAATTGTTTGATTTCAGCCACTGTACCAACATTAAAAATTTCTTCTGGAGTTGGTGCATCATTTTGCGCATCTTTTTGCGCAGCAAGCATAATTAAACGATCGTTTACCATCGCTTCTTCTAACGCGCTAATCGACTTTTCTCGACCTACATCAAGATGAATAATCATATATGGAAAAACTAAAATGCCTCTAAGGGGCAGTAATGGTATTGTTCTTGTCTTATTTATCATGAAAGTAACCTCCTCTTTATCTTGATCACCTTGGTATTTTTTTCAGGTTTACTATTTATAAATATTCTTATTTCGACCACAAAAATCCTCTTAATTTGTAAATAAAAACACTCAGTACTATACTTTTTTTTATAAATCATAAAAAAAGTACAGATTTTTCACATTAATTCTATAATTGAGTCAGTTGATTTTAAAAATTTGTCATTTCGTACATAATAAGTAGCCCTCGCACGAGAGGGCTACTTATTATGTGCTTTTCACACCAGCAGCAGCTAAAATATCAACTGGCGGCGTGGCAACATCCATATAAATAGAATTCTCTACTCGTAGCAAAGAATATTGTAAGGCTTCAGCAACAGTTTCAATTCCAATGACCTCAACAGCAAGATTACTATATAAGTCTTGCCAATTTTCTTTAGGAATCAGCACTCGGCGCGAGCCAGCCTGCTCTGCTGCGTATATTTTAGCACTTACACCTCCAACAGGTTTAACCCATCCATGAATGGAGATTTCACCAGTCATCGCGACAGTATTATCGATAGGAATATCATGAATTGCTGAGTAAGTCGCCACTGCCATCGTAACACCCGCCGACGGACCATCGATGGGAGCACCTCCTGGAAAATTAACATGAATATCATATTTATGCAGCGGAACTGAAAAACAGTTTGAAAGTACAGTTAATACATTTTCCAGAGAACTTTTTGCCATACTTTTTCTGCGAATTGTACGACCTGGTACGACAAATTCTTCTTCGTCGACAACACCCGTAATCGTCAATTTTCCAGTACCATCGATAGCCGTCACTTCAACTTCTGTAATAGCCCCAATATTGGCACCATGTACTGCTAAACCATTGGCAATTCCCACTTGAGGTTTGTTAGGTATTTTTTTATCAGGACGAGGAGTATATTGGCCAAAATTAATAACCCATTCTACATCTGCACAAGATATTGCCTGACGATGATCATTAATCGCAACACCTGCAGCGATCTGTATAATATTTACAACATCTCGACCATTTGAAGAATAATGTTTAATCACATCAACAGCTCGATCTGCAATGGAAAAATTAACCTTTTTCGCAGCATTATAGGCAATCCGACTGACCTCATCAGATAAGAGTGGGCGAAAAAAAATTTCCACACAACGCGACCTAATGGCAGGAGGAATATCTTGCGGCATCCGAGTCGTTGCTCCAATTAAACGAAAATCAGCTGGTAGACCATTTTGAAAAATGTCATGAATATGAGTAGGAATATTTTCATCTTCGCTATTATAATATGAGCTTTCTAAAAATACTTTACGGTCTTCTAAGACCTTCAATAATTTATTCATTTGTGTACTATGTAATTCGCCAATTTCATCAATAAACAAAACTCCACCATGGGCTTTAGTGACAGCCCCAGCTTTAGGTTGAGGAATCCCTGCAACACCAAGAGGACCAGCACCTTGATAAATCGGATCATGTACTGTGCCAATTAAAGGATCAGCAATACCACGTTCATCAAAACGTGAAGTCGTAGCATCGAGTTCAATAAATTTAGAATTGGATCTGAAAGGGGATAAAGGATTACGTTTAGCCTCCTCTAGAATAAGTCTAGCAGCGGCTGTTTTGCCAACCCCTGGTGGTCCATATACTAAGACATGTTGTGGATTAGGACCACATAAGGCAGCTCGCAGAGCTTTTAAACCATCTTCTTGACCAACGATCTCAGCAAATGTAGTCGGCCGTGTTTTTTCTGATAGTGGCTGTGTTAATGATATTTCACGCATTTTTTGTAACTTATCGATTTCTTTTTTGGACTCACGTTCGACAGCTCCACGGTTTCCCTGTTGAGAGCGCAATAAATTCCAGAAATACATTCCAATCACAATGACAAAAAAGAATTGGACAACACTAACAATACTCACCGCATAATCCATTTTTACAAATCCTCCTCCCAAAACGATGTTCTAATGAACTTAGTATTGTCAGACAGTTTAATTTTATCCTGCCAGAAAATACTTCCTTTGAGAAAAAGGAAATTAAAAACGTAGAAAAGACTTAAGCCTTTTCTACGTTTTCTTTTTATGCTGATTCTTCTTTTTTCTTGTTTTTACGATCAACAGTAACTAAAATCGGCTCTTCTTTATTCAAAACTGCTTCCTTCGTCACTGTACATTTAGCTACATCAGTACGAGACGGAACCTCATACATCACATTGCACATAATGCCCTCAATGATAGCCCGCAGTCCCCTTGCACCAGTTTTACGTTTCAACGCTTCTTTCGCAATTGCATCTAATGCATCTTCTTTAAATTCTAACTGCACATTATCAATTTCCAAAAACTTTTGGTATTGCTTGATAAGAGCATTTTTAGGCTCAAGCAAGATACGCACTAAAGCTTCTTCATCCAAAGCATCTAATGTCACAACAACTGGTAAACGACCAACGAACTCAGGAATAAGACCAAACTTCAACAAATCTTCCGGTAAAATTTGTTTTAACAATTCACCGATTTGTTTTCTTTCCTTACTCGGCACTTCTGCACCAAAACCCATATTTTTCTTACCTGTACGTGCACTAATGAGCTTATCAATACCGTCAAAAGCACCACCACAAATAAATAAAATATTAGTTGTATCAATTTGGATAAATTCTTGATGAGGATGCTTACGTCCGCCCTGAGGTGGAACACTTGCTACCGTTCCTTCAAGAATTTTAAGTAGTGCTTGCTGCACACCTTCTCCTGATACATCACGGGTAATAGATGGATTTTCAGACTTACGGGCAATTTTGTCAATCTCATCAATATAGACAATGCCTTTTTCAGCTTTTTCTACATCATAATCAGCAGCTTGGATAAGTTTGAGGAGAATATTTTCTACATCTTCACCTACATAGCCTGCTTCAGTTAATGAGGTCGCATCAGCAATCGCAAAAGGTACATTTAACAGTTTTGCCAGTGTCTGAGCAAGTAAAGTTTTACCACTACCAGTAGGTCCAAGCATGACGATATTAGATTTTTGTAATTCAACATCATCATTTTTGCTAGTAAAGTTAACCCGTTTATAATGGTTATATACTGCTACCGCCATTGTCTTTTTGGCAGCATCTTGACCAATCACATATTGATCAAGGATATCTTTTATTTCTTTAGGTTTTGGAACATCACGAAGTTCAACATTGATGTCTTCGCTTAATTCCTCTTCAATGATCTCATTGCAAAGTTCAATACACTCATCACAAATGTATACACCAGGACCAGCTACAAGTTTTTTGACTTGTTCCTGTAGCTTACCACAAAAAGAGCATTTGAGCTGACCTTTGTCATCCCCAAATTTTAACATACTATCACCTCTCTATTTGGGACTTTCCTTAAACTGCGTGCCACGGACAACCACAGAATCAATGAGACCATACTCTTTTGCTTGCTCAGCAGACATAAAGAAATCCCGTTCAGTATCATGTTCGATTTTTTCCCGAGTTTGACCCGTATTACTGACAAGAATCCCGTTCAGTAATTCTCTCAATCTTAGTATTTCTCGAGCATGAATTTCAATATCTGTAGCTTGCCCTTGAGTTCCTCCCAGAGGCTGATGAATCATGATGCGCGCAAAAGGAAGTGCATAGCGTTTACCTTTTGCACCTGCACTTAATAAAAATGCCGCTGCACTAGACGCTGAGCCCATGCAAATAGTGGAAACATCTGGTTTAATGTAATTCATAGTATCATAAATCGCTAAAGCAGCTGTCACTACACCACCAGGGCTGTTAATATACATATGAATGTCTTTATCTGGATCTTCTGATTCCAAAAATAAGAGTTGAGCAATTACCACATTTGCCACATTGTCGTCAATAGGACCGCCAATAAATATAATACGATCTTTTAGGAGCCTGGAAAAGATATCATAGGACCGTTCCCCACGACTAGATTGCTCCACAACTATTGGTACAAAGTTCATGTTATAACACCTCTATTGGTTTATTACTCTTTTTCTACGCTGTCAATAATAAGCTGAGCTGCTTTTTTACGCAATATAGAATCAACCACGAAAGACATTTTACCTTGACCTGTAATAATTGATTTTACATCGGCGAGTTCAGCGCCATACCCTTTAGCAATAACACCAATCTCTGCGTCAATTTCTTCAACCGTTACTTCAAGAGCTTCCGCCCGCACAATTGCTTCCATCAACATATCAGTTTTAACAGCCACTAATGCAGATTCACGATAGTTCGTACGAACTGCATTCATGTCAGTATTCATATATTTGATATAATCTTCAAGTTTCATGCCACGACTTTCAAGATTGGCACTCAAATCTTCAATCATTTTTGTAATACGGTCTTCAACCATAATTTCTGGAATCTCAACAGTTGAATTTTCAACTGCTTGTTTTATCGCTTCATTACGGAACTCATGTGTAGCTTTTTCAGCAGCAGCCACTTCCAATTTATTCTTAATGTCAGCCTTTAATTCCTCTACAGTATCGAAATCGCTTACATCTTTAACAAACTCATCATCAAGAACCGGTAATTCTTGGCGTTTTACATCATTAACAGTAACTTTAAATACAGCTTCTTTGCCTGCTAAATCAGGAGCATGATATTCAGTTGGGAATGTTACATTCACATCAACAGTTTCGCCAGCTTTCACACCAATCAATTGTGTTTCAAAACCAGGAATGAAGGAGTTGGAACCAATTTGTAATGGATGAGCTTTACCTGCACCACCAGGGAACGCAACATCATCGACAAATCCTTCAAAATCGATAATAGCAAAATCACCTTCAGCAATAGCAACGCCTTCAGCAACTACCATTTTTGCATGACTATTGCGCATCGTTTCAATTTGAGCATCAATTTGCTCTTCAGTTACTTCTGCAACAGTTTCAGCAACTTTTAGTCCTTTGTATTGTCCTAAAGTTAATTCCGGCTTAGCAACTACAGTCACTTTAAAGACTAAATCTTTATCTTCAGCCAATGTAACTACATCAATTTCAGGATGGCTTACTGGCTCAATATTGTTCTCTTCAAGAGCTGTTGCATAAGCAGGACTAGCCAAAAGTTCAAAGGCTTCATCCAATAATGCCTCTTTACCAATATGTCTTTCTAAAATATTACGTGGTGTTTTACCTTTACGGAAACCAGGAATATTTACTTTATTAGCTAGTTTACGATATGCCTTCTCTACTGCTTTTGCTACTTCAGCTTGTGGCACTTCAATTTCAAATACCACTTTATTATTGTCTATTTTTTCCATTGTTGCTTTCATTTATACTATATCCTCCTATGTAATGAGTTAGCAAAATATTCTATACTGCCAACAAATATTTTTATCAGTTTCAACATATTTTTATGTTGTTTCTAATTATCCCCTCAATTTAGGCATTAAATACCCAAGCTTTATAATACCATAGCCCATATGATACCATAACTATTCCACAAAAACAAGATATATACAAAAAACCCAGCAATAACTGCCGAGTTCAATCTACTTCATGGAGCGGAAAAGGAGATTCGAACTTAGGGCCTTCGCCTTGGCAAGGCTATGCTCTACCGCTGAGCTATTTCCGCATGCTTGGTTCATTTTTAACAACATAAATAAGTATAGCTGTTGTCATTTTATTTGTCAACGTAATACCCAGACTTTTATTATTAAAAGTCACACCAAGCTAACACTTCTGCATATTATGTAATAAATCACCATAAAGGAGGCTAGATCGTTGTATTATCAGCTTCAAGATGACTGTAAATTGGTGAAAGGTGCTGCTCGAGCCGCAATTTATGATTTTAAAACTGGAAAAGTTCATTCAATTAATATGGATGCTGCTCAACTACTTGATGCCTGTCAGGATACTGCAATTGAAGATTTATGGAATCTAGATTCCCCTGACAATGATTATCTTATGGATTTTCTAAATAAACTATGTACTAAAGAACTAGGACATTTTTGCGATACTAAACCAAGTCCAGAATTACCTTTGCCATATTCACCAATAAAACTTGATTTTATTTGGTTTGAACTTACCTCCACTTGCAACAGCAAATGCCTACACTGTTATGCTGAGTGCAGCCCATCATGCCCACCTCCTGAGCAAGTACCTCATGACCGCTGGCTATCATTAATTGATGAGGCCAAACAAGCTGGTGCCACCTCAATCCAATTTATTGGCGGGGAACCTCTACTTTATCCAGCCTGGCGAGAACTAGTAATAAAAGCCCATAACCTTAATTATGACTATATTGAAATTTTTACAAATGGAACTTTAGTTGATGATGATTGTATCGACTTCTTTAAAAAATACAACGTAAGCATTGCAACAACTCTTTATGCCGATAATGCACAAATCCATGACAAAATCACATTACAACCAAATAGCTTCAATAAGACCATGACAACCATCAATAAACTTATAGATGCCAACATTCCTCTTCGAGTTGCTTCTATTATTATGAAAGATAATGAACATGAAGTGGAAAACATTATGAAACTCTATGAAAAATGGGGCATGAAGGATGCCTACCCTGACGTTGTTCGCCCTACTGGCAGAGGTGATGACCAGCATTTACAACCCCTACATTACAAGAAGCCTCCTATAAAGCCGCCATTTTACAGTGATGAATACTCTTTTTTTGATGCACATCATCACCATGGATGCCTGGCTGGTAAAGTTGCTGTTACAGCAACAGGAGATGTCATTCCATGTATTTTTGCAAGAAGCCAACTTTGTGGAAACATTTTAAAAAACTCCCTCGATGAAATACTTAGCGGGCAGTCTCTTACTCAGTGTTGGCAAACCACCAAAGATCTTATTAATCAATGTAAGGACTGCGAATATCGCTATGCATGCCCAGACTGTCGCCCTCTTGCTCAGAGTAACGACTCTGAAAAAAATTGGTTTGCACATCCTCAGTCTTGTTTCTACAATCCCTATACAGGTAAATGGAGCACTCCTCTTGTACCTGCGGAACTTTAAAATAACAAAAGGAGGTTTATATCATGTATTATGATGATTATGATCAAAGACCAAAATGGGATCGTCCCGAAATTGATGATTGGGATGATGATGATGATTTCTCGCGAGAATATACCAATGATTTAATCGGTTGCATGCCAACGAGTACTCCTTGCTGGCCACGCCAGTGTTGGCCTCGCCCATGTTGGCCACATCAATGTTCACCACGTCAATGCTGGCCTCGCAAACAGTGTTGGCCTCGCCCTTGTTCACCTCGTCTTTGCTCCCCTCACCACTGCTGGCCACGACGTTAACGTTTATCTCTCAACATTAAACACAAGCATGTTTTATTGGACACTGATCATTTTCAGTGTCTCTTTTTTCATTAAATATCCATTTTTTAAATTCAATTTTATTATGTTATAAAAATTTCGTAAAGAATGTATAAAGAATGTATAAATATTATAGATTCTTACTTCCATTCTCCTAGAAGCATTGTATAATGGATTTTATGTAAAATCACTTTTATTATTTTCTTTCCATTATATGTTTACGTTTTTTAGCAAATAATAAAGATAACCCCACTACACAAGGAGGCACATCCATTATGATGAAATTAGTCCGACGAATACTCATCGGCAGACCATTGCACAACCAAGAAATCAGCCACGAAAAACTCCCTAAGTGGAAAGCCTTAGCTATTTTTTCTTCAGATGCCTTATCATCTGTAGCCTATGGGCCAGAAGAAATTATGCTTATGCTAACACTTCCAGGAATTATAGCATATGGTTATCTAGCACCCATTTCAATTGCTATTCTACTTCTGCTCGCTATTGTAACGATTTCTTATGTCCAAGTAGCTAAAGTTAACCCTGGAGGCGGCGGATCTTATTCTGTAGCCATTAAGAATCTTGGCGAAATGCCAGCCTTAGTCGCTGCAGCTGCATTATTTGCGGATTATACCTTAACAGTCGCCGTGAGCGTTTGCGCCGGTACAGCAGCTATTTTATCAGCGTTTCCTGCATTGACCGTTCATGGAGTAGCAATCGATTTAGCTGTGCTATTTGGAATTTTAATGTTGGTCAACCTGCGCGGAGTACGCGAGGCTTCCACTGCCTTTGTTTATCCTACCTATGCTTTTATATTCGGCATCGTAGCATTAATTGGTACTGGAATATATCAATCTTTAACTCAACAAATGCCAATCATTCCTCCTGAATCCTTAGCTAAGCAATTTGATTGGACAATCGCCCTCCTCCTTTTACGCGCCTTTGCTAATGGCTGTAGTTCCATGACAGGAGTAGAAGCCTTGTCTAACGGTGTACCTATGTTCCGTTCACCCGAAGTACGTAACGCTTCGATAACGACCTATTGGATGTCAGGTATTCTTGGAGCCATGCTCCTTGGTATTTCTTTCTTAATTATGCATTTTCATATTTTACAAATTGAAGGTGTAACTGCTTTATCACAAATAGCTGAACTCACTTTCGGACGGAACTGGCTTTATTACTATATACAGATTACTACAATGTTAGTGTTATATTTAGCTGCAAATACTTCATTCAATGGTCTACCTTCTTTATTATCTTTACTTGCCACAGACGGTTATATGCCTCGTTATCTAGGTATTCGAGGTGAACGTCTAAGTTTCTCTAACGGTATTATATTATTAAGCACAATTGCTGGTTTGCTCATTTTTATTTATCAAGGCGATACAGAACATTTGATTTCACTCTATGCGATTGGCGTATTTTTATCATTTACCATTGCCCAAACAGGCATGGTCGTCCATTGGCGTCGGGAGAGGACACCTGGCTGGGGTGCACGTGCTGCCGTCAATGCAGTCGGCGCTACAGTCACGGGAATTGTTGTTCTTATTATCGGAATTACTAAATTTTCTCACGGCGCCTGGGCAGTCATTATTTTTATTCCATTTATGATTTTTATCTTTAAAAAAATTCGCTCTCATTATAACGATATGTCTGAACAACTTCACTTACCAGTTGAAGACTTTGATCCGACAACTGCTACTAATCTCAAAATAGGGCGAAATGTTGTTATTGTACCCATTGCAACCCCCACAAATATCGTAGCACAAACTTTAAAATATGCTAAAACAATTAGTAAAGATGTTGTTGCCTTACATATTGCTACCGACGAAGCAAGTGCTCTGCGAGTAGAAGAAAAATGGCATAATTGGAACCCTGGAGTAGAGTTAGTCACAATGTATTCCCCTTATCGCCTAGTCATTCAACCATTATTGAATTATATCAGTCAACTCGAACGCCAAAGAAAACCTGAAGATTTTATTACAATCTTAATTCCTGAATTCCAAACAAAAAAATGGTGGCATCGCTTACTTCATAACCAAACAGGTTGGGTACTTCGTACATTACTTATCCTTAGAGAAAACGTAATTGTGACTACTGTGCCTTTCCACCTGAAAAAATAATAGTCAAATAAAAATACGACTCATGTATGAGTCGTATTTTTATTTGACTATATGCCCTCTCACCATTCTCAGCAAAACAAAAAAGCTTTCAGAAGTTCATCTGAAAGCTTTGACTTTAATGTGGTGCGGGAAAGAGGACTTGAACCTCCACACCTTGCGGCGCCAGATCCTAAGTCTGGTGCGTCTGCCATTCCGCCATTCCCGCATATGAGATTAAATGGTGGCTCACCCGCGGCTCGAACGCGGGACACCCTGATTAAAAGTCAGGTGCTCTACCAACTGAGCTAGTGAACCGTAGTGGCAGGGGTAGCTGGACTCGAACCAACGCATACGGGAGTCAAAGTCCCGTGCCTTACCAACTTGGCTATACCCCTATTAGTTTTTGCTAGTTTTAAAATGGGGTGGCTGAAGGGGATCGAACCCTCGCAATAACGGAACCACAATCCGCCGTGTTGACCGCTTCACCACAGCCACCATTTTCTTAACATTCCCTAGCGACAAGATTTATTATATCATGTCTCTTATTTCGTGTCAAGTTTTTTTACTAACTTTTTTTCGCTTGTTACAAGCAATTTCTCAACTTGTTTTTGGCGACTTTGTTAGTATACCAAATTACTACTATATTAGCAACATCAAATTTAACCGTTTTCATAACTTTTTCATTAAATATTTCACTTTTTCTCTTTTTTTCGCCTTATTTCGCCTATTTATTTATTTATTTATTATACTATAATTATAATGATTTTATACTTTAAAATTACTTACAGCCTCTTGTAATTCACTAGACATCTTTGCCAAACTAGAAACAGCTGTAACAATTTCTTGTAAAGAAGCGTTTTGCTCTTGACTGGCAGCTGCAACTTCTTGTGAACTATCCGAATTCAACCGAGCTGAATCAGCAATCCCTCTTACTACCTGCTCAACTTGCGAACTCCCCATACACTGGTGTTCGACCAATCCTACAATTTTTTCTACACGTTGCCTCATATTCTTCACATCGACATAAATTTCTTCAAAAGCAATTTTTGAAGCGACAACGACTCGTACACCTTCAGCCACTTCTTTACCACTCTTGTCCATAGCTTCTACAGTTTGAGCCGTTTCACTTTGAATCGCACCAATAATTGCAGCAATTTCTTTAGCAGCGGTTTGCGATTGTTCCGCTAATTTTCGTACCTCATCTGCTACTACCGCAAATCCGCGTCCCTGTTCGCCAGCGCGCGCTGCTTCAATCGCAGCATTTAATGCCAATAGATTTGTTTGCCCTGCTATACCAGTAATCACTTCAACAATCTGACCAATTTGCCGTGATTTTTGACCAAGCACATCAATCATAATACCTGTTTGATTTACATCATCTTGAATATGATTCATCAAACTAACAGCGTGCTCCGCTTGTTTAATGCCATTTTCAGCCGATTGTTCACTTTTGTCTGATACCTCGGATACATCACGCGCTGCTTGTACAGTATCCAAGTTACAGCTATTCATACCTAAAATTACATTAGTCGATTCCTCAGATAAGCGCATCTGTGTAACAGCACTGTGAGCTACATTTTGAATCGTATGTGCAACCTCATCAGAAGCCCTGCCAACTTCAGTTGCTGCAGCTGTTAATTCTTCAGCCGATGCTGCCACTGATTCAGCCACAGTCGCAGTATGTGTAATAATTTTCCGCAAAGATTCGGTCATATGATTGACTCCCCGTACCAACTGATTCACTTCTAAAACACCTTCAGCTGTAAGAGTATGAGATAAGTCACCATCAGCAATGAGATCAACTGTTTCAACGACTTGTCGCAATGGATTGACAATGCCACGTGTTATATAGAAAGCTGTTATCGTCGCAAGTAAGATAGAAATAATTAAAATAGCAATTATAAGGTATGCAGCTGAAATTGCAGCATCAAATATTTCCGCCACTGGCTGATTGACGATAATTCCCCATTTATAGTTAGCAATCGGCGCAAAATCAGTTAATGTTTTATCACCACGAGTTGACACCGTTTCTACCCAGCCAGACTGTCCATTAATGACTTTTTGTACATAATCAATATTGGCAAAACTTTCTTTCTTTAGTACTTTATCATGATCTGGATGAGCAATAACAGTCCCTACATTATCAATAATTTCAATATAACCATTTTTCCCAACTTTAACATTTTCAGCAATACCTTTAAGAGACTGCAAACTAATATCAGCAGCAAACACACCAACAACTTGACCACTTGAATTTTTTATTGGAGTCGAAATCGTTATACAGGGTGCATTCGTGAAGGATGATATATATGCATCTGTAAAAAAAGTGTTCCCCTTTATTGCTTCTTTGAAATAAGGTCGATCACCACGATTTGCCAGATTCCCCGATGTCCTAGCAATTTGCATACCATTAGCATCCATTACGAAAATTAGCTCAAACTGAGGATTTTTTTGTTGCATTCCAATAATCATGTCCCGTATGGCAGCTCCATCCATAGAATGAGCCGTCGGTCCTAGTGCCAAGCCTTCTATCATCCCTTTAGAACCATTTAACATAATTTCAATTTGTTTCGCAACTTGTGCCGCCGTGTTACCGTTACTATGTACTGCCGCACTTTTAGTTGAAGTGATATTCATATAAATACTAATTGCCCCGCCAATCGCCGCAGGAATAAATGCGAATAAAATAAAACATAAAATCAGCTTTGCTTTTAAACTTTGTTGTTTTAACATAAAAGTCTCCTTCCCCTTTATACCGTTTTAAATCTATCTACCATTATCATACACTGCATTCACAATACTTCATAATACTTCTTTTATTTTCCGTTTTTTTTTGATTTTATTGACTCAATTATATAAAATTTTATTCAATTAGACGATAAAAAAAAAGACTCGGCTTACGCCAACTCATCTTATCTAATCCAAAGCTTTAATTATTCATCTTTAGAATCAAAAATTCAATATACCCTTTGATTAGCTAATACAAAAAAACACTTGAATATTCTTCAAGTGTTTACATTTATAAAGTGGTGACCCCGGCAGGATTCGAACCTGCGACCTCTTGATTCGTAGTCAAGCGCTCTATCCAGCTGGGCTACGGAGTCAGTAGTTGTTTTAACCACTTGTTTATTATAGGTGTTTTCAAAACCAATGTCAACATTTTTTTTTGTAATTTCTTATTATTAATTTATTTACGATAAATATCGACTAAAGTTTCTTCTAAATGAGGATATTGAAAGATATATCCTTCTTTCAACAAACGCTCAGGAAAGACTTTCTGTCCTTTCAGCAATACTTCTTGTGCCATTTCTCCAAAAAGAAGCCTTGCCATATAACTTGGAATACGCACACGACTTTTACTGCCAATGACCCTCCCCAACACCTCCATAAATTCTTTCATAGTGACAGCATAAGGCGTCGTCAGATTATAAACCCCCTGCCAATTATCACCCTCCAAAGATTGTATAATGATCTCAATCAGTTCTTTACGATGAATCCAAGACATCCATTGCTGCCCATCACCCAAATAGCCTCCCACACCGAAACGAAAGGGGAAAGCTACGCGTTGCAACATGCCACCATCACAATCTAATATATGGCCAAACCGCAAGCAGATCACTCGAACTCCTAAAGATTCTGCCTGCAGAGCCTCTCCTTCCCAACATCGACATACATCAGCCAAGAAATCATCACCGTTCTCACTTTTTTCCGTAAAAATCCGCGATGGATGAGTCCCATAATAACCGATTGCCGAGGCATTCACTAGAACCTTTGGGTAAGGCATCCCCTGCTCACGATTACGTCGAATGCTTCCTACAAGACAGCGAGTCATTTCTACTCGACTCGTTAAAATCCGATCGCGCACTTGCCTGTTCCAGCGATGACCAGCAATACTTTCACCAGCTAGATTAATGACTTGCGATACTCTCCCGATCAAATCTGGAGGAAATAATTCACCAACAGTCGGTATCGCAACTAAGGATCCTGAAGAATCTACGGCATGGCTACGTGAAACAATATAAGGTGTAAAGCCCTGTAATACGAGCCGATTCACTAATGCTTTTCCAACAAATCCAGTACCACCAGTTACCAGTATATTCATACTCACTTCTCCTTCCCTTTGCCTCTCACCAAGTCCTCAACCCAGACCTTACTCGTAACCTTAGAAAGTGTAATACTTTCTAATTACGTAAAAATAGGCACCTTAGATTAATATAACCTAGGTGCCGTTTCCTCTTGTTTTTCAATAAAACATATCCAAAAAGTACTTTATATACACTGTGCTCTTGGAAAAAGAATATTTTCAATATGAAGAGTTTCTCTATTTCATGATACTGCTTATTTTTTCATTGCACGATGTGCAATATCTTTTCGATAATGAACACCCTCAAACTGGATTTTACCAACTGCCTGATAAGCCTTATCGACAGCTTGCTTAAGATCTGAAGCAATGGCTGTAACACCTAAAACACGACCACCATTCGTCACGAATTGGTTATCATTAGAAAGGGCAGTACCAGCATGAAATACAGAAGCCCCTTGTTGTTTGGCTTCTTCAAGACCAGTCATCACATCACCTTTTTTATAAGTTCCAGGATATCCGCCTGCTGCCATTACAACACAAACGGCTGCTGCATCCTTCCATTTGATCTCAGTATCAGTTAATGTTCCATTGATACATGATACCATAATAGTGACCAAATCGCTATCTAATAAAGGTAATACGACTTGAGTTTCAGGATCACCAAAACGCGCATTGAATTCAATCACTTTTGGTCCATCAGCTGTTATAATAAGCCCCAAATACAAACAACCACAATAAGGAGAACCTTCATTCACCATCGCATCAACTGTAGGTTGTAGAATTTCACGCATAACTTGCTCACTAATACTTGCAGTAACCACTGGTGCTGGTGCATATGCGCCCATACCACCAGTATTAGGCCCTTGATCATGATCATAAACTCTTTTATGATCTTGAGCTGCCACCATCGGTACGATTGTTTTTCCATCAGTAAAGGTAAGTATGGAGGCTTCTTCACCGACTAAAAATTCTTCAATGACAACCTGACTACCTGCTTGTCCAAAAACATTGTCACACATGATCATATCCACCGCTTCTAGAGCCTCATCAAGAGTCATAGCAACCACTACACCTTTACCAGCAGCTAAACCATCTGCTTTAACCACCACAGGTGCACCTTGTTTCTTGATATATTGTTTTGCGGACTCTGCGTCTGTAAATACGGCGAAAGCAGCAGTGGGGATATTATATTTTTCCATTAAATATTTTGCGAAAGCTTTTGAACCTTCAATACGAGCAGCACTTTGTGTTGGTCCAAAAATTTTAAGACCGTTCTCTGTAAAAATATCAACGATACCGTTTGCTAAAGGTACTTCAGGCCCTACGACCGTAAGACCAATCTCATTTTTTTGAGCAAATTCCAGAAGAGCTGAATTATCATTGATATCAACCGAAACACACTGAGCCATCTCAGCAATACCCGGATTTCCTGGGGCACAGTAAATTTTTGTAACCTGTTGACTTTCCTTTAACTTTGATACTAGTGCATGCTCACGTCCACCGCTACCGATCACCAATATATTCACTAAACATCCACCTCTCAAATAAATTTAGAGGGCCAAATCGCCCCCTGACTACTCACTTATTAACCTTAGAATCAGGCTTAATTTTTTTATATCAATTAAGCCTGATCCTAATTTTTAATGTTTAAAATGTCGAATGCCAGTAAACACCATCGCAATACCATGTTCATCAGCAGCTTGAATGGATTCTTCATCTCGCATGGAACCGCCTGGTTGAATAATAGCAGTAATACCAGCTTTTGCAGCAACATCTACCGTATCACGGAAAGGAAGGAAAGCATCAGAAGACATGACTGCACCCTGTGTTTTTTCTCCAGCTTGTTGTAAAGCAATCGCAGCTGCTCCCACCCGATTCATCTGTCCAGCTCCAACACCAAGTGTCTGATGATCACCTGCGACAATGATCGCATTCGATTTTACATGCTTAACCACTTTCCATGCCAACATTAATTGTTCCCATTCTTCAGGGCTCGGTTGACGTTTTGTGACAACTTTCATATCTTCAGATGATTCAATTGACACATCGCGTTCTTGTATCAGCATACCACCTGAGACAGTTTTTATATCGACTTGCTTACAACCACTCTGTAATTTATCAGCAACTAACAACCTAATATTTTGTTTTTTGCTCAGAATCGCTAAAGCGTCTTCACTAAAACTTGGAGCAATCACTGCCTCAATAAAGATTTTACTAATTTGCACAGCGGTTACTACATCCACTTCACGATTAAGACCAATAATACCACCAAATGCCGATACAGGGTCAGCCTGATAAGCCTTTTCATAAGCTTCAGACAAAGTATGACCAATTCCTGTACCACAAGGATTAGTATGCTTTATAATAGCTGCCGCTGGTTCATCGAACTCAGCTACAATACTGTAAGCAGATTCTACATCTACAATATTATTAAAAGATAATTCCTTACCATGCAGTTGACGAGCATTGGCTACGCCAGATCCTGTAAAATGTTTTTCCCTATAAAAAGCTGCTTGCTGTTGAGGATTTTCACCATAACGCAAAGGTTGTACTTTTTCATATACTAAATGTACGGTATCAGCAAACTGACCTTCCCCTAGCTGCCCAGCTAAATACCCTGCAATGCAAGCATCATATTCTGCTGTATGATTAAAAGCTTCTTTTGCAAGAGCCATTCTGAATCCATCGGAAATAGTACCGCCCTCAGCTAATTGAAGTAAAATATCATTATATCTTGCTGGATTTACAACAACAGTAACATATTTAAAATTTTTGGAAGCAGCCCGAATCATAGCCGGTCCACCAATATCAATATTTTCAACTGCATCTTCCAGAGAAACATCAGGTTTTTCGATTGTCTGACGGAAAGGATACAGATTGACAACAACCATATCTATTCCAGTAATATTGTGTTTCTCCATCGCCTCAACGTGAGCAGCATTATCACGGATCGCTAAAATTCCACCATGAATATATGGATTAAGAGTTTTTACTCTCCCATCCATAATCTCTGGAAAACCAGTTACTTCACTCACATATTTAACAGGTATACCCGCTTCTCTCAGCGTCTTCATCGTACCGCCTGTAGAAATAATCTCTACACCATAATTATGAAGTTCTTTAGCAAATTCAACAACACCAGTTTTATCAGAAACACTAATTAGTGCACGTTTTATATTCATTGAGACTCCTCATCCTTCGATAATTTTTACATTCCGACCTTCAATACACAGACGTTGCTCACAATATAAACCAATCGCCTTGGAATATAATGCATGCTCTACTTTAATGATACGTTCAGCCAAACGATCAGCCGTATCGTCAGCGAGCACTGCCACTGCTTGTTGCATAATAATCGGCCCCGTATCTACACCTTCATCGACAAAATGAATTGTACAACCAGAAACTTTAGCACCATACGCCAATACCTGTTCATGAGCATGTAATCCTGGAAAAGCAGGTAATAAAGATGGGTGAATATTCATAATACGTCCCGAAAATAAACCAATAAAATATCCACTTAAAATACGCATGAAACCTGCTAACACAACCAATTTCACTTCATGATTAACAAGTTCTGCAGCGATAGCCGCCTCAAACTCTTGCTTAGTAGCAAAGTTTTTTCGTTCAACGCATACCGCTGGAATCCCAGCGGCAGAGGCAATTTCTAACACTTTGGCAGTCGGATGATCACTAATGACCACCCCAATCTTAGCATGAATCTGGCCCGAATGAATGTTATTTAAAATGACTTGCATATTGCTGCCTCGCCCTGAGGCTAATATACCGAGTACTGTTTCACTCACCGAAGATGCCACCTTTCAGCACTGCCTCCCGTGGTCCATCAGTCACATGACCAATGACATAGGAAACTTCTCCCCGTGCTGTTAGGTCTTCTTGAATGGCACTCACTTCGGACTGAGGAACAACCAAAATCATCCCAATCCCCATATTAAAAGTGCGGTACATTTCTGGCCACGCAACATTGCCCCACTGCTGCACTAATCCAAAGATTTCTGGTTTAGGCCAAGCTTCTGTATTGACTTCTACACCACAGCCTTCTGGCAGCACCCGAGGAATATTTTCATAGAATCCACCACCAGTAATATGAACCATACCTCGTATATCAAATTTCTCAATTAAAGGTAAACAGGCTTTTGGATATAATTTAGTTGGTACTAATAATTCATCACCTAACGTTTTACCTAATTCCGGAATTTGCTGATCAATTGTAAATCCCTTTACATCAAAACAAATTTTACGCACTAAAGAATAACCATTCGAGTGCAATCCACTTGACGGCAGACCAATCAAAACATCACCAGGTTGTATTTTTTCACCAGTGATCAACTTAGAACGTTCCGCTACGCCAACAGCAAAACCACCAATGTCATATTCTCCATTTTTATAGAAACTAGCCATTTCGGCTGTCTCACCACCAATGAGTGAACAACCTGACTCTAGGCAGGCTCCCGCTATACCACTAACAATCGCAGCAACTTTTTCAGGTTCTAATTTACCGACAGCCAAATAGTCAAGGAAAAATAAAGGTTCCGCTCCTTGTACTAAAATATCATTCACGCACATAGCAACAGCATCTTGACCAATGGTATCATGCTTATCTGCCATGAAAGCAACACACAACTTCGTACCTACACCATCAGTGCCAGATACAAGAACTGGCTGACGATATTTCCCAGTATTAAGAGCAAATAGACCACCAAAACCACCAATATCACCAAGTACTTCTGGGCGGTAGGTAGAACGTACATGTTTTTTCATTAAGTCAACAGCTTTATTGCCGGCATCAATATCTACACCAGCTTCACGATATGTCAATTGGCTCATCGAGGGGCCCCCTGTTCAAAAACATATTTTCCATTTTCGCTTGTTTGTTCGCAAGGCTTGCTGCCTGGATATTTAGAATTGAAACAGGCATAGCACATATTTTGATATTTAGCCTTGGTCACAGATTTAGCTAGTCCTTCAATTGAAAGATAGTGCAAGGAATCGGCACCGATAAACTGTCTAATTTCTTCCTCGTTTTTGGAAGCAGCAATCAACTCTTTGCGCACTGAGGTATCAATACCATAGTAGCAAGGATACATGATTGGTGGTGAACTCACACACATATGCACTGCAGTTGCTCCTGCATCCTTAATCATGCGCACAATTTTACCGCTGGTTGTACCACGCACAATGGAATCATCGACCATAATGACCGATTTTCCTTTAACGATAGATTTAACAGCATTTAACTTGATCTTAACGCTTAAATCTCTTTCTTTTTGATCAGGTTGAATAAACGTACGTCCAATATAACGATTTTTAATCAATCCTTCAGCAAAAGGAATCCCTGACTCTTGGCTAAATCCTAGAGCAGCGGTCGTTCCGGAATCAGGTACAGAAATAACAATATCAGCGGTAAGACCACTCTCACGAGCTAATTCTCTCCCCATTTCAAGCCTGGCTTGATACACACTTTGACCATCAATGACACTATCAGGTCTAGCAAAGTAAATATATTCAAAGATGCACAATGCCTCTCGGCCTTTTTCTCCAAAATGATAGGATTCGATACCATGATCATCAATCACTACCATTTCACCTGGTTCTACATCCCGCACAAATTCAGCAGCAACTGTATCAAGTGCACAGGATTCTGATGATATCACATAACCGCCACCACTGAGTTTACCAATACACAAAGGACGAAGCCCATTAGGATCACGCACTCCAATTAATTTTTCTTCAGTCATGACAACTAAACAATAAGCACCTTCGATTTTTGATAAACTTTCAATCACTTTTTCTTCTAATGTTGCTTTTCTTGATCGAGCAATCAGGTTAACGATCACTTCACTATCAATGGAAGTCTGAAAGATACTCCCCTCTTCCTCCATTTGATTCCGCAATCGTCCTGCATTTGTCAAATTTCCATTATGAGCCAAACTAATATGACCACCAGAATACTTAACCTTTAAAGGTTGAGTATTCATTAACGCACTAGAACCGGTTGTGGAATAACGTACATGACCAATCGCAATGTATTGTCCTGGCAAATCGGGCAATTGATGGCGAAAAACTTCGTTCACAAGCCCCATCCCCCGAGACACATCCATCCATGATCCATCTGTTACTGCAATGCCTGCACTTTCTTGACCACGATGTTGTAAGGCATACAAACCCCAATAGGTATTTTTAGCTACATTATCCTGACGCGAATAAATCCCGAAAACACCGCATTCGTCATGCATCTTATCATAATCCAGAATCATGCCTTTTCTCCTGTTAAACGATATAATACTTCTTTATAGGCCTCCTCAACATTTCCAAGGTCACGACGGAATCTATCTTTGTCCATTTTTTCGCCTGTTTCACTATCCCAAAAACGGCAAGTATCTGGAGAAATTTCATCACCAAGTAAGACTTCACCTTTATGCACACCAAATTCTAATTTAAAGTCAATGAGTTCTAATTTTTTAGTTTTTAAGTAATTAGTCAACACTTCATTTATTTTAAGAGCATATTCTTCCATTATTTTCACTTGTTCTTCTGTCGCGAGTCCCATCATTTTGATGTGATAGTTATTAATTAAAGGATCACCAAGATCATCGTTCTTATAGTACATTTCAAGAACAGTCTGAGGAAGTTTTGTACCTTCTTCCCAACCAATGCGTTTAGCCAAGCTACCTGCTGCAATATTACGAACTACGACTTCTACTGGTAAAATTTCTAATGATTTTACTAACATTTCACGCGGACTTGGCATGCTAATAAAATGGTGAGGAATACCGTGTTCACTGAGTAAATTAAAAAAGAATGTAGAAATTTTATTATTGAGTACACCTTTGCTTTCAATTGTTCCTTTTTTCTCACCATTAAAAGCTGTTGCATCGTCTTTGAAATATACCAATAATTCACCGTCAACGTCAGTTTTATATACCCTCTTTGCTTTTCCTTCATACATAGGTTGTTTTTCCATGTTCAAACGCCTCCTCATTAATTCTTCTTATGATAATTTGTTGGAAAGTCTAACTGCTTTTTCTTCAACTTCATTTGCCATTTGTTTGCGATAGTCGGCAAGCTTATCAACAAGTTGAATATGTTTTCCAGACATGATCTGCACGGCAAAAATACCTGCATTTTTAGCGCCATTGATCGCCATTGTAGCGACGGGAATACCCGCTGGCATCTGGACAATACTGAGTAGTGAGTCAAGACCATTGAGAGTTGTACTATTAATCGGGATACCAATCACAGGTAATGTCGTATAAGCTGCAATCACTCCACCTAGATGGGCCGCTGCTCCAGCAGCTGCAATAATTACTTCAATACCTCGCTGCCGAGCCTCTGAAGCAAAAACATGCACTTTATCAGGTGTGCGATGGGCTGATGCCACAACAACTTCAGTCTCAATGCCAAATTGAGTTAATACTTGAACTGCTGGTTCTACGAGAGGCCAGTCAGAATCACTTCCCATTATAATTGCAACTTTCATAAATCCTCCTGTCGTTTTTCTTTTTAGACAAACTATTAAATTTATTTTTTAGTAAACCCAGATATCTTCTTGATTGATATCTGGGTTTATGGGTTTACTCTGCAAGAAATACTAGGCGTATAATAACCAGAATAGCTAATATATATACAATCCAATGAACTTCACGACTACGACCAGTAATGATCTTCAAGAGTGGATATAATACCAATCCGAAAGAAATACCATTCGCAATACTATAAGTAAAAGGCATCATAACAATGGTCATAAACGCAGGCATAGCCTCAGTAAAATCAGTAAAATCAATATGACGCACACCTTCCATCATCAAGCAACCAACAATAATCAAGGCAGGAGCCGTCGCAGCATCAGGAATCAAACTTACAATCGGTGTAAAAAAGAGCGCTAGGACGAATAAAATACCACAAACAACTGCAGTTAAGCCTGTACGACCACCCGCTGCAACACCTGCTGCACTTTCAACAAAAGCAGTGATTGTACTTGTTCCAAGTACGGCACCAAGACTTACACCAGTAGCATCTACCAACATAGCCTTACCAATATTAGGAATTTTCCCATCCTTGTCCATTAAACCGGCTTTACTTGTTGTTCCAACCAAAGTTCCCATGGTATCAAATAATTCTACAAAGGTAAATGTAAAAACAATTGTCATCAACCCCATACCAATTGCGCCTGGGATATCAAGGGCAAAAAAAGCATTATTACTAAAATCAGGAATAGCAATAGGAACAAATCCCGCTGGAACTTTTACAATTCCCATCACAACACCAACAAGAGTGCTTGTAATAATACCAACCAACATCGAACCTTTTACATTCCGTGCAATTAAAACGCTGGTTAACAAAAGACCGAATAAAGCTAATAATACTTCTTTATCCGCAACTTTTCCCATTTCAATGATGGTTTCAAAATACATAGGTGTACCATTTCCATGTCCAGCAACAATTTTCTCGATTGTCGGTGGAATGAGAGATAAGCGAATACTCATAATCCCTGAAATCTTTAGACCAATGATTGTAATAAACATACCAATCCCAACTGTAATGGCATGTTTTAAAGAATGAGGCATACCTTCAACTAAAAGTTGACGTACTTTTGTCAGGGTTAAGAGTAAGAAAATAACACCGGAAATAAACACAGCTCCCAGAGCAACTTGCCAAGGGATTCCCATACCAATAACGACTGTAAAAGCATAAAAAGCATTGAGGCCCATACCAGGAGCTAAGGCAATAGGGTAATTTACAAATAACCCCATCATCATTGTAACAACTCCTGAACCAATCGCAGTCGCTAATAATACAGCATTCTTGTCCATACCTGCCGCACCAAGAATACTAGGATTTACAAATAAAATATATGCCATTGTCATAAATGTGGTAATACCAGCTGTTACCTCGGTCTGCACATTTGTATTCCGCTCACTTAGTTTAAAAAAACGATCTAACATTTATGTATCCCCTTTAATATAAAATATAATTGATCGGATCTTGATTTTATCCAGAAAAGCTAACCAACCACCACCCCCATTGTAAAACAATAACCCGGGCAGGGAGAATCGCATCGAGTAATGAGCGAAACCTCCCCGCCCGGGTTTTTATCCCATCGGTGTAACACTGTCATAGTGTCTGTACCACTTGGTCACAGACCATAATAAAGTAGACAGATTGTCTACTTACATCATGCGGAACCCTAGGTACACTTTCACTCGTAGTTAGACAATTTACGGTCGCCTTGTAGAAACGCTTGAGCCCTATTCTCAAAATTATACGAGTTATATTCTGTTACCACATTATTTTACAACATACACAAAAAGCTGTCAATAAAATATGAACATTATCTACTTTTTGTATTTTAACATTCGGATTTTATTTTTTTCTTTTTAATCTCTTATGAAAATTTACCATCCAGCTACCAGTAATTACAACAATGACTGCAAAAACACTCGGAACAACCATTTTTAACCAGTAATTTCTTTCAACAATCTGAATTATCTGATTGTCAGATATAACCATTTCTCCTGCAGTCCATCCTAAAAAAATTGATCCTACTACAATAAGAATAGGCCATTTTTGAATCAGTATGCCAATAAATTTGCTTCCCCATATAATCATAGGAATACTAATAATAAGTCCAATCACTAATAAACTTATATTTCCTTTTGCAATGCCAATAATGGCAATTACATTATCAAGACTCATGATAATATCGGCAATGATAATGGTTTTAATGGCATCCCATAAATTTTTTTTTGCTTCAATTTTTTCATGTTGATGATGATCAACAATTAATTTGATGGCAATCCATAATAACAATACACCTCCTAAAATTTGCAAATAAGGTATTTTAAGAATAAATACCGCAATAAAAGTTAAAATAATCCGCAATCCAATGGCACCAATACTACCAAACAGCATAGCAGACTGTTGTTGCTTGGGTCCCAATTTACGACTAGCCAGAGCGATCACTAAGGCATTATCACCACTAAGTAAAATATTAATCATTATAATACTCAATAAAGGTAATAAATACTCCATTTCGCAACCTTCCTTTTTTTAATTTCTGCATGTTAGTATTTGCGATTAAGAGAATCATCATGTAGATGATAGCAATATTTTTTCACCTTATTATCGTATGCCCCAAAAAAGAAAAAGTGCGGTTAAAAACCACACTTTTTGTAATCATGATTACAAGTTATATAAGGATCAGAAGGTTTTAAATATCTAAACCTTCCCCATTTAAAATTCGATTCATCGTTTTCATCGCACACATTTTACCGCACATTGTACATGTGTCTTCTTGCTCAGGCAATGATGATTCCCGATAAGATTTAGCTTTCTCAGGATCAATGGCCAGTTCAATCATCTTGTTAAAATCAATATCTGCGCGTGCTTTACTCATTTGATTATCCCAATTTCGCGCACCTTTAACTCCTTTAGCAATATCGGCAGCATGAGCCGCAATACGCGCTGCGATAATCCCTTCTTTCATGTCATCCAAGGTTGGTAAACGCAAATGTTCGGCAGGCGTCACATAACACAAAAAGTCTGCACCAGCAGAAGCAGCAATAGCTCCCCCAATTGCACTGGTAATATGATCATAGCCAGGTGCTACATCCGTTACCAATGGTCCTAATACATAAAAAGGTGCACCATGGCATAGACGTTTTTGCAACATAACATTTCCAGTGATTTCATTTAATGCCATATGTCCAGGTCCTTCAATCATAACTTGAACATTTTTTGCCCAAGCACGTTTTGTCAATTGACCAAGAACAATCAGTTCATGAATTTGAGATGCATCTGTCGAATCATTAATAGAACCTGGACGGCAAGCATCTCCGAGACTCAAGGTAACATCATGCTTAGCGCAGATATCAAGTACCCGATCATAATATTCATAAAAAGGATTTTCACTATTATTCAGTTCCATCCAAGCAAAGAGTAACGAACCGCCGCGGGATACAATATTGGTTAATCGTCTTTCTTCTTTTACCTTCGCAGCTGTTTCGCGGTTAAGACCAGAATGAATCGTCATGAAATCAACGCCATCTTCTGCATGTTTTTCCACAACAGCTAAAAATTCTTCAGCGGTAATATCTTTTAGTTCTTTATCTAAAAAACCCACAGCATCATACATGGGTACTGTACCGATCATGGCAGGTGACATTTCAATCAACCGACGACGAAATTCCCGCGTTTTTCCAAAACAGCTCAAATCCATAATCGCATCAGCTTTCATATCAATGGCTTTTTGGACTTTGCAAATTTCTTGCTCCACATCACAGCAATCTTCTGAAACACCAAGATTAACATTAATTTTTGTGCTCAATCCTTGACCTACTCCTGTAGCATCAAGAGATGTATGGTTTTTATTGGCTGGTATCGCAATTTTCCCTTGGGCAACAAGCTCCATTAAGAGAGCAACATCCATATCTTCTTTTTCTGCAACCCTCGCTATTTCCTTAGTAACAATTCCTTTTTTGGCTGCATCCATTTGTGTTGTATAATTCATCATCATTTCTCCTCAACTATACTATTTTTAATGACTTCTCTAATTTGGCTGATCCGCTCAGGGATATCACCAGCTGTCGTTATTTCTGTAATGATCGCAACACACTGCGCACCGCTCTTGATCACCTCGGGGATATTATTGAGTTTAATTCCACCAATGGCAACAAAAGGAATCGGTATGTTTTTTGCAACATAGTCTAAATACTCAAACCCTACAGGAGCACATACATCTTTCTTCGTAGCCGTTTTGAAAATAGGTCCTACTCCAATATAATCAGCCCCCGCTTGAACAGCCTGCTGGGCCTCTTCAGGACAATGAGTTGAAATACCGATAATCATCTGCTCTCCAACCAGTTCCCGTACTTTTTCAATCGGTAAATCATCTTGACCAATATGTACACCATCCGCCTGTACAATGATCGCCAAATCAATATCATCATTAACAATAAACGTGACACCGGCCTTCTTAGTCAGTTCTCTAATAATGCAACATTCACTGTATTTCACTTTCATTTTTTTGTCTTTTTCTCGGTATTGTATGATTTTCACGCCAGCAGCAATCATTTCTTTTACAACCTCAACGTTGCTACGCCCCATTGAAAGTTCTTCAGCTGTAATACAATATAACTCTGTATTAAAACGGTAATTTCTTTGCATATGGACTATTCTCCTTTCAATATATAATCTAAGATAATATTCGCTTGTTTTGCCGCAGCAATACTGACTCTGGGCGCACATGGCGGTAAGTCTTTTCCAACTGCTGACGACAAATCACCAATAATATATAAATTTTCTTTGATCTTATGGGTTTTTAATTCATCACTATTTGACCAGCCAGCAATTCCTGATGCAGATACAATCAGCTTATTCGAAGGTAGATAGTGTTCGACAATCATTTTTTTATAACGTGCCTGATCAAAAGCCTCGACAATCACATCACAATTCGCAAAAATCGTTTCCACATTATCTTCTTCAATTTTTTGTTGCCTAATGTCTAATTGTAAATTAGGATTAATGGCAAGCAAATTTTCCTGTAACGCCTGCACTTTCGGCAAACCGACCTGATTATAAAAATAAAACTGGCGGTTGAGATTCGAATACTCAATTTGATCAAAATCCACAATCACAAAATTAAGAAAACCACTGCGCACCAAGTTGACTGCACAATTAGAACCGAGACCACCAGCGCCAGCTATGCCAATGGTTGCTCTTTGTATTTTTCTTAGCTTTCCTTCACCGAAAGCACCCTGTAACGCTTCTTCAAATCGATTCGTAAGATGATTCATCATATTGCTTGCCAATCCTTAAATACTGGTTGGTATCCAAGTTGCAATATAGCTTCACACATTTGGGCAACACTTCGTTCATCCGATATTGCAAACTGACCTGAATTTTCTTGACTTTCCGTATGACCGCCAACTGCGGTATTGACCCCTGCAGACATTTTTGTGACTCCAAGTTTAATTGCATGATCACGAAACTGTGCATTTTCACGTGTAGAAAGAGTAATTCCAGCGCGCGGCATAAATAAACGAAAAGCTGTCATCATTTGTACCATATTTCTATCATTTACAGTAAGTCCAGTTTCACATTGCCCCATGGTCGGGCGTATGCGCGGCAAAGAAAGACTTACTTCCACATCTGAATATTTATTTTGAATATAATTGGTATGTAAGCCTACAAAAAAACCATCACGCCGCCACTGATCAAGACCAAGCAATGCACCAAGATTGACAGATCGCATCCCCGCCTGACAAGCCCGCTCCGGTGCGTCGAGACGATAACGATAATCTTTTTTAGGACCTGCTAAATGCAATTGATCATATAAAAGCGGATCATATGTTTCTTGAAACATTGTCATACTGTCGACTCCGGCATCGACCAATTCCTCGTATTCCGACTTATCCATAGCATATATTTCAATAGCGATGGCAGAGAAATATTTTTTCAAAATTTTAATACACTCTTTCATATAAGCAACGCCAGCAATCTTCGGAGCATCACCTGTCAAAAACAAAATATGTTTAAGCCCCGTAGCAGCAATACTTTGAGCTTCTTTTTCCACTTCTTCAAGAGTCAGTTTTTTCCGCGTAAAAGTGTTGGTTACATTAAAACCACAGTAAACACATTTATTTGTACAGTAGTCCGACAAATAGATTGGTGTAAATAAGAAAATGACACGTCCAAAATTTTGCCTAGTTAACTGATGAGCTTTTTGCGCCATCAATTCTAAATGTTCTTCAGCGGCAGGTGATAACAAAGCTAAAAAGTCCATGACTGTTAATCGATCTTTGCCAATAATCTTTACAACTTGATCCGATGTTGTACCTGTTAATACTGCATCGATATCATCATTGGAATATTGTACATATTCATCATAAAAACTCATAGTTTCCCCCTTAGTCATTTAAGAATCCAGTAAGAGGTGATGATGCACTCGCATATTGATGAGTTCCTCCTAGCCCAGCTAAATAAGCTTTGCGTCCTGCAATGACCGCCATACCAAAAGCTTCAGCCATGAGCCCTGGATTATTAGAACTCGCAATTGCAGTATTAAGCAAGCAAGCTGCCGCTCCCATTTCCATCGCTTCACAGGCATCCGAAGGTTTACCAATACCAGCATCAACAATGACAGGTAAGGATATTTCCTCAATTAATATTTTTAATAACTCTTTCGTTTTAAGACCGCGATTTGTACCAATTGGCGCACCAAGTGGCATCACTGCTGCTGCACCTACTTCAACAAGTTTCTTTGCAACCATCAAATCTGGACTGATATAAGGCAAAACCACAAATCCTTCTGCTGCCAAAACTTCAGTCGCTTTGATCGTTTCATAACCATCAGGCAGTAAGTACTTGTTATCGGATATCACCTCAATTTTAATCCAATTACCACATCCTGCTGCTTTAGCTAAACGTGCAATACGTATTGCTTCTTGCGCATTCCTAGCTCCAGATGTATTGGGTAATAATTGCATACCAGAGGGAATATGATTCATCACATTTCCAGTAGAAGAATTAAAATCAACCCGACGTAAGGCTACAGTAATGACTTCTGATCCAGATTTTTTTACTATTTCAGGAATCATCTCATCTGTAGAATATTTACCTGTACCAATGAATAATCGACTCTGCAAACTTTTCCCACCAATTATTAAGGCATCACTCATATCCTCAGCCTCCTCCAACAAAATTCAGTACTTCTAAACAATCATCATCTTTTAAAACAATAGCTGACCATTCTGTTTTTTTTACGATTTCCCCATTGTACTCAACAATAATTGTTTCTGGATTGAGTCCTTTGAGTTCTACAAATTCCGATAAAGATAAATTTCTTTCCAACATTTCTTGATTGCCATTCAATACAACTTGCAAATCTTTCACCTCACAAAATTCATGATTTAAGGAATTTTAAATAAGAGAAACGCTGACATGCCTTATCGATCTACAAAAAATAAAAATCTGATCCCGAGTATAACTTCACTATGATTTCTAATAGGAAAAAAAGCTTATCCACAGAGGATAAGCTTGTTCGCTCAATATAAAAAAAATATACAAAGCAGCTTCCCTACGATGGTATTAACCATGTCAGGTTCAAAGGGTCAGGAACATCCTTCTCAGCCATTAGGCCCCCCTAGCATCTTATTTAATTAGTTAAATCATAATTCATTTATCACAATTAGTAAAGCAGATTATTTTATTCAGACATTTCCAGGGCAATATTCATCATTTGCGTAAAAGTAGTCTGACGTTCATCTGCTGTAGTGGCTTCGCCAGTGACCAAACTATCACTCACGGTTAGAATGGTCAAGGCATTAATACCATGTTTCGCTGCTAATGTATAGAGTCCTACTGTTTCCATCTCAACAGCAAGAACACCAAAATCAGACCAACGTTTCCAATCCGTAGGATTATCATGATAAAAGGTATCTGTTGTGAAGATATTGCCAACCTTAACCTCAATACCTAGCTTTTGTGCTGTATGATAGGCTTTCTCCAAAAGCTGAAAACTTGCAGTAGGCGCATAAGTCATGCCTTCAAAACGTTGTAGATTGATATTAGAATCATGGGATGCAGACATCGCCATGATCACATCTTTTATTTTTACGTTTTCTTGCAATGAACCGCATGTACCAATTCGAATAATATTTTTCACATTATAACTAGTAATGAGTTCATGAGCATAAATGGATATTGATGGCACTCCCATACCCGATGCTTGAACTGAAATTCTTTTTCCTTTATAAAAACCAGTGTATCCGTACATGCCCCGCACTTCATTATAGCAAACAGCCTTCTGTAAAAATTTTTCTGCAATAAACTTTGCTCTTAGTGGATCTCCTGGCATTAATACCGTACTTGCGATATCACCTTGCTCAGCATTAATATGTATACTCATTGATTCAGCCTCCTCCATTTTGATTATGTAAATATTATATAGTCTTTACTAACTATTATACAACCAAATTCCTTATTTAGGTGTTTCTCATCTTATTTTCCTAATACCCCATTTCTTTTTGTAACTGACTATAATTTTGCGCTACACCATTTACATGATTTTTCGTTTCAGAATAAGGTGGAATTCCTTGATACTTTATAACAGATTCTGGTCCAGCATTATAGGCTGCTACTGCGTAGGTAGTCCCCCAGTCACCTGCTTGATTAAATCTAGCCAGTTGAACAGCTAAATATTTTATGCCACCTTCTATATTTTGTGCTGGATCAGCAGGATCGAATCCTAGCCCAGCAGCTGTTTCTGGTTGCAATTGAGCAATTCCAACTGCCCCAGTCCGAGAATAAGCAGCCATATTGAATCCTGATTCTTGTTGAAATAATGCTGTAACTAAAAGTGGGTCTAGTGCATATTGTCCTGAATAGTAAAGAATGGCTTGAGCAATCCAAGCCGACCACTCGGACCCCATCGGACTACGTTCTGCAATATGGTGATAAATAACTTGATAATACGAGTCATAAGAGTTGTTTGCTTTCCCACTAGCAAAGACAGTCACACTCATTACATTCAGTATAAATAATCCTACGATAAATAATATAGAAACTCTACGGGACATCTTTTTATCCTCCTTGGCGCAAACGACATCATATACATTTACAACTGATTATAAATGACTTCGCCAAACAATTCCTACAACCTGCTAACTAGTTGTATTTCTCACAATGATTAACTCTTGATTCAGCAGCAAAGACCTACAGATCGCATGCGCCGTCTGTAGGTCTTTGCTTTTTTATGAAACTGTATCTTTTCATCACTTACGTTTTTGTAATTGATTAATCATCAAGTATACAACTGGCACAACCACCAATGTGAGTATGGTGGACGTAATAAGGCCACCAACCAGCACTACCCCCATGGACTGACGAAGTTCAGCTCCTGCACCAATCCCTAATGCGATAGGCATCATTCCAAAAATCATTGCTGCAGTGGTCATTAAGATAGGGCGCAGCCGCACACTACCTGCTTCTATCAACGCTTCAGTGATTTCTTTACCCGTTTCCCTTAGCTGATTTGTATAATCTACTAATAGAATGGCATTTTTAGTCACCAATCCCATTAACATAATCACACCAATCAATGACATAATATTCATAGTTTGCCCAGAAATCAATAGGCCTAAAATAGCACCTACTAATGAAAATGGCAGGGATAACATAATGGTCAGAGGATGAATAAAGCTTTCAAATTGGGCAGCAAGTACCATATAAATTAAGATGACTGCCAATCCTAATGACTTTCCAATTTCCATAAAAGAATCTTGCATCGTTTGGGCTTGTCCAACAAATTTGTAAGAGTATCCGAGAGGCAAATTCATCCCTGACATAATTTCTTTCACCTTCGTAATAATATCACCTGATGATACCCCTACTACATTGGAATAAACGATCACTTCTCGTTGGCGCATATCTCGATCGATTTCAGTCGGTCCTGATGATAATTTAATCTCTGCAACGTCTCCCAATCTAATAAACTGTCCAGACTTTGCAGCAATCTGCAAATTAGCCACATCATCAATACTCTGCCGATGTTCAGACGCCAACCGTACCTTAATATTGTAATCTTTATCTCCAGCATTATATTTATTTCTAGTATTAATTCCTAGAAAAGCTGATTGAACTGTATTTGCCACTACGGTTGCATCAAGTCCCGCATCATTGACCCGTACAGAATTCAGTGTAATCTGCACTTCTGGAGATGACTGTTCACTTGATATATCAACATCAGCAGTACCGGGAATCTGTTTGATTTTTCCCGCTAGTTCCTGAGCTGTATGAGTCAACACTTCAAGATCAGGTCCCCGCAGAGCAAGTTGTACTGGCCTAGCATCACCACGCCCCATACCTTGACTATTTTGTACAGCAACTTTTAAGTCGCCAAAATTACGAAATTTTAATCTTAGCTCATCCATAATTTTATCCATTGATCGTGATCGTTGATCAGTAGCAACCAACTTTACACCGATCGTCGCTTTATTCCCTTGATTACCAGGCCCCACAGTCAATACAGCAGATTCCAATTCTGGTATCCCTGTTACCTCTTTCTCAATTGGGGCAACAAGCCTCTGCATTTTTTCAAAAGCTGTACCTGCTGGCGCTGTCATCATAATACTAAATTCCCCTGAATCATAGGTGGGTTGAAACTCAGTACCAATAAAGGGCAATAATAATCCATTGATAAGCAGGGAAGCTACTGCAATCACTACAATTTTTTTCGGTCGATGTAGTGCCCAGATTAAAACGTTTTTGTAGTTTTCCTGCACTACTAGAAAACCGTTCTCCCAATATTCCAAGAAAGTTTGTAGTATTTTGCGCCAACCGTGGAGTATCGGTTTATCATGTTCTGGTTTTTTTAGCCAGTAGGCTGATAATGTTGGCGTCAAAGTAAAAGCTACAAACAAGGAAAAAGTTACAGCAAAGGCTACTGTTAAACCAAATTGTTTGAAATATTGACCAACAATCCCGCCCATACTGCCCACAGGTACAAATACAGCTAAGATAGATAAAGTGGTAGCCATAACCGCCAAAGCAATTTCTGAAGTACCATCTCGCGCTGCCTCTAAAGCTGATTTACCAGCTTCCATGTGCCGATAAATATTTTCAATAACAACAATGGCATCATCAATTAAAATGCCGACAGCCAAACTAAGTCCCATCAAAGACATATTATTCAACGTGAAATGCATATTTTTTAATAAGAAAAACGTTGCAATCACTGAAGTCGGAATCGCAATCGCACCAATCATAGTCGCCCGAGTATTTTGCAAAAACAAAAAGGTGATGACAACAGCTAAAAACCCACCAAAAATCATAGACATCATAACATCGTCTACACTGCTTTTGATATACACTGCTGTATCACGAGTGACCGAAACTTTTATATCTGGCGGCAATAATTTTTGCACTTTGTCCATGGCACTTTTAGCACGCTCAGCTACATCTACCGTATTTGTCCCTGATTGTTTTTGTATAGCAACCATCACACTCGGCACTCCATTTGTACGCACTAAGGAACGCTGTTCAGCAAAGCTATCAACGATATCTCCTACATCACTCAGCTTAATCAAACGGCCATCCTGGTTAGCAATGATGAGATTTTTAATATCATCAACACTTTTATATTGCCCGATTGTCCGAACTGTTAACTGAGTTCCTTTTTCAGTGATATCTCCTCCAGGAGCATTCAAATTTTGATTATTGATACCATCAATAATTTGTTGCATGGTAATTTTATAAACTGCTAATTTCTTAGAATCTACCTGCACTTGGATCTCACGTTCTGTAGCACCTGTAATACTCACATCAGCAACGCCATCAATACGTTGCAATTCATCTTTTACTACATCAACAGCTAATTTTCTTATTTCTCCGGGACTTCGGGTATTTGACAGCATACTAAAATATAAAACAGGGGCAGCCCCCATATCAAACCGTTGAATGGTCGGTTCATCAATCTGATCAGGAAGTCTTTTACGGACAGTTGCCACTTTTTCTCGCACTTCATTTGCTGCAAGTTTAGGATCAGTCCCAAACTCAAATTCGATCGTTGTTTGAGAAACCCCTTCCTTTGTTACTGAAGTTAAATTTTTGATACCTGAAAGGGAACTTACGACATCCTCAATCGGTTTCGTTACCAAACTTTCCATTTCTTCCGGTGAAGCACCAGCATAACTAACAGATACATTGACAAGAGGAAAATCAACATCAGGATTAAGATCAATCCCCAGACTCGGATAGGCTCCTAAACCAAATACTACCAATAGCATAACCAGCATCGTTGTAAATACAGGACGTTTAATGAACGTTATAATCCCTCCCATTACTGTCCACCATCCTTCACTGCACTGACTTCAATGCCATCCTTTATTTTATTTTGTCCTTCCACTACAATACGTTCCCCTTGTTTTACCCCATCAAGAACTTCTGCTACACCACCACCAATAAACCCTAGCTTTAATACACGTTGCTGTACTTTATTGTCATCTCCAAGAACAAATACTGTTTTTTGATCCTCTCGCATAACCAAAGCACTTTCAGGAATAACCACTGCATTAGGATGTGGCTTAATCGGCACTCCTATTTTAGCAAACATCCCAGCCTTTAATAGACCTTGCTCATTGTCAATTGAAATTTCCGCTGTAAAAGTGCGGGCCGGTAAAGCTGCCACAGGGGAAATACGTACAATACTACCGCTAAATTCTTGCCCACTTAGGGCATCCACCTTAACTGTTACACTGGATCCCACTTTCAATTCTGCGACCTGAGCCTCACCGATCGTAGCCTTAGCTAATAAAGTAGATAAATCAGCTACTGTAATAATAGGAGCTCCGACTCGTGTAAAAGTTCCAGACTGTACATATCTTTTGGTCACTACACCGCCACGAGGCGTTACAACAGTCCCATTATTTAATTTTTCTTGCGCCTGCCTTACAGTTCCCTCTGCAGCCCGCACTTGTCCACTTGCTGCATCTCGTTTTGTTCTCGCATTATCAAGAAGCTGTGCCGATACTGCACCTTGAGAAGCTAAAGCACTATATCGATTATAGTCTAACTCTGCCTGTTCCAAACTAGACTGAGCGACAGATAGATTCCCCTGAGCTTGTAACACTTGTGCTGATAACTCATTCGTATCGAGTGTCGCTACGACAGCACCAGCCTCAACACGATCGCCCTCTGCTACCTGAAGAGTATCGATCCGGCTATCAACTTTGGCGGAAATATCCGTACTCCATACTGGTTCTAACCCCGCTGAAAATTCGGCTACTGGTATCATATCACGCACTTCTACTGTAGCAACCTGAACAGCAACGCCTTTACTTTGAGACATTTTAGCAGTTCGTTCTTTGCTTACAGATAGATTTTGATAGATTCGGTATCCAATAATACTTGAAAATACAACCATGACCATAATTACAATGGAAAGTTTCTTGCGTTTTTGTAGAAGCATCAAACTCTCACCTTTCTTACTAAAAATGATATAATCAAAATGACTATATAGTCATTTTGATTATATCATTTTAGTTTGCTTTTTGATATATTTTTTCATATTTAAAGTATATCAAAATAAAAACAATCGTGTATCACACAATTATACTTTCTGATTTCGCAAAAAAATAGGATCTACTACTTTTTTAAAGCAATAGATCCTATCGATATGAACTTCAAAATGATTAGCAGACTCTATCACCCTTTTCTTGCCCTAGCAAATGCAGTAACCAGACTCGCCCCACCGCTACAGTAGGTACCGCAAACAACATACCAGTAACTCCAAACAGATGACCAAATAATAAAATGGCAACCATAATAAATAAAGGATGTACCTTAATCGCCTTACCAACTACCTTAGGATAGATAATATTATGATTTACTTTTAATAAAATCACATAAAATAACAATACCTTTAACGCCAATAAGGGGGAATAAGATAAGGCTACCAAAGTGCCAGGTACAGTTGCAATCACGGTGCCAATAACAGGCACAAATTCTGACAGCGCAGATACGACCGCCAAAATATGTGCATAAGGTAAACCGAAAATGGACATTCCTATAAATACCACAATACCTGAAACGAGAGAAATGAGCATTTGTCCTCTGATATAACTGCCAAGCACTCTGCCAACATCACCTAAAAAAGGGGAAATCTTTCCGACCTGCACTGGTGATAAAAACTTCCCGATGGAAGTCGCAATTCTTCTCCCATCTTTTAATAAATAAAAAGTTAAAAAAGGCACTGCAATCATTTCAGCGACTCCAGAAAAAGTACGGATGAGAGGGACAATGGATTCTTTAACAATATCCACGCCAAAAACAACAGCATCATGTAGAACTTGATTGCCATAATCCATGAATTCTGGCGGCAGACCACGTAATAAAGCCGAAGAATCAAATTGAGCGACAACCGCTGGAAATTCTCTTACAAACCCTGCTAAATCTGGAAGAATAGTATGAAAAAATAAACTGGCTACCACGACTAAGATACCAAAAAAAGCAAATAAAACGAGCAAGACTGCTACGCTATGTGATACACAGCGAGAAACTCTAAAGACCGCTGGATCAAGCAGAATGAATAATAAGGCTGTAATAAACAAAAGAATCAATAAAGACTTAGCAAATATATACAAAATCGATACAATCATTATAAAAATAGTAAATAAAATAAAAATTGGATCTTTCCACACACTTTGTGTTTTTATACCTAGACGATCAATATCATTTATCACGGCAATGGCCCCCTCATATTTCGATCACTATAACCCTTTCGACTTTATGATTCAACTATCCTGTTTTCATCACCTATAGTAATGATTTTATATTTAATCTCCATCCAAATCAACAAAAAGGATCTGTTTTTACTCACTGCACACAAGACCGACTCCAGGAAACATAATTAACATTTATATTCTTTTACAACCTTTTTTCAACTATCCCTTGACATACTTTATCTGTTTGTTATAATAGAGAGCAAATGACAAAAAATTTATCACTTGTTTTGATTGGAGGACGTTTTCATGTTAACACCTATGCATAAAGTAATGAGACAACAATATTTTTACTTTTTTAGTTGGAGCTACTTTTTTAGCTTTGACTATTTTTGCTGGGCAAATTTCATGAAACAATTTTCCAATGAGTATCTTGATGCGATCGTATTGCTAGACTGAAACTGGCAACTACATATTTTTCGCAAGCATCTTGACAAGACTCAATGGAGTCTTATTTTTTTTACTATCATCTAGAAAATTTTCCCACAAAAAAAGAGGAGGTTTTATTTATGGTTATCGTATTACATCCAACAGCAACACAAGAAAATCTTGAGGAAATCATACGTATTCTAGAAAATAACGACTGTAAAGCATGTCCAACTTATGGTGAATTTCAAATTATTATTGGTGTTATCGGCAATACACAACAAATTGATCGTGACAGATTGCTAAATAAAAAATATGTAGATAAAATTTTATCTGTACAACAACCTTACAAAAAAGCAAATCGTATGTTTCATCCTGAAAACAGCCTAATTCAAGTAGGAAACCAAATCATCGGTGGTACACAACTTACAATGATCGCCGGTCCATGTTCTGTAGAAAGTGAAGAACAAATTCTTGATATCGCGAAAAAAGTGAAAGCCTCTGGTGCCGGTTTCTTACGTGGCGGCGCTTATAAACCTCGTACATCACCTTATGCTTTTCAAGGTATGGAAGAAGAAGGACTTGAACTGCTGAAACTTGCGAGAAAAGAAACTGGATTACCAATCGTCTCGGAACTCATGTCAATCACTAAAATTGATAAATTCGTTGATGATGTAGATATTATTCAAGTCGGCGCACGTAACATGCAAAATTTTGACTTACTTAAAGCTCTCGGTCAAACAAATAAGCCTATTTTGCTAAAACGCGGACTCAGTGCTACTTTTGAAGAGCTTCTCATGTCAGCAGAATATATCATGGCTGGCGGCAACGACAATGTAATTTTGTGCGAACGCGGAATTCGTACCTTTGAAACTTACACACGTAATACCCTTGATCTAAGTGCAGTACTTGCTCTTAAAAGACTGAGCCACTTACCAATCATCATTGATCCTAGTCATGCAGCTGGAAAATGGTGGATGGTAGAGGCACTTTCCAAAGCAGCTATCGCTGTCGGAGCCGATGGACTCATCATTGAAGTACACAATGACCCAGACAACGCCGTTTGTGATGGTAAACAATCCATTACGACAGAACGTTTCGCAGCTTTAATGGAACCTTTACGCTTAATTGCTCAAATTGATAACCGAAACTTCTAAAGAAAAGCCTTTTGTTTAGAATGAAGGAGGAATTTTCAGTGCAAACCCTGTCGATTAATCTTCCACAAAAACAATATTCTATTATGATAAAAAAAGATTTATTGCCTACAATTGCAAAGCACATCTCCATGAACCATAGCAACAAAAAAATTGCTGTCGTCACTGATGAACATGTTGATGCACTCTACGGAAATATTTTAATGGATAGCCTTTCCCAGCAAGGTTTTCTTGTAACCAAAATCGTCGTTCCTCCTGGGGAAAAAAGCAAATCTATGACCATGCTAGAGTATTTATATGGTCAATTTCTAGACTTTAAAATATCTCGCTCTGACCTCATTATCGCCTTTGGCGGTGGTGTGGTCGGGGACTTAGTTGGTTTTGCTGCTTCAACTTTCCTACGCGGAGTACCTTATATACAAATTCCAACGACATTACTAGCACAAATCGATAGTAGTATCGGCGGAAAAGTTGCCGTCAATCTACCAAATGGCAAAAATTTGATTGGTACCTTTTATCACCCTGACGCAGTCTATATCGATCCTAAACTTCTCGAAACATTACCAATTAGAGTTCTGCGTGATGGTATTGCCGAAGTCATCAAATATAGTGGAATTAGCGAAACATCTCTCTTTGAAGACCTCAGTCGTTATCGTGACGAACAAGAATTACTTGAAAATATCCACTCAGTAATTGCTACTTGCTGCGAAATTAAACAATCTTTCGTTGAGAAAGATGAAAAAGATACTGGATTACGAATGACACTCAATTTTGGTCATACCATTGGTCACGCAATCGAAAATTATTTTAATTACGAAACATATACCCACGGCGAAGCCGTTGCTATCGGCATGGCACGCATCACAACGCGAAGCGAAGCGTTAGGCATTACCAAACCTGGCACAAGCGAGGCCCTGATTGGGCTCATCGAAAAATACGGCCTGCCCACTACGGCAACGGATTATAATCAAAAAGCATTATTAGAATCAATGACCTTAGATAAGAAAAATTCCACAAGTGGTCTACATCTTATTTTACTAGCCCACATAGGAAAAAGCCTTATTCAAAAAGTTAAACCCGATGAAATACATCTTTATTTATAATCAGGAGGTTATTTTATGAGTGACATGCATATTGCCCCATCTAGTCTAGCTGGAACCGTTCGTGTCCCAAGTTCCAAAAGCGTTTGCCATCGTGCTGTTATCTGCGCTGGACTAGCTGAAGGAACGTCAAAAATTACTGGTGTTTTATTATCTGATGATATCATTGCCACCATGAAGGCCATGGAAGCTTTAGGAGCCGTCATTCATCAAGAAAATGATACTTTGATCATCACAGGAACCAATTGCATACAATCAACGCCTCTAGAAATTGCTTGTAATGAATCGGGTTCTACACTCCGCTTTTTGATTCCCCTTGGACTTAATAACCAGACCATGACCTTTACCGGTAAAGGTCAGCTTGTAGAGCGACCTCTTCATGATTACTTTAATATTTTTGATAAACAGCAGATTGCATACCAAACTACGGATGGACATCTCCCCCTCTCAGTAACGGGCGCATTGAAACCCGGCGAATTTCGGTTGCGAGGAGATGTAAGTTCCCAGTTTGTTTCTGGTCTGCTGTTTGCTTTACCGCGCTTACCTGGTGATTCATCGATTATCATCACAACAGAAATGGAATCAAAAGGTTATATTGATTTGACCCTATCTATGCTCAAACGATTTGGCATTAAAATTATTAACAACAACTACCGCGAATTCATCGTACCAGGTAATCAAAAATATCAAAGCACAGACTATTGCGTCGAAGGTGACTATTCACAAGTTGCTTTTTGGCTGGTGGCCGGAACATTGGGCAATCCTGTTCGCTGTACAGGACTCGACCCCCATTCCCTCCAAGGCGATAAAGTCATTATTGACTTAATTGAGCAAATGGGAGGGAAATTAAAAATAGAAACTGATTCCATTACGGCTTCCCCTGCGATCACAAAAAGCATCGTAATTGATGCCTCTCAATGTCCTGATCTTGTTCCAATCCTCACAGTATTAGCAGCCGTTAGCGATGGAACAACTCAAATCATCCGCGCTGGCAGACTTCGCATCAAGGAATGTGACCGACTCAAAGCAATTGCACAAGAATTAAACAAATTGGGTGCTGATATTCAAGAGAATGAAGATTCATTAACCATCAATGGACGCCCTTGTCTGACTGGCGGCGTTGTTCATAGTTGGCACGATCACCGCATTGCTATGGCCCTTGCTATTGCTTCTGTCGCATGCCAAACACCTGTTACTATCAAACACAGTGAATGTGTAAGTAAATCCTATCCTGACTTCTGGCAAGATTTCCATATGTTGGGAGGAAAAAATAATGAGCGCCACGTGGGGTAATAAAATTCGCTATACGATTTTTGGCGAAAGCCATGGTAAAGGAATTGGCATCACCATCGATGGTTTGCCACCCGGCCTTGAAATTGACTTAGCAGAAGTAACCCGCGAGATGGAGCGCCGCGCACCTGGAAAAAGTCCACTTGCAACAGCCCGTAATGAAAAAGATCGATTTACCATTTGGAGCGGCTTTATTAATGGTAAAACCACTGGTACTCCCTTATGCGCCATAATTGAAAATCAAGATCAAAAATCAGCAGACTACGACTCTTTAGCGCAAAAATTCCGCCCTGGTCATGCCGATTATTCCGGTTTTATAAAGTATAAGGGTTTTAACGATATTCGAGGCGGTGGCCATTTTTCAGGCAGATTAACGGCCCCTCTCGTTTTTGCTGGCGCCATTGCTAAACAGTTTCTCTGGCAAAAAAATATCCAGATTGGCGCACACATCCAACGTATTGCCTCAATCTCTGAACCCAAATTTAATCCTCTACAAATTGAAGAAGAGGTTTTAAAGGAACTAAGCAGCCGAACTTTCCCCGTGATTGATTCTGCAATAGGTCAACAAATGCAAGAATGTATTTTATCAGCAAAATCATCCGGAGATTCTGTGGGCGGTATTATCGAAGGAATAGCGATCAATCTACCCGCTGGTTATGGAGACCCTTTCTTTGATTCTGTAGAAAGCACATTATCTCATCTGTTATTTTCCATCCCTGCAATTAAAGGCGTAGAATTCGGTGATGGTTTTTCAATGGCTGAGATGCGTGGCAGTATGGCAAATGATGCGATGTCTAACGAAAATGGAATCATCAAAACCACCACCAATCACAATGGCGGCATCTTGGGTGGAATCACGAATGGTATGCCTCTCATTTTTCGCGTTGCCGTAAAACCAACTCCATCCATTCACATTGAACAACAGACTGTGAATGCGAAAGGAGAAAATGTTTCTCTCGTGGTTGGCGGTCGTCATGATCCATGTATTGTCCAAAGGGCTGTCCCCGTTGTCGAAGCTGTTACAGCGATGGCAATTTTAGATATACTGTGAACAATCTTTATTAGGGAGGTATATTCATTTGGAGATCAACACTAATAATATTGTTCTCATCGGTATGCCTGGCTGTGGAAAATCATCCATTGGCTTACTTATCGGTCAACTCTTAAATCTTCCTTTTTATGACTTAGACAGTTATATCGAAGAAACAGAACAAACAAATATCACCGCTCTTTTTCAACGAGGGGAAGATTATTTTCGACAAATCGAAACCAAGGCCGTTCGAGACATTTACCATAAAACATCAATCGTCATTTCTACTGGTGGCGGCATTGTGACTCGCGATGAAAATATGACCTTACTGCGCCAAACAGGCACTATATTTTATATTGATCGTCCAATAGAAATGATTTTAAACTCTTCTGACTTAACAACGCGCCCACTACTGGCCGACAATAGTCATAAAATATATACTCTTTATAATGAGCGAAAACACCTTTATGAAGAATATTGTCATTTTTCGATTGTTAATGACCAATCTCTTGAGATAGCGGCTGAAAAAATTATTAACATAATTAAAAGCACAAACCAAAACACCGTCACATAATGTGACGGTGTTTTATCAATTTTACATCTATTTTATCGAGCAATTTTCAATTGATTAATTTCTAGCTCATGTTGGATCGAGTCAGCTGAAAGTTTACGCAGCCAATCAGTATGTAATTGTTGAGTGGCAACTACTTTATCAATATCATCTTTGGTTGCCATTCTTTGTAATATAATTTTTATATCTTCTTGCTGTTCTTTATAAAGCATATCAACTTTATTTTCAAGACGAATAAAATCCTCTTTAAGTATAGCAACGTCATCTTTTAAAGCAGTTAAATCTGTACGCATTCCATCAATTGTCGAATTATTATTTGCGGCCATACCAATTAATTGTTCCATCATTTTTTCCATACGATCTAATCGTATATCAGTCATGCCCGTCCCTCTTTTCTGTACATAATAACAGAGGCAACCCCTAGTGGATCTATTATACCCCAATTGATCACCATAAATAAAGAGGTATTATTTAACATTACATTAAATAAATACCTCTTTTATGTAATGAAAAACACCGTCACATAAGTGGCGGTGTTTCCTATTTAAGTCAGATTTTGTCGTGGCGCAGTGCCATTTATTGCCCAAAAGGCATTTTCCTTTATTCTCCCTGGCTTTGCCAGGTATGCCCGCCACTCCATGGTGAGCGCCTTTTTTAGCAAGCAGAAATTCCTGTATTTACGTGGGTTGAGGATAAAAAACGACCTTGCATAAGCTTCGAAAAGCTTTAATGCAAGGTCATTTTTTCTATGTCGGCAGGTTAAGCCATTTTGCCTTTGGGAGGATAAATGGCAGTGCCCCACGACATAGTATCCTCGACCTTTGTAACTTTCTGATTAGATTTCGGATCACTGCTACACAGTCGTTCTCATTGCTGCCGCCCAGCAGCCTAGAGATTGCGGCAAATTTTTCCGGCGAATAAGAAATGGCTTTCTCATAGATTACCGGAGTCAGTGTTGCCAGTCCTCTGACAAGATGCTCCATCGCGTAGGGTGCGGCTACACCAGCGTTGTTCACCCCCCCCCCCGAGGGTACTGCCCCATCTAATCGTCTCCCACACTTTCATTAGCCCTTATCTGTTGTTCATAAACTTATCTTCTTATTTTAGTTAAGAATACATCTCTTTTTCCCAACCGTAAAGCACTTATTGCAACTTACACATCTTGCTTTTTCCTGACCATTTTTTAGTCTGGTAATCAAATCAGGTTCGCTTATAAGTGGTCTGCTTATAGAGATCATATCCACACCAGCTTCCAACACTGCCTCCATATCCTCGAAATTTCGTATACCGCCAACTACTATTATAGGGATGTCTGTATTCCCTTTGATATTCATTGCGCTTTCAACAAAATAATTGTGATCCGAGTATTTCATATGTATGAAATTAGACCCGCTAAATTCAACAGCTTCGACACCCAATCTCTTAAACTCAGGTATCATTTTCTTCAAGTCACTCGTATATTGTTCATTTTCTTCAGCGGCATTTGAATTCACCTTGACAAAAATCGGATAATCAGCTCCACATTTGTTTTTGATCTCTTGGATTATCTTTTTGACAATTAAAAATCTGCCTTCATAGGTTTCACCATATTTATCGGTTCTCTTGTTAAATGATGGTGTTAAAAACTCACATAGAAGGTAGTCGTGAGCACAATGAATTTCAACACCATCCATCCCTGATAATTTTGCACGATAAGCAGCATCTATGAAATCTTCAATCACAGACTCAATTTCATTCACCCGCATCTCTCGGGCTTGTTTACCTTCCTCAAGTTCAATAACTGATGGTCCAACTTTATTATCCTCCGGATAGGCTTTGGCGCCTGCATGATTGAGTTGTGCAATCACTTTAGTACCGTATGGTCGAACTCTTGAAATGATTTTACTTGCTCGTTCGATTTGATAATCTTCAGCAAGTTCATTAGAACCGGGTCTTACAATCCCTTTTGGGGATACAAAAAATTGTCCCGCGACGATTAGTCCAATATCATTACTCGCCAGTTCTTCAAACATATCTAGTTCTTCATCGCTAATCGTACCATCGATGTTCCCTAACATGCTATGTGTCGCTGATCTTACAATTCTGTTTTTAATCGTTAGATTTTTAAATTTCATTTCCTCAAATACTTTCATTTTTCTTCCTCCATTTTTATAAATTATCAATAAGTTTGATTTTTTTACATCATAGCTTTCTTGTTAATGAATTATTATTATTAATCACCATCAGCCAAATTACTTATGACATACCAAGTACTGTATATGCCAGAGATAGATCATTTCTATCGGTAATAAAATATGACATTATTTTGGTAACATGTTTTTATTGGCGGTTAAAAATACAGCTCGTTCCGCCAGGATTAAAGCACTTATTGCAAGAAATACATTTTGATGGTGTAAGGTCTCCACCCTGCCAACGGTTAATTAAATTGCTTTCACGTATTAACGGGCGACAAAGACTAACATATTCAATTGAAGTCTCATGTAAAAGATCCGTCAATGCTGCAAAATCATGGTTACCACCTACTGAAATCACTGGAACATTAATTTCTTTGGCCACTTCTGCAGCATACTGTTTAAAGTATGGTTCTTGGCCAGTTGTTATGGTTCTTGCCACCCCCTCATTAGGCCTCGATGATCGACTACCACCACTAATCTCAATAGCATTTATCCCTAATTCTGCTAACTTTTGGCATACGTATTTGCATTCTGCAAAAGTCATACCTTGATCCATAAAATCTTCACTATTTATTTTAATTAAGATGGGATATTCCAAACCAACCTTTGCTCGTATTGCCTCATATGTTTCCAAAACCATTCTTGATCGGCACTCAATGCTACCGCCATATCCATCTGTTCTGCAATTATAATAAGGCGATAAAAATTTATTCAATAGATAGCCATGAGCTGCATGCATTTCCACACCATCAAACCCTGCTACTTTGGCTCTAAGCGCTGCATCGGCGAAAGCTGTCTGAAGGAGGAAAATTTCTGACAACGTCATTTCCTGTGGGGTTGTCTTATATCCCAGATCTTCGATGGCGCTAGGCCCCCACATGACCTTTCCCCCATTTTCATTGGGAAATGTTTGAGAGCCAAGAGAGGCAATTTGAAGGATAATATTGGCATTATATTGATGAACCATTGCGGTCATCTTTTTATATTCGTTAATAAATGAATCATCGTAGATGCCCATCTGACCTGGAGAGGGTTGCTCTAAATCACTAATATAAGTCATACCCGTGATAATGGTCCCAACTCCCCCCTTTGCCAAATTTTCATATACCTCAAATAACTCCTTTGTCATGTGTCCGCGTTCATCTGCCACCCCATCAACGGTGGCAGAACGAATCAATCTGTTTTTCAGTTTTATGCCGGCAAACTGTGTCTGGTCAAATAAATTTTTCATTAAATTTCACTCCCATTTGTTTATACGGACATTCCCCACAAATCCCTCAGTCTCACTTCCATGAGAACTAGAATAAAAGCCAATATCGCACTAATCACACCTTACCCAAGGACTAATCATACAGTCATTAAACCGCATGATTACTAAGTTCTTCATTACATTCTACTCATAACCTCATTTTCATATTTTATATTGAGATCACTCTATCAATATTAAGCACTTCTAAACAAGTGACTACTAATGTCGACTATTTGGACTTTGTAGCTCTACTGTTCTTTATGGTTAAGCCATCAATCTCTTTTTAAACATAAATATCTCTTTTCTTACATTACCCGAAACTGACCGGCAGCTGTGATCATTTCATCGGCTATGACACTAAGGGCACTAGAAGTATCCGTTAGATGGTATGAAGATTCTGTTTGATCCTGCAATAAGGCCGCAATTTCTTCGGATGCCGCCGATATTTGGGATGCTGCTTCGGCCAGTAATTGAAATCTGCCGGCGACTGATTGCTGGGCTTGGGTAGAACTGTCGACAGATTGTAATGTTTCGGTAATGATGGGAGCGATAGTCTGGATCTCATGGAATATTTGCCCGAATGACTGGACGACATCGCTAACCATGTGAAACTGCTGATTTGTTTGTTCCCCTACTTGTTGTTGCGTTGCCAGGACATCACGAGTTTCTACTCCAATCTGTTCCATGACAATTTGTATTTTACGGGATGAATCCAAAGACCCTTCAGCAAGTTTACGGATTTCATCAGCCACCACACTGAACCCTCGTCCATGTTCACCAGCCCGGGCGGCTTCAATCGAAGCGTTTAATGCCAGTAAGTTGGTTTGGTTAGCAATGGATTTAATTATGTCAGCGAAGGTGTTAATATCTTGAATACGGGAAAATAGTTGGGAGTTTTTATCGCTTGCCAACAGAAAGTTGTTCTGAATCTGTTTTAGATATTGGGATACTTGCTGGAGATTCTCCGAACCTGCTGTGGCTAATCCTCCTACACGGCCTGTACCCTCTGATAGTAAACCCATTTGCTGATTAATATGGCTCATATTGCTATCCAAATGGTTCATCAAATCCACAGCATTACTGACGCTGTCCGCCTGTTCTTGTGCCTGATTGGCCACGTCCTGCGTCGCCACAGACAACTGATGATTGGAATCGCGAATCTTTTGACTTGCTGCTACGACGGATGCTGATGACTTTTTGACTTCCCCTGCCTCTTGTTGAACACTAATCAGCATATTTTGTAGCCGAGCATTACTCTTGTTCGAGGTTGAAGCTAGCATTCCCAATTCATCCCGGCTGGTTACTGGAACGCGAACGGTCATATCGCCGGCTGCGATCTGATTCAACCCATCAATAACTGTCAATATCGGACGGGTAATCCTGCGAGAAAAAGTGAAGGCTAACATAATGCTCAGGATCAGGATTAGGGCAGAAACAGCCAAAGTCAATACAACTGTGGAATGAATCGCAGCATACATATTTTGTAGGGATATGGCAATTACAGTAAGGCCAACAATTTTATCGCCGTTATGTATTGGCATGGATATATTAAAGACTGGGCTACCATAACTTTCTAAGATCTCTGGTGTGTCCATAATAACGGCCTTCGGCTTACCTTCGCTGAAAGCTTGTCGCCCCTCTTCTGTCGGAATGATTTTATCGATAAATTCATAACTACTTGCCGCAATTAGACGAAAAGATGGGTCCATAACACCGGCATAAATTAAGGTGCCATGACTTTCTATTTTTATTTCATCTACATAAGATTGTAATCTTTTCACATCGTTCATGCCGATCCGTTCTACGCCTGAAGCAACCAAATAAGCACTGGCAACTCCATCTTCGCGCATTTGATTGCTAACTGCTTTTTCAATACTGTAATAGGCCACTGCAAATAGTGAAGCGACGGTTAGAAAAATGATGGCAGTTACGGTGATCGTAATTTTGTTTGATAATGAGTTTAGCATATAATGATCACTCCTTGATTTTTATATTGGTTCTGAACTATCCATCATACTAGGCACAACAAGACAGTTCCCCGCTCCCATGATATAAGTTCTTTTATCCTCAGAAGTCTCTATTTAGTTGATTTAAGTGTATATACACTTAAATCAACTAAATAGAGACACACTGATCGTGTCACTAAGACTTCTATTGAATATTTATGCTCACATCAAGGCACAAGTGCTTCTAACTTTGACAGTAGTAACACGAGTGTCGCCAAATCTTCCTCCCCTAGATATTCTTGTAGTGATGCCTGAGCCTTACCCCACAGTGCCCATCCTTTAGTCACTGCCTCTTTTCCCAATTCTGTTAATATGACTTGCCGAATTCGAGAATCCTCACCCGGGATGCCGTAGCAACCCCAACTGAGCAATGGTAAGGCCACTTGACTTTAATTCTTGATCATAAAGCTGAGTCACAGCACGAGACGCTCGCCGTATATTCAGGCAATTGCAAACACTCGGTGTTTTAGGATATATTTCGCAAATATGTTTCATGATATAGAATTCCTTTCATGTTTATCTAAATACAATAAGTGCATATACACACATTATATTATTCCCATCATACATGTGTCAAGTATAATGAAGGGTGTATTGGTATTTAAATTGTGATAATGCCACTATGTGAGAGATACAGGACAGGTCACTTCCAATTTATTAGTACATTAAGTATCACTACGTATAACAGTAATGTTGCGTAAGCCATAGTATTTTAGAATTTATAATTGCTAAGTTCCATCCTTGCACAGTCACACATGGTACAACATTGGTATAGGGATTATCAGCTTCAATCACTCGATTCTCTGTAATCAAATTAATAGCCTTGCTGATAGCAGAACTCTTACCTATTCCAGACGTGCCGATAATGGTAAAGCTATCAGATCCGCCCATGATGCCGCTATATTCCTGCTGCATAATGGCTCTGTAGTTCTGGTTCTGCTGCTGTACCGCCAGCTTCGTTCCCTTCTTCTGCATAGAGGCAAGAGGGCCAAGTACAATTTGCTGTAGATTTCCAGCGACATTTGCGAAGGAATATACACCCTGTATAAGTCCGATAGCGCCATAAGCCTTACGGAAGCATTGGTATTGGAGATTTCAGGATTGTACTCTGGCAATAATTCCAATGCGGCTATCAAATCATCCCCTGACTTCATGCAAGGCAGGACGTTGATGATATCTGAAAGATTTGTCATGGCTTGGCTCCTTTCATATAGTTTCTATGGTGTTTACGTTGTTCACGCTTGCGGTTATCTCGGATATTCTTAACGCTTACATCGGCACTGCTCCTGACACTGCCAGCGATTGCCTCAATATGCCGCGCAAGATTAATCTGAGCCTGTAGATTATTCTGGTTGGCTCCTTTTACAATGTCTCTCTGGGCTGTCTGTAAACTCTGTACAGCAGTCAAATCTTTACCCTTAAATCTGGATTCAATAATGGTAAACTTGGCATATATTCCATTTTCCAACAGCCATACAGAAGTAACGTCCTCTGGATTATAAGCAACTGTAACCTCACCGCACTTGGCAATGACGCGCTTTTCACAACGACCTTTAAAATTTTTCTTCCTCACCTTGCAAAACCTCCTTGTGTGGAACGCTCTGCTGCTTGACTCCATTTTCCCAAAAACACTTCCCAAAAATAAAAATGGGCGGTTTTTGGGGAATTGGAGATTAGATTTTTGGGGAATTTAAAAATCATGGATATGCTCTTCCGCCCCATGTTACGGGCGTTTCAATCCAACATCCATGAAAATCATAGCGCTATGCTTTTTCCCCAAAAGCATAAAAGAAAATATCACCATGTCGTGGGGCACCGCCATTTATTCTCAAAAGAGATTTTCCCTATTCTCCCTGGCTTTGCCAGAAATACCCGCCACTCCATGGTGACCGCCTTTTTTAGCAAGCAGAATTTCCTGTATTTACGCGGGTTGAGGATAAAAAAATGACCTTGCATAAGCTTCGTAAAGCTTTAATGCAAGGTCGTTTTTTCTATGTCGGCAGGCTAAGCCTTTTTGCCCTTTGGCAAATAAATGGCAGTGCCCTACGACAATTTCTGCTATTCAAATTCAATTGTTGCTGGCGGTTTTCCTGTGCAATCATAAAGCACACGATTAACGCCCTTTACTTCATTTATAATACGGCTGGTAACAACAGCAAGCACTTCCCACGGAAGCTGTGCACTTTCTGCTGTCATAAAATCAGATGTCATAACTGCACGAAGAACAATCGCATAATCATAGGTACGACCATCGCCCATAACGCCGACAGAACGCATATTGGTAAGTGCTGCGAAATACTGTCCCAGATCTTTCGCTACACCAGCTTTTGCTACTTCTTCGCGGTAAATAGCATCTGCCTCCTGAACGATTTGTACTTTTTCTTCCGTCACTTCGCCGATAATACGAATGCCAAGACCCGGACCCGGAAATGGCTGACGGCTGACAAGAGATTCCGGAATCTGTAATTCTCGCCCTGCTTTTCTTACTTCATCTTTAAACAGCAGGCGCAAAGGTTCTACGATTTCTTTGAAATCAACATAATCCGGCAGACCACCTACGTTATGATGGGACTTTATAACGGCAGATTTACCCAGACCACTTTCAATAACGTCTGGATAGATCGTTCCCTGTACGAGGAAATCCACTTTGCCGATTTTTTTGGCTTCATCTTCAAACACACGGATGAATTCTTCGCCAATAATTTTACGTTTTGTTTCCGGATCGGTAACACCCTTTAGTTTTGCATAAAAACGGTCTTTAACATTTACGCGGATGAAGTTCAGATCGTAGTGACCATCAGGACCAAATACAGCTTCTACTTCATCACCTTCATTTTTTCTCAGCAAACCATGATCAACAAATACGCAAGTCAGTTGTTTGCCGACAGCTTTTGAAAGCAAGACGGCAGCAACAGAGGAATCCACGCCGCCCGACAATGCGCAGAGAACTTGTCCATCACCAATCTTCTGGCGAAGCCTCTGAATTGTCGTTTCTACGAAGGAATCCATTTTCCAGTCGCCATTGCAGCCACATACATTGAAAACGAAGTTATGAAGCATTTTCATACCTTCAACTGTATGCATAACTTCTGGGTGGAACTGCACGGCGTAGAGCTTTCCTTCTTCATTTTCCATAGCCGCAACCGGACATACTGGTGTAGATGCTGTAATCTTAAAAGATGCTGGAGCTTCTGCAATATAATCCGTATGACTCATCCAGCAGATATTTTCCTTGGAAACGCCTGCAAAGATTCTAGAACTTTCATCTTTAATACTGACTTCCGTTTTGCCATATTCGCTGATCGGAGCGGTTGCAACCTTGCCACCAAGCAAATGTGCCATAAGCTGTGAGCCGTAGCAAATTCCCAAAACCGGAATTCCCAGCTTCAAAAGTTCTGCACTGCATACGGCAGAATCCTTTTCATACACACTATTAGGGCCGCCGGTGAAAATAATCCCTTTCGGCTTCATTTTTTTTATCTCTTCAATGCTCATCGTATACGGAAAAACTTCGCAGTATACGTTGCACTCTCTGACACGTCTGGCAATCAGTTGGTTGTACTGCCCACCAAAATCCAACACTAAAATCATTTCATTGCTCTCATTGCTCAACTCAAGAGTCCTCCCCCATATTTAAATATTGAATCAAAATATAGCACATAACATTACTTATTGTAAATACCTTTTAGCAATGTTTCTTTACGCAGGTCTTTACATTCACATTGACCATTCACCGGTAATTGACGAATGGTATCAATGATAATGCGACTGATCATGGGTGCATCATCATAAAAAATAGTTTTTAGATCGTCATGAGACCATTGAGCAACTAGTCCTTCACCATAATTTACAACAAAGTAAAGCCCTGCAAAACACGCACCGATTTCCCTTGCCAAATACACTTCCGGACAAATGCTTTGGCCAATAATATCAGCATGTCCCTTCATCATGGCTACCTCTGCCGGACTTTCAAAATGACGTCCATCCGTATTCGCATAAATCCCTCTGGTAAAAATGCGGCCATCATACTGCTTACGAGTATTTTCAATCAAAGTACTGCGTACTTCACCGCATAAGGAATCACGCATAACGAGTAAATATCTGCCATCGAGTTCTACGTCTTTACGAACAGAAAAATCAAGATAATCATCAGGAATGACAAAATCCCGTGGATCTAGAAGATGGTTGGCTGTCCCCACTCCGCCTTCACTAATAATACGTTTTACTCCAGCTTCACGAAATACCCAAAAAATTTGCCGCGATGCATCGGCGCGACTGACTCCACTGCGCCAGCCATGCATTTTGCACGTCAGTACTTTTTTGTCATCTACGCTAAACAAACGAAAAATCGGACTTAAACCATAAGGAGTGGCAAACTGTAAATCATCATCAATCAATAGGACTCCTGAATCGTTCGCCCCTAAAGGAAAATCACTTGAAAGAGTACCTGAACCACCAATGACTGCATATTCAACTTGTATATCCATATTACTCATCCTCACTTTATCGTCAGCTATAAAAATGCTCTGAGAAGATACACTCTGCTCAATTCACCTTATCATTTGTGCTTTCCATCTCAAATGTCTTTATAATTTCATATTGAGTATTACGTTGTGCTGGTTTTTTGCCCGTCGCTCTAATCAATTCTACCATTTTTCCAATGGACATCTCATAGGCTGTCCCTGCCGCTTTGACCACATTTTCCTCTAGCATAATGCTGCCAAGATCATTGGCGCCAAAAGCTAAAGTAAGCTGTCCAATATTTTGTCCTTGCGTTACCCAAGATCCTTGGATATGCTTAATATTATTAAAATAGAGTCGTGCCACAGACAAGGTTTTCAAATAATCCCAAGCAGAAATTTTTTCCCCACCAAGTTCTGTATTCCCTGGCTGATAAGACCAGATAATAAAAGCACGAAAACCACCTGTTTTTTCTTGTAATTTACGTATTTTTTCCATATGTTCCATACGCTGTGCATAAGTTTCTCCCATACCAATTACCATAGTCGCCGTTGTTTCCAGTCCGACACTATGAGCGGCTTCCATCACTGCCAACCAGTCACCAGCACTAATTTTCTTGGGACTGACTCGCGCACGCACAGCATCAACAAGTATCTCAGCCCCGCCGCCTGGTAATGAATCAAGACCAGCTGCTTTAAGCTTTGATAACGTCTCAACTACAGATAAACCTTCTTGCTTAGCAATATGTAATATTTCCGCCGGAGAAAAAGAATGAACGATAATATCAAAATTCTTTTTAATAAACTGTAAGAGTTTCACATAATAATCTAAACCCAGTGCTGGATTGAGACCACCTTGTAACATGACTTGAGTGCCACCAGCTTCAATCGTCTCTTGCAATTTTTCAAAGATAACAGACTCTGAAAGAGTATATCCTTCTGCATGCCCTTCTTTTCGATAAAAAGCACAAAAACGACATTCACTCGTACATATATTCGTATAATTAATATTACGGTCCACCACGAAGGTAACGATATTATCAGGATGAATCTCTTGACGCACCTGATTGGCAGCTTGTCCTAGTTCAAGAATGTCACCATTGGTCAACAGTTCTAATCCTTCACTTGTCGTTAACATGTTACTCATTTCATTACCTCCGCAAACTCAATCGCTGGCACACCATCAATCAACCCTAGCACATGTGAGAGTTGATAATAGGTCACAAGAGCTTGTTTATGAGCAGGAGTAAACTCATAGTTTAATAAGTTGATATAAGTGATGAGTTGCTGGGTTGTAAAAGAAACCTTAGGGGCTAACGTTTCAGCCGCAACTGATAGATTTGATAGACCATAAGCAAAAGCTCCTGTCACTTGCTGATATACCATATGGACTAAATCTGCATGCCGTGCAGCAAATTGACGATTGACCACCCATACTGCATATACCATTGAAAGGCCTGTCATTCTTTGCCACTCATCACCCAAATCATAATAATAATAGCCTGGAACTCGATTATGATAAGCCTGAAGTGCATCATCGCCAATAAACAAGACAGCTTCAGCGTCTTTTAGTACTCCACCTTCAAGAGATAATGGACTAATGAAATAGTCGGGATTGGCCTGATAAGCATGATACATAATGATTTTAAGCAATCCATGAGAGGTCGCCGACTTTGCCGTCAATGCAATACGTGCTTCTTTTAACTGCTCAATAGGATATTTAGAAACGAGTAAAATACTTTGTAAGGCTCCATTAGCGCTGATTGATACATCAGGTAATATGAGCAGTTTATCGCTATGTCTAGCATAAATGATTGAAGATACAGGACTTACATCGAGTTCGCCAGCTACAACTAAACTATTGAGTTCCGCTGGAGTTCCTGATTTTATAGAAACTTTCTCTCCAAATCCCCCTTCCATCAATCCATGATGTAAAGGTAAACAATTTATAAATTTAATATCTCCCAATTTTGGTTTATTCATGTTATTACTCTCCACTTATACATTCCAGCGGGCGGTAAAAAGTATCTCGTTCTACCGCAGTATAACCTGTTTCCTCAACAAGTCTAATAATTTCCGCCTTCGTAATTCCAGTTTTAGTTTTCGCACCAGCTGCATGAATAATTTTTTCTTCTACAACTGTTCCATCAAGATCATCTGCACCAAATGTCAAAGCCAGTTGGGCGATTGGCAAGGTTAGCATCATCCAAAATGCTTTGATATGATCAAAATTATCCAATACTAAACGGGCCATGGCAATCATTTTTAAATCTTCCCAGGATGTAACTCTCGTAAGTTCCGTAAAACCAGTATTGCCAGGATGGAAAGGAAAAGCAACAAAGGCCTGAAAGCCACCCGTTTGATCCTGGATATTTCTTAAAGTCATCAGATGTTGTATCCGTTCTTCTACTGTCTCAATATGCCCATATAACATCGTGGCATTCGTAGGTAATCCCAAGTTATGAGCAGTCGTAATGACCTCAATCCATTCTGCCGTTGTTGCTTTATTGGGGCAAATAATCTTACGTACACGATCATCCAAAATTTCAGCCCCACCACCCGGTAATGAATCAAGACCAGCAATTTGTAGACGTTTCAATACGGTTTGTATCGTCAGCCCGGAAATTTTGGCAAAGTGTACAATTTCAACCGGAGTAAAAGCTTTTAAATGGACAGATGGTAGATTCTTTTTAACTGCTGCTACAATTTCTTCATAGTAGCTAAAAGGTTTATCTGGATGCAGTGCACTCACCATGTGTATTTCACTCAGATTAGGTATATCCTGGGCTGTCTGACGTACAATCGCAACGACCTCTTCTACTTCCATAACATAAGCTTTTTCATGTTCAGCAGTACAACCAAAAGCACACAAGGGACAAGCAGATACACAAATATTAGTTAAGTTGATGTGTCGATTCACATTATAATATACATTCTTCCCTGATTTACGTTCTTTAACGATGCGTGCCAGGCTAGCCAATTCCAATAAATCATCACTATGATACAAAGCTAAAGCTTCTGCAAAATTGAGCCGTTGACCACTACGTATTTTTTCTCTAGCACTATGTACTATACTCATTCTATTCTCCGCCACCTTATCATCTATGATGGTAGTTTATTATATATTTTGATCGGATTACGCAACTTATACATATTCGAGATATCGATTAAAATTCCCTGCCCTTGTGCAAAAAAAAAGGGCTTGTGATAAAACAATCCCATCAATGTCTTTGTATTCCATTTTCACTGTATTGATCTAAAAGTTGACCAACAGTAACGATTTCATACCCTTGTGCTTTTATTTTTTCAAGCAAAATAGGCAGTGCCTCTGCGGTCTGCACTGGTGTATCTGAAGCATGCATCAAGATAATTCCACCAGGTTTCAGCCGTTTCATGACTCTTTCTATGATGACATCGCGTCCAGGATTTTTCCAATCTAATGAGTCAATGTTCCAAATAATTGTTTTATAGCCTAGTTCGTCAGTTACTTTTAAAGATTCTTGACTATAGTGGCCATTTGGTGGACGAATGAGTTTAGCATCAACACCCGTTACCTCTTTAATTAAGGCATGGGATTTTTCAATATCTTCTTTGACCCACTCTCTTGTCATATCCCCATAATTTTGATGCCTGTAGCCATGACTTGCAATTTCATGTCCATCAGCTACCATACGCTTAGCCACCTCTTGGTATTTTTGCGCCCATGGTCCCATGATAAAAAATGTGACTTTTGTATTATTTTGCTTGAGAGTATCAAGGATCGATGGTGTAAACTTATTGCCCCAAGAATGATCAAAAGTAAGAGCGACTACCTTGCGTTCAGTCCGAGTACCTGCAATAGCAATCGGACCGGAAGAGATCAGTTCAGCTACTTGAATATACATAGCTCCAATGGCGAATAACCCAATCACACCATAAAACAAATGTCGATGATTAAATAACCGTCGTAAATTGATAATCATACCACTTCCCCCTTCTGCCACATACATTAGTATGTATGCAAAGAGATAGGGAAATATGAACTTGTTTTATATAGATAAAATCAAGGAGAGTCCATAAGTTTTCTAAACTCATGGACTCTCCTTGATTTTTTATTATTTATTGCAGTATAAAAATTTTAGATTTCAATCAGTTCATAGGCTTTTCTACCAATACCAAGTTTTTCAGCATGATCAATACACACCATCCAATTTGTTTCAGGATGAATTGTAGCAAAATGATCACTATTATTTTTTTGTTTTTTAAATTTTTCCGCCAAATAGCTATTAGGCATCATAGGAGCTTGGTTGGCCATATCCGCACAGGCCACATCAAGAGCGACTGGATCAAAAGATGCAAACATACCAATATCAGGAATAATAGGCACATCATTTTCAGCGTGACAATCACAGTATGGTGATACATCAATGACTAGACTAATATGAAAATGAGGTCTATCATGTAACACGGCCAAAGTATACTCTGCAATTTTTTTATTCAGAACATCATTAGACTCATCCCACGCTGGAGAAATCGCATTAAAATGACAAGCACCTATACATCTTCCACAGCCAACACATTTACTATGATCAATCTTTGCCTTTTTATTTTCAAGGCGTATTGCACTATGGGCACACATTTTTACGCAAGCTCCACAGCCTACACAGGTTTCACTTGTTACACGTGGTTTACCATCACTGTGCATTTCCATTTTCCCAGCTCTCGAACCACAACCCATACCGATATTTTTAAGCGCACCGCCAAACCCTGTAAGCTCATGACCTTTAAAATGTGTCAAACTGATAATGATATCTGCGTCCATGACAGCGCGTCCAATTTTTGCTTCTTTTACACATTCACCACCTGGTACAGGAACGTATGCCTCATCAGTCCCTTTTAATCCATCTCCTATGATAATCTGGCAACCCGTAGTAAATGGATTATAACCATTTTCATACGCCGCATCCAAATGCTCAAGGGCATCTTTACGTCTACCAACATACAACGTATTACAATCCGTAAGAAATACCTTACCACCCATATTTTTTATTACATCAGCAATCACTTTAGAGTAATTCGGTCTGAGAAAAGCAAGATTACCCGGCTCACCAAAATGTATTTTAATTGCAGTAAATTTACCTTTAAAATCAATTTCTTCAATTCCAGCTTTCTTAACCAACTTCTCTAACTTTTGTAACAAATTCATATTTGGAGTCGCAAGTAAATTTGTAAAATAAACCTTAGATTTTTCCATTATATTCTCCTCTAAATTCAAATTTTTAACATAAGTATCATTTATAGTATAATTAACAATCGTATGATATACAAGAGTGCACTTTATTGATAGATAGTATCCTCTATGATACTATAGTAAGGTCATCATTTTATCTGTGCTCGTAATTTCTGAGAGAATCTATAAATTAGGAGAATCGTCATGAATGGGAAAAACAAAAAAATCCATGAGGCCATCTGTGAAGTTGAAGTAACTTTTGGCGTTATTGGCGGTAAATGGAAACCAATTATATTATGGTTTCTTGGCAAGTGTGAGCAGCTGCGCTTCGGCCAGCTTCAGCAACTACTACCAGATATAACACATAAAATCTTAACAAAGCAATTACGGGAACTTGAAGTAGATCAACTTATCGAAAGAAAAGTCTATCCCGAAGTTCCACCAAAAGTTGAATATTCAATTACACCGAATGGAAAAGAAATTATTCCGATTCTTGAACTCATGTGTGACTGGGCCTACAAAAACAATTATTTTGGTTATGAGTTAAAATATAATCTATGTGATGCCGATATCGAAAACAATTTATTGTATAAATCAAAATCCAATAAAAAAGAGGTTGTTCATAAGTTAAGCTAACTTATGAACAACCTCTACTTTTTTGTCAGTGTCTAGGAAAATGGTACGGTTTGAAGGGCTGAATTACATCATGCCGCCCATTCCACCCATGCCACCCATACCGCCCATGCCGCCCATGGCAGCAGCGCCAGCACCACCGTCTTTTTCAGGCTTATCAGCAATCAAAGACTCAGTGGTCAAGACCATAGCAGCAATGCTCGCTGCATTTTGCAGTGCAGAACGAGTTACTTTAGCAGGATCAACAATACCAGCTGCAATCATGTCTACATATTCTTCAGTCAACGCATTAAAGCCCATGCCTTTGCCAGCTTTCTTTACGTTTTCAACAACGATAGAACCTTCGCACCCTGCATTGTGAGCGATTTGACGTACTGGTTCTTCAATTGCACGGCGTACAATATTAACACCAGTCAATTCATCACCAGTTGCTTTAATACCATCAAGAGCAGGTAAAATATCGATGAAAGTTGTACCACCACCGGCTACGATACCTTCTTCAACAGCTGCACGAGTTGCATTGAGTGCATCTTCAATACGATATTTTTTCTCTTTTAGTTCAACTTCAGTTGCAGCACCAACTTGGATAACAGCTACGCCGCCAGCCAATTTAGCAAGACGTTCTTGAAGTTTTTCTTTATCGAAATCAGAAGTACTATCTTCGATTTGAGTTTTGATTTGGCTAACACGAGCTTTGATAAGCGTAACATCACCAGCACCATCAATAATCGTAGTTTCTTCTTTAGAAACACGAACTTGACGAGCACGGCCAAGGTCAACAAGTTCAACAGTGTCAAGCTTACGACCAATTTCTTCAGTTACAACAGTACCGCCAGTTAACGCAGCGATGTCTTCGAGCATTGCTTTGCGGCGATCGCCAAAACCAGGAGCTTTTACAGCTACAGCTTTAAACGTACCACGAAGTTTGTTAACAACCAAAGTAGCTAATGCTTCACCTTCGATATCTTCAGCAAGGATTAGAAGTTCGCGACCTTGTTGTACTACTTTTTCTAATGTAGGCAACAAATCAGCAATAGCGCTAATCTTACGATCAGTAATTAAGATATAAGGATCATTAAGAACAGCTTCCATTTTATCAGTATCAGTTACCATATAAGGAGAAATGTAGCCGCGGTCAAATTGCATACCTTCTACTACATCAAGGCTAGTGCCCATTCCTTTGGATTCTTCAACAGTAATAACACCGTCTTTTCCTACTTTTTCCATAGCTTCAGCAATCAAGTTGCCAGTTTCTTCATCTGCTGCAGAAATTGAAGCAACTTGTGCAATTGCATCTTTTGTCTCTACTTTTTGAGATGATTTTTTGATTTCTTCTACTAAAGTTTTAACTGCTTTTTCAATACCTTTTTTAATGATCATAGGGTTAGCACCTGCAGCTACATTGCGCATACCTTCACGAACCATGGCTTGTGCCAAAAGTGTAGCAGTAGTTGTACCATCACCAGCAACATCATTCGTTTTAGTCGCAACTTCTTTTACCAATTGCGCGCCCATATTTTCAAACGGATCTTCTAAATCAATGTCTCTAGCAATTGTTACACCATCATTAGTAATGGTAGGAGCACCGAATTTTTTATCAAGAACAACATTGCGGCCCTTAGGTCCAAGTGTCACTTTTACTGCATTAGCAAGAGCATTTACGCCTCTTTCAAGAGCGCGACGTGCATCTTCATCAAATAAAATTTGTTTTGCCATTGTATGTAAGCCTCCTAATTATATTGATCAAATTCTAATACTTCCACTTTTATCAGTGAAAATTAACTGTTTCGTTCTAATGAAAGGTAGTAGTCTCTCACCAGAATCTTTATACCAACTTAAATCCTAAAAGTTGACTATTTAGCTGTAATGGGAGGTAGTAGTCCCTCATCAAAGCTTTTATGTTCAACTTCATTTAGATCATTTTATTATTCTACAATTGCCAAGATATCTCTTTCAGCACTTACGATTAGATAATCTTGTCCTTCAAATTTCACTTCAGCACCAGCATATTTGGAGAAAATGACTTTATCGCCAACTTTTACATCAAAAGCCACACGTTGTCCATTTTCTAATACTTTACCAGTACCAATGGCAACAACTTCACCCTCCTGCGGTTTTTCTTTCGCAGTATCAGGTAATACGATACCACTCTTTGTTTTCATTTCACCTTCAAGAACCTTAATGACTACTTTGTCACCCAATGGTTTAATCATCGAAGTAACCTCCTTTATGATGTATAATTTACTAACGTTGTTGTTAGCACTCATTAGTAGAGAGTGCTAATCACTTATTTCATGATATAAAATTCAAGAGCAAAAAGCAAGTGTTTCCCAAGAAAAATAAGGTTTTTTTATAAATTTTTATGAAAAAACCTTATTTAGACATTAATTTTTCTTTTTTGCGGCCCCCACGATAGCTTCAGCGACTTCCTTAATTGATTTACGTTTACTCATACTATACTGTTGAATCCGTCGATAGGCTTCTGTTTCACTCAAACTATATGCATCCATCAAGATGCCTTTAGCCCGATCAAGAATTTTTCGCGTTTCTAAAGAACTTTTGACATTTTCTAATTCTTGTTCGAGTTCAGCGAATTCCTGAAAACGAGAAACAGCAATTCCCATGGCTGGAAACAAATTAGCTTCCTTTACAGGTTTAACCAAATAAGCCAACACTCCTGAATCTTGCGCCTTCTCTACAATATCCTTTTGACTGAAAGCAGTGAGAAGTAAAACAGGAGCAATTTTTTCATTAGAAATTATTTTTGCAGCTGTAATACCATCCATTTCAGGCATTTGAACATCCATAATCACAAGATCAGGCCGATGAGTACGCACTAAATCCACTGCTTTAGCACCATTGGGTGCTTCAGCAATGACAATATGCCCGGCTTCTTCAAGCATTTCTTTTAAATCCATTCTGATAATCGATTCATTATCAGCAATTATAATTCTCAAAGATTCCATCTTTACACGACTCCCTCCACCTTACGGGGAATTATAATACAAGCACGAGTACCATTATCATTATACATTTCAAAACTACCGCCAACATCACTTTCAATCAGTGTACGGACAATTTGCAGTCCAAGACTATTGGATGTCTGGGGATTAAAATTGGAAGGCATACCAATTCCATTATCATAGATTTCAATTTTATATGAATTAGGTAAGGTAGCAATTTCAACTCCAATGAGACCTTCCCGTCTACCAATAAAGCCATGCTCAATTGAGTTTTGTATCAATTCATTAATAACGAGTGCCAAACTACTGGCTTGCTCAGATGGAAAAATGACCGTCTGACCATTAAAACGGGTTTGCAAATCAAAGTCAGGTTCTAGCATATTTTGAATCACGAGTTCTAAAATATTCTTAGTGACTTCTGCTACATCAATAAATTCAGCATCCTGCTGTGATAAAAATTCATGAACAACAGAAATGCTCGATATGCGATTCACACTTTCTTGAAGAGCAGCTTTTACTTCTTGGGATGTCGTACGACGCGCCTGCAACCGCAGGAGACTTGCAATGGTTTGTAAATTATTTTTCACTCGATGATGGATTTCTTGAATGACAGCAGATTTGATAAGTAATTCTTTCTCTTTCTTTTTCAGTTCAGTTACATCGGTCAAGATGACAACTGTACAGATTGTAACTCCATTCAAAATAACTGGAATTGCTCTTTGTACGAGTGTCATTTTCCCTGTTACGATTTCTACTTCACATGCCTGCTGGCTCGACATTGCTCTTTGAACAAGATTCATATGGGCTTGCCTTTCATAGATACGTCGTCCAACAATACAACCAACAGCTAGTACTTTATAAATACTATCAGCTGTTGAGTTAGCAAAAATAATTTTTCCTTGCTCGTCAACAATAAGAATACCATCACTTGCCGATAAGGAACGGTACATTTTACTACTGCTTGGAATTTTCACTGTAGCAAGCATCAATTGAGCCGTTTCTACAAGAAGTTGATGATCTACAAGCTTCGCTTCTTCCATACTAGTTTCAAAACTGACAACTCCAATTACGTTACCGCTCGCATCACGGACTGGATAAACTTGCATCTCCATCCACATACCCACTGCCCACTCTCGCTGACCACGAATGGGTATTCCTGTAGTCATCGTTCGCCAAACAAGAGGTTCTTCTGGTGCATATACAATTGTTCCGAGCAAATTAGGTTTCTGTTGTACAAAACTAGTATTAGGCTTAACTTGGGCTACAATGACCAAGGATTTTTCAGTACACGTATGGGCATATACTGTAACCTGGGCATGAGCTAAATCACTTGCCAAACCGAGTATAGAACAAATACTATCCAATACTGCTATTTGAGCCGGGGCCAACGGGGTTACCTTCCGGCAAATATCTCCTGCTACTACCATATATACCTCCAGCCAAAACTAACAAGTTTATTTAGATTCCTATACTGCCAATATAACCGTAATGAAATCATATTACCATTATTATTCAACTTACTTTGAGAAAATCCCTTGTTTTTGCTAAATACCTTTATCTAATTACTTTATTATACTATTTACTCCCCAGTTTTAAAGATGGTATGGCATTTAAATGCAGATCAGCATGATCACCAATCAAATGTTGATAATAAGCCCTGCATGCAATCATGGCTGCATTATCTGTGCATAATATAATGTCAGGATAATATAAAGTAAGACCTGCCCGTGTACATTCATTCTGCAATTTACGCTTCAGCCCACTATTTGCAGCAACACCACCAGCCAATACAACTTGCTTCACGCCACATCGCTGAGCCGCCTGTAAAGCTTTGCTGACGAGTACATCGACAACAGCGGCCTGAAAACTCGCTGCTACATCAGCATTATTTATTTCATCCCCTCGTTGAACGGCACTATTTATATAATTAAGTACTGCCGATTTGAGCCCACTAAAACTAAATTCGAAATTATCCCGTCCAGCTAACGCTCGTGGAAAAGCAATGGCTTCTGGATTGCCTGTTTCTGCTAAACGATCAATGTACGGCCCACCAGGATAAGGTAATTTCATAACACGTGCTATTTTATCAAAAGCTTCACCAGCTGCGTCATCACGAGTTTGTCCTAATAGTTCAAACTCATTATACCCCTTAACATGGACGAGTGAGGTATGCCCTCCAGAAACGACCAAAGCCATAAACGGTGGCTCTAATTCAATATGAGATAAAAAATTAGCAAAAATATGTCCCTCCAAATGGTTAACGCCAACAAGAGGTATATCAGTAGCAAAGGATAAGGCCTTAGCAACTGAGACCCCCACGAGTAGAGCTCCTACTAATCCAGGACCATGTGTTACACCAATAGCAGCAATATCCTTTAACGTCACGCCCGCCTCATGCAATGCTTGGTCAACTACTGGAATGACGTTTTCGATATGTTTACGAGAGGCAATTTCAGGTACAACGCCTCCAAATTTTTGATGGACTGGTACTTGAGACGAAATCACATTTGATAGTATAATACGTCCATCTGCCACCACAGAAGCTGAAGTTTCGTCACAGCTGGTTTCTAAGGCTAAAATTAAACAGGCTTTAGAGTTTTTTTGTTCATCATCTTGCAAAATATTGATCTCCTTTTTGTAACAACTTATCGATGGATTCCATATTATAAGTATCAACAATCACCCTACTCGCCACGAAAGTGGCGCTTTTTTTTATCTCTCATACTAAGTGATCGCACCACATAATTACGGCATCTTCTTGTGTATCAGTATAATATTTTTTTCGTACACCACGTGCAACAAAACCAAATTTAGCGTACATCCCTTGGGCCACAAGGTTGGATGTGCGTACTTCAAGTGTCATGCTCAAAGCGCCCCGCTCTTTCGCATGTTGAATTAATGCGGCCATTAATTTTCCACCAAGTTTTTGTCCTTGATATTGAGGAATAATCGCTACATTTGTAACATGAGCTTCATCAACGATGAGCCACATACCTGCATATCCAATAATATGACCATCACTTATCATAACCAGATAATGTGATAATTCATTTTTCATCTCAGCAACAAAACCTGCCCGAGACCAAGGGATTGTAAAAGATTGTTCCTCCACTGCAAGCACGTCATCAATATCAAATTCATTCATCCTACGTATAGTCGCTAAGGTCATACACTCACTCCATTACGACGTTCCCACAAAACTTCGGCTTCGGATCGTCTAATATATAGAGGTTCTAATGCCATTACATCATGTTCTATGCCGTCCTCAATGAGCATATGCCCGAGACCCGCCACACTACTTGCCCTTTGAATAATCACATGAGGAGCTGCTAGCAATAAAGGATTGCCTGCTTGACTAATTTTTTCACGATGCAGCACTGCGGCTTCTCCCATCAATACTACAGGGATCTTATATTGAGCTAACTTCGCTAGACTCTCACCAATTTCCATAACAGTTGCTGGCATAATTTCTTGCATGCGGCCATCTTTCCATTCAAATAAAGCTTGATATACATTACCTTTTTGTGCATCGAGCATAGGTGCCAGGATTACACCAGGAGTCGGACAGCCATAAGCCATTGCTGCCAAGGTAGGTACGCCAATCAACGGTATATTGAGGGCATAAGCTAGAGTCTTAGCAGTAGCCAATCCAATTCGAAGACCGGTAAAAGAACCAGGTCCAATGCTGACTGCAATCGCCTTAAGTTCAGATTTTTTTACCCCAGCACTTTCTAAAATTGTTGCAATGTGGGGCATTAATAGTTCTGAATGTGTTTTTTTAGTTTGTAATGTAATTTCAGCGAGCAGAGTATCGGCAGTCGCTAATGCTACACTTGATACCAAGGTTGCTGTTTCTATTGCAAGAATGGGCATATATTTTTCAACTCCTCACAGATCTTTTCATAAACGTCGCCACGCGCCCGCACATGAAAAATACGTTCATTTATATTTTCATTGGTTGTTATCTCGATCCATAAATATTCATTAGGTAATTCCTCTGGAAATTTATCAGGCCATTCAATAATGGATAATCCTTTAGCTTCTGTATATTCATAAAAACCGATATCAAATAATTCTTCAGCATAATTTAAACGGTATAAATCAAAATGATAAATGGGAAAATTTGATTCATATACATTCAAAATCGTAAACGTTGGACTCGTGACTGCATCTTCTATCCCAAGCGCCCTCGATAATCCCTGCACTAATAAAGTTTTGCCTGCCCCCAAATCTCCGGCGAGACAAATAACCTGACCTGGCCCCAATACTTTTGCCAGCGATTGTCCAAATGCAACTGTTTCTTCTGGCGAATTTGATTTAAAATTCAACATAAAAAATGAATCCCCCTAACGAAAATGATTATAACCCTTTGCTTCAAGTTTAGAAGTTTGGTCATCCTGATCTACAAGTAATGTCCCTTGACTCTGGTTAATAACTTCACCAATGACAGTCAAGGGAACTCCAATATCAGCTTCTACTAATTGGTTAAATTGTTCAGGCGGGATTGTAAACAACAATTGATAGTCCTCCCCCCCATATAAAGCATACTCGACTGGTGATTTTTCAAGTAAGGCAGCAGCAGTCCGAAGTTCAGACGATAGTGGAATCTTTTCTCTATAGATACGCATACCGACATGACTAGCAAGAGCAATTTCATTCACTTCACTTGCTAGACCATCACTAATATCATTCATACTTGTCGAACCAAATGCAGCAAGCAAAGGACCTATGTGAACCTGTGGCTTTGGCATGAGATGCCTTTCCACAAGAAGCGCAGCAGACTCATACCCTTCCCAATTTCCTTTTATTAACAAATCCAGCCCACAGCCAGAATCTCCTAAAGTTCCAGTAATAACAACTAACTCACCCTCGCGAGCACCTGAACGTCGTTGAAGTTGTTTCGGATCGACTTCACCAATAACTGTCACATTAATAATCAATCCATGAGGGCTCGATACTGTATCCCCCCCCACAATATTGACATCAAATTCACGACAAATTTCTTTCATTCCATCATATAAATTGACAACAAAGTCGACTGGCAACTCTTTTGGCAAAGCAATTGAAACGACAATATTTCGCGGTATACCACCCATAGCTGCAATATCACTTAAATTTACCCCAATCGCTTTATATCCAAGTTGCCAAGCAGTGCTTGTCCCTAAATCAAAATGCACTTTTTCAACTAACATATCCGTTGTTACCAATTGCAATTGTCCTGGAGTAGAATTAAGGACAGCGGCATCATCACCGATACCAACAATTACACTATCAGGTTTATTAATAGTATCTTGTTTTATCAGGTCAATCAAGGCAAATTCCCCTAATTGTTCAAGTTGCATATTTGTTACACCATCCAATCATCACTATAAATATAATATGGTTCTGCTCCTTCTCGCTAAAATCCTGCCTTTCTAGTATGCCATATCTATAAAAAAAAATTGTATTGATAAAGAAAACTTGACCTCGGTCAAGCCTCAGCGCAGACCAAAGTCTTAGTTGCCCTTACTTGTAATCGAAAACAGCAGTCCACTATGGACTGCTGTTTGAGCGTCATTTTTTTATTATTTTCTCAGAACGACTGAGAGGTTCACCAATATCCATATGTCCTGAGATACTATCAATTTTTTTACCCTCAACTAAAATTTGTACTTTTTGTATATTATGAAATTCTGTCAATGTATTCACAATAGCAGCAACCAATAGCATCTCTGATGCTGAGCCACCAGTATTATTTTTAATCAAGTTCTCATTAAAATCTACATATGCAATCCCATCTTTAACTGAGATATTTCGTAATTTTGTCCCTTTGGGCATGACTGCAATTAAATCTGTATTCTTCGTCCCTGCGACTAATGATTCAATTGCCGTCTGCGCTGGATGATCATTCTTAGGAACGACACGACTTTCTGCTACTAAGTGCGTAGCATCTTTCGTTGCATTATACACCGTTACTACCATCTTTTCCTGATTGACTATCGCAGTTTGGTTACTCTGACTCCCTGGTACAATTCCTTGTTGTTGCTCATTTTTCCCCGCATCAACCGGAGGTGTTGGAGACTGAGAACCTTGCTGAGCACATCCCCCAACTAACATTCCTAATAAAATAAATAACATCCCTAACAACTTTCGAGTACCAACCATCAGGAGCCACCTCCTTTTCTAGCTGCCTGAGTAAAAAACCCATCTAAGCCTTGAACAATACCTTGTGCCATCTGTTGCTGAAACTGAGGAGTATTCATCATCTTTTCCTCATCAGGATTGGATATAAAGCCCAATTCAGTTAATACTGCTGGCATTGTTGTGCGTTTTATAACATAAAATCCAGCCGCATTAATTCCCCGATCTTGAGATATGCCAAAATTTGCTAAATTATCTTGGATATTTTGAGCTAGCATAGCATCATACCCTGTTTTCTGGTAATAATAAGTGGCAATACCACCCACTGAAGGATTGGAAAAAGCATTGATATGAATGCTAACAAAGACATCGGCTTTATTCAAATTGCCTACTTTTGTTCTAGCTTGCAATTCATCCGTGGCACTGGCACCAGGCCCATAGACATCAACATCAGTTTGCCTTGTCATCAACACTTTAGCGCCTGCTTTTTCAAGCAAATTCTGAACTTTTTGAGCTATTGCCAAGGTAATTGTTTTTTCTTGAGTTTTATTCGAACCAATCGCACCAGAATCACTGCCACCATGCCCAGGATCAATGGCAATGACTTTACCTTTTAATCCCGGAGTAAAATTATAATTTACTTTAGGTACAGGTTTATTAATATCTATGACGACGCGAAAGCTTTTATTACTCTCAGCATTACTCGGTAAGGTAAATACTTTGTAGTCACTAGTCTCAATCATATTGGATAAATCTACAAGGATTTGGCTGCTCGATATATTTTTTTTGCTAAAAGTGACTTTATCAGCAATTTGTCCATCTAAAGCCACTGATTGATCGATTTTACCCAAAACTGCATCTTTAACATCAATCATCAATTGAGGGCCAGGCTTTTCACTTAGTACACTGCTTATTTTAACAGGACCTGTTGTGTCAATGACCAACCGCAACCTGCTCGTCCCTTCCACGGCATCTGTATGTACTTGCCAGCGTACATTAGCCAATTCCACTTTCGCTACAGAGCTACTACTACCATTTAGAGTTGCTGCAACAGCGGCCTGCGGTGCCATAAACACTAACAATAACAATAAACTTAGAACTATACGATGCAATTATAACACCTCCATATCTTACTACATATTTGTCTATACATATTCTTTGTTCTTATCATGTATTTGGATAGAATTCGCGTTTCCTGACAAAATCCCTGCAGGACTTTAGGCTAAATAAGAAGTAAAAATCAGGAAAGCTGTCAGCTTTCCTGATTTTTTGTACGATTTATATAGTTGACCTTACTGTCATTATTATTTCTTTACTACAAGTTCTAGAGCTACAGGAATCGTTGTTGGTACACTTTCTTTAGCAATTACTTTTTTAGCAGTTTCAATTGCAATTTTACCCATATCTTTAGGTTTTTGCGCTACAGTTGCATTCAATGTACCATCATTTACTGCTTTTACTGCATCTGCAGTGGCATCAAAACCAACTACGATAACACCTGTACGTTTGGAAGATTTAATTGCTTCTAAAGCGCCTAATGCCATTTCATCATTATGAGCAAATACAGCATTAATTTCTGGATTAGCTTGCAAAATATTCTCCATAACTTTCATGCCTTTAGCACGATCAAAGTCAGCTGGTTGTTTTGCTACTACAGTCAAACCGCTAGCAGCTTTAGCTGCCTCATTGAATCCTTTACCCCGATCATTCGCAGCGGAACTTCCAGGAATTCCTTCTAGTTCAACAATTTTACCTTTACCAGCTAGTTTATCAACGATAAATTGACCTGCCATCTTACCACCAGCAACATTATCAGAGGCAATCGCACTTACGACTTGTCCGCCAGCAGCCCCGCGATCTACGGTAATCACTGGAATATTAGCTTTATTAGCAGCTTCAATCGCTGCTACAATGGCTTTAGAATCGACTGGATTTACGATAATAACACTCACTTTTTGTTGAATCAAATTTTCAATATTTGCCAATTGTTTAGATGCATCATCTTGAGCATCCATAACAATAAGTTCCATTCCATTGGCATCAGCAGCGGCTTTAGCCCCATCACGCAAATCTACAAAAAACGGATTATTTAATGTGGAAATGGATAAACCAATTACTGCTTTTTTAGCAGCAGGCTCTTGCTTTGTGCTGCCACACCCCGTCAACAGAGCGCTCACACTAAAGGCTACCAACACTAACATCACCCAAAAACTTTTTTTATGCATACTTTTAAACACAATCAACCACTCCTATTTTTTAATATTTTTCTTAAAAAACTGGACACCGTGCTTTCTTCTCATCATCCTCCTTATCGACGTTTTTTATCAAGAAATACTGCCAACAAAATCACTAAACCTTTAGCAATTTGTTGATAGAATGAAGAAACATTTAATAAATTAAGACCATTATCAAGAACACCAATAATAAAGGCCCCGATTAAAGTACCACCAATTGTACCAACACCACCAGATAAACTGGTGCCCCCCAATACAACTGCGGCAATAGCATCTAATTCAAAACTAATACCTGCAGTAGGTTGTGCAGAATTTAACCGGGAAGCCATAATAATACCGCTCACCCCAGCGAGCAAACCTCCTAATACATATACACACAGCAATATTTTTTTTGTGTTAATACCCGATAATCTAGCAGCTTCTTCATTACCGCCAATCGCGTAAATATAACGCCCTAGTCTAGTCTTTTTTAACATGATGTATGTTAAGGCAAAAATCAATACCATCACAATGACAGGTACAGGAATGCCAGCAAGATAACCTCCACCTAAGAAACGAAAAACTTCTTCCATGCCCGTAATCGGTCGCCCTTCTGTATAGACTAAGGTCAATCCTCTAGCTACGGTCATTGTACCTAAAGTCGCAATAAACGGTGGAATTTCGGCGCGGGTAATTAAAAGGCCATTAAACAATCCTAATAATGCCCCTACAAGCATTCCCATGAAAATAGCTGGAAAGATAGCTTGTCCACCTACGAGTAAGCCTGCGGTAATGCTACCTGTTAATGCAACAATCGAACCTACTGACAAATCAATACCACCAGTTAAAATGACCAATGTCATGCCCACGCTGATAATTGCATTTATTGAAATTTGTCGTGCAACATTCAATAAATTATCAACAGTAAAAAATCGATCAGATAATATTGTTAATGCTATACCAAGCAAAAGCAACCCTAACAAAGGACCCATTTTACGAATAATCGTATTCTTTTTATTATTTTTATCAGACATTTATGACTCTCCTCCCGCTGCATAGGACATAATTGTTTCCTGTGTGGCTTCATTGACTGGCATTTCCGCAACAAGTTTGCCACGATGCATCACCAGTACACGATCACTCATTCCCAAAATTTCAGGAAGTTCTGAAGAAATCATTAAGATTCCTACACCAGCAGAAGTCAGCATATTCATAATATGATAAATTTCAGCTTTTGCCCCCACATCAACGCCGCGAGTAGGCTCATCCATAATTAACACTTTAGGACAAGTAGCGAGCCACTTGGCAATGACTACTTTCTGTTGATTCCCGCCACTTAAATTTTTTACCAACTGGGTAGCGCCTGGAGTACGAACCTTAAGTTTTTCAATATTTCCTGCAATCATTTCCTCTTCTTGATCATCATTTATAAAGCCATTTGCACAAAACTGTGCCAGAGAAGCCAGTGAAATATTTTCGCCGACAGACATCCCTAATACCAATCCCTGATGTTTACGATCTTCGGTAATCAGACCAATACCAACACGAATCGCATCTGCAGGGGAATTAATCGTACATTTTTGTCCATCGAGAAAAATGGTGCCTTTCTCGATGGGGTCGGCTCCAAAAATCGCCCTGCCAACTTCCGTACGCCCTGATCCCATTAGACCCGCCATACCGACTATTTCACCAGACCGCACACTAAATGAGATATTTTCCAGTTCCCCCTGTCTTCCTAATCCCTCGACTCGCAGAACCTCTGCTCCAAACTCAGCAACTTCTTTTGGAAAACGGGTTGTCATATCCCGCCCAACCATCATTTTGATCAAGTCATTAAACGTAATTTCTTTTGTCTCTACCGTTCCCACATAAGTACCATCTCTTAACACGGTTACACGATTGCTTAAAGCAAATAACTCCTCCATACGGTGGGAAATATAGATAATTCCAACACCACTTGTTGCCAACTGACGAACAATCTGGAATAATTTTTGCGTTTCACGTTCTGTTAAGGCAGCTGTCGGTTCATCCATGATTAAAATTTTCGTTTCATAAGATAACGCCTTAGCAATTTCGACCATTTGCTGTTCACCAATACTTAGACTGGATACAGTTGCGGCAGGATCAATATCTGAACCAAGTTTGCTCAGAAGTATCGTGGTCTGATCTTTCATCGTCTCGGCCTTAAGAAATCCAAATAAATCAGTTAACTCTCGCCCAAGATAAATATTTTCCCAAACTGTTAGTTCTGGAACCAAATTCATCTCTTGATGGATAATACCAATACCATAGGCTGATGCTTTACGCGGACTACTGATTTCTACCAGCTCGCCATTGATCCAAGTTTCGCCTGCATCTTTATGATAAACGCCACTTAGAATTTTCATCAATGTTGACTTTCCAGCCCCATTTTCGCCTAACAAAAAATGAACTTCTCCAGCCAGTAAGGTCAACTCCACATCTTGTAGCGCTTTTACGCCAGGGAAAGATTTTGTAATTCCCTTCATTATTAACAACGGCGTATTATCCAATTATGTCTAACCTCCTAAAAAATCACACCGGATTTCAAGATAATATTTGCATAAGGTGTACATTCTCCTGTACGAACTACGGCTACAGCTTGCTGTGTGATTTTTTTAAATTCATCATGACTGACCATCTCAATTGTTACATTTTCCATTAACGGTTGCAGTTGCTGATATAGTTCAGAACTTTTCTCAATCATTTCACTAGCAATCACAGCACTTTCCACTTGGAGTTCTTCTTTAACCACCAATAAAGTTTGTAAGAACGTAGGGACACCAGCAGTCAGAGCTAAATCAATTCTCCGTACTGTCTTAGGAATCGGCAATCCACAATCACCGATCACTAACATATCTCCATGCCCCATACCAGCAATGACCTCACTAAGGCACTGATTTAAGGTTCCAATTTTTTTCATCTGTCAATTCCTTCTTTACTCATGAACTCTTCTACCTCTGCTCGCCAAGGTAGTGATGGCTGAGCACCTCTTCGAGTTACAGATATGCCAGCTACCGCAGCTGCAAAATCCATACTTTCGAGCAATGTTTTACCTTCAGCCAAAGCAGTTGCTAGTCCTCCAGTGTAGGCATCCCCTGCCGCCGTTGTATCAACAGCATTCACACTATATGGCTTGATTTGTTGATAACCCAACTCATTACAGCAGACCGCACCTTTAGATCCCATGGTCACAATGACATTCTTGACCCCACTTTCCAGCAATATCCCCGCAGCACAAACAATTTCATCCAATGTCTCCACAGGGCAATCTGTTAATAGTGCCATCTCCGTTTCATTCGGCATGATAATATCGACACAAGACATTAATTTCTTTTGAATTTGCCGCGCCGGAGCAGGGTTGAGAATAACCATCCATCCTCTTGCTTTCGCAGCCTCAATCGCATATTCAACCGTCTCCCGAGACACTTCATTTTGTACTAATAAAATTCCTGGTTCTAACAAACTTTCTAACGCTCGATCAACATCGATTGATGTACATTCCATGTTAGCTCCGCCTACCACAACAATCGTATTCGCACCATCATCAGCGACTGTAATGAGAGCCGTACCAGTTGACGCATCTACCTGGCGAATAAAATTAGTATGAACCTGATTTGCCTCTAAACTGCCCATCAGCTCACTACCAAATCCATCATGGCCAATACACCCTACCATGTGAACGATCGCATCCAGTTTGCCTGCAGCCACAGCTTGATTCGCACCTTTACCACCAGGAAAAGTAGCAAATTCCTTACCAAAAATTGTTTCTCCTCGTTGGGGAAGACGTTGTGCTGTCGCCACTAAGTCCATATTCAAGCTACCCACCACGAGTACCGTTTTCTTTGTGATCATGATCGATCTCCCTTCCCACCAGAAGATTGACGGACGATCAATTCTGGTTTTAATATTTCATCATTACAATCTGTTATAACACCTGTGATATGGTCTACTATGAGTTTTACTGCAACTTGCCCCATATCATATACTGGCTGCTTGATCGTTGTAAGGGAGGGTTTATACCATGCAGCCATACGAATATCATCAAATCCAATTACAGCTACATCATCAGGTACACGTTTCCCATAGTTAGCTAAACATTCAATAGCACCAATTGCCATCATATCATTCGCTGCAAATATGGCATCAAAAAACTGCCCGCTGTTTATCAAACTTTCAGTTGCTTGGTACCCCCCTTCAAAGGAAAAATAACCAGTTAAAATAAGAGATTCATTTGAAGAATATCCATGAGATTTAAGACAGTTCATCGCTCCATTGACCCGTTCCATACTTGTAGGAGACTCAGGCTTACCACCAACAATGGCAATGTGTTGCCTCCCTTGCGCGATAAGATGATCGACAGCCATCGAAGCACCTAATCCGTTATCGACCAAGACAGTACTAAATGGTGCGTCTTTCATCCGTCGATCAACCAATACGAGCGGTACGGATAAGGCAGATAGCCAGCTTCTATTTTGTGAAAATTTTAAATTACCAAGAAATAATATACCATCTACCTGTTTACTCAAAAGAAATTTAAGATACCGTTCTTCTTCCTCGGGTTTGCCATCAGTGTTACACAAGATCACAGCGTATCCTTGCTTTTGCGCTGCATCTTCCACCCCTCGTACTAGGGCGGGAAAAAAAGGATTCTCAATATCAGGAATAATCAACCCAATACTGCGAGATTGAGAACTTTTTAAAGCCTTAGCAATGCCATTAATTTGATAATTAAGCTGTTTTACCGCGATCTGTACCTGCTCACTTAATTCCTTGGAAACGCCTTCTTGTTGGTTCAAAACCCGCGATACGGTAGCGATCGACACCCCAGCCGCTTGCGCTACATCTTTTATCGTAATTTGTTTTAAATTATTTGCTTTTCTATTCACAACTTGATTTTACACTCCTAATTACAATCTAAAAATACATAATTACTTAAATGTAAACGTTTACTTTTTATATTCTAGAATAATCTAAAAATTCCTGCATTCTGACTAAACTTTTTTATTCAGGTTATCTCTATGAAAATAGTTGTAGTTAGCAAGCCTTCAAAGAGAAAAAGTAAAAGATTGTTACAGGGTATTCTAGCCCCATAACAATCTTTTGCTTTTAGTATGATTTTTGAAAGATAGACTTTTTCAGTGGCCTCGCGATTAACCTTCTTGATTTTTTGCTAATATTTCTTTTAGCAAACACTCTGCTTCTGTTTTTGCAGTGATCGTTGCCTTAACATCGATGTGTAAGTCAATGTGCAAGATATCACCTTCTTTGACTTCACTAGGTAAAATATGTTTTGGCCATACGACTCGTGCCTCTTCATCTCCTAACAATAGTATCGCTTTATTACCTTCAAATCGATCAATAACAGCTTGAATTTCCATAGTTATTTCTCCTTCGTAATCTGATATGTGCTACCATCACTCGTAATACTAACCGTTCCATCTTGATCCGTACGGTATACCTTAAGCTTGGCCTGTTCATATTTTTTTAACGTTGAGGGATGAGGGTGATGATAGTCATTATTAGCTCCTAATGAGATAATAACGGCTTCTGCTCCCACTGCTTTTAAAAATTCAGACGTAGAAGATGTATTACTGCCATGATGTCCAGACTTTAGCACTGTACTTTTAAGCTCACCAGCATAAGTTTTAAGCATACGTCCTTCAGATTCTTTTTCTGCATCGCCTGTTAATAACATAGAAAATTTATTATAAATCAATTTAGCTACGACAGAGTTGTTATTCAATTCTGAGGCTGTAAGATAAGGCTTTTCAGGTGCAAAAAATTTCATTTTAATATCATTACTAATTACAATTTCAGTCCCTGCAGTCACGACTGTAAACGGTATATTTTTCTTATTTACGAGAGATAAATATTGACGATACAATGCTGTTGTTCCCGTTTGCCCACTATCATAAATCTGTCTCACCTTGAAATTTTCCAATATCCCAATCATCCCCCCTAAATGATCGGCATGGGGATGAGTAATAATGACTTTATCAATGGTCGTAATACCTTCTTTTTTTATGTATGCTACCATTTTGTCCCGAGTATCAATATCACCCGTATCAACAAGTACTGTTTGTCCAGCTACTCGAATTAAAATCGCATCACCTTGTCCGATATCCAGAACCTTCACCGTGAGTGCCGAATTTGAATTTTGTTGTTCTTGATTTTTCTCTGTTGTTTTTACTGTCCCCTTACCACAACCTGCTAAAAAAACCATTGTAAAAATTAAGACCGCACTCACTAACCATAACCCTTTACGCATTTCAATCCTCCATTAGTATTTTAATATTTTTTGATCATAAAAAAAGACTTGACTTGTACCAAGTCCTCAGACGCAAGCAGAAGTCTTAATCATTCTTACTTGTAACCCTAGAAAGTGTTATACTTTCTGATTACATATTAAAAAATAGGCAGTTACCTGCCTATCCTCTACTATCATTTATACATCAACCAGACCTAAGCTTACCTTGATGGCTTCATCAATCATGTTCATCACTTCATCACTTAGATGAGTCACTTTTTCTTTTAAGCGCCGTTTATCTATTGTGCGTAACTGCTCAAGTAGAATGACAGAATCTTTTTCTAAATTAGAAAATCTAGAACTAATCTCCACGTGTGTCGGTAATTTCCCTTTGGAAATCTGAGAAGTAATGGCTACTACAATCACCGTCGGACTATATTTATTGCCAACATCATTTTGAATTACTAAAACAGGTCGATGGCCACCTTGCTCAGAACCCACAACCGGGCTTAAATTAGCATAATAAATATCTCCACGTTTTACCACCATATTTATTCACGCTCTGCCAGCAAGGTAGGCATTTCAAAAATATCTGTATCTGCCAGCAATCCTTCCTCAGCTAGTTGCATATTAATATTAGCCATTTCCTGATATCCTTTACGCATCCTATCACGTACTTCTTTACGCTTACGATCCTCAATACACGAACGCATAGCATCACGCACAAATTGACTACGGCTTAACTTCTCCATAGCAATAATACCATCCACTTCTTGAAGTAAACTATCTGGAATACTAATCATAATGCGCCTCAATTCTGCCACGCCTTCACCCCCGCCAGTTAACACATGCTTTTCATATAGCTTTATTATAAGTTTTATCTATAAGGATGTCAATTTTTTTATATATGAATCTGTTAAATGGCGAATGATAACGAGCTGCATTTATCTATACTACCCATTTCTCCTTGCGCGTTTACCACAACGCACATCACTATCATTAAGTATGCTTGAAAAAAGAAGAAATTATGCTTAATCCTTTTCTTGAATGCCAAATATTGCTGCTGGCAAAGCTTGAATCAAATCACTCGCTGCTACACCAATCATTCCATTCCGCGCTACAATGTCACCAGCCAAACCGTGAATATATACACCAACCAAAGCTGCTTCATGACTTGATAGGCCCTGAGCAATTAAAGCGGCAATCACTCCAGTTAATACATCACCAGTACCACCTGTTGCCATACCAGCATTACCGTTGATATTAATATATACTTCACCATCTGGAAATGCTACTAAAGTGCGCGCTCCTTTCAAAATAATAATGCTTCCCCACTCAATCGCTGCTTGTCGAGTAATATAAATTCGATCTTGGTTAACTTCATCAACGGTTAATCCAACAAGCCTTGCCATTTCTCCAGAATGGGGTGTTAAGACTGGTACAGCTTTCGTTTCCGTCAAGATATCTGTATGACCAATCAATGCATACAAAGCATCAGCATCGATGACTAATGGTTTTTCTACTGTTTTAATGATTTGACGTATCGCTGTCATCGTGTCCACGTGACGGCCAAGCCCAGGACCGATTGCTACGATGTCATTTCTAAGGGCCATTTCTTTTATATCACTGATTGCACCTTGCCCCATAATACCTGCCGCTACCTCCGGCAGGGGTTTGGTCATGACTTCTGTTAATTTAGCTTCCATGATATCATGTAAACTTTCAGCAATCCCTAAAACAACCAAACCAGCGCCAGCGCGTACTGCAGCATTCGAAGTCAGAGCTGCTGCACCAGTCATTCCTTTTGAACCTGCTACAATTAATACTTTTCCACAACTGCCTTTATGAACATCTGGATTTCGTTTAGGAAACATCGACTTCACTATCGTATTTGTAATAATATTCTGTTTAATTTTTTCATCAATCAATAATGTGCGCGGAATTCCGATATCTGCTACTGTTACATCACCAGCATAAGAAGCACCAGGATAGAGCAATAATCCTTGCTTCGGTAGAGAAAAGGTAATGGTATGATCAGCCTTTACTGCTACACCAGAAATTTGCCCTGTATCAGCATCAACACCTGACGGAAGATCAATTGCAATCACGACTTTATTGATTTTATTAAGACTTTCGACAACTTGAGCCATATGACCACTCAATTGTCCAGTAAACCCCGTTCCCACCAATGCATCTACTAAACAATCTGTAAATGTCATCGCAATTTTTACTTTATCCCAGTCACTCTCATTAGCAACTTCGATCACATCAATGCCCATATAGGAAATAATTTGCAAATTAATCAAAGCATCTCCCGTGACATTGGCTTTGTTACCAATCAAGAATACTTTTACTTTAGCCCCTTGATTATAAAGATGTCGAGCAACAACATAGCCATCGCCCCCATTATTACCTTTACCAGCAAAAATAGACACCCTTTTATTATATAAATTTCCCATAATCCGCTCAATTTGACTTACAACTTCATTTCCTGCATTCTCCATAAGAGCTACACTTGGAATTCCATATTCTTCAATTGCCCTTTGATCGATTGATCTTATTTCAGCACTTGTTACAAATTTCATATTATCACCCTCCCCATAAAATAGCCTGTGCGGCAGCATATTCGCGCGCATGCGTTAAGGAAATATGGATACCAGTCACTCCCATATCCTTAGCTAACGTTGCAAATTGTCCACTAAGTTCTACATATGGACATCCTTTATCATTTAGCAAAATTTCTATATCTTGTAAACTTCCTCCAGCTAAACCTGTACCAAATCCCTTCATTATAGCCTCTTTGCCAGCAAAACGTGCTGCATAAGAAGAAGCCTTCTGTACACCACGACTTTCGCAATACTCTTGTTCATTTTTCGTAAATACTCTATTAATGAAAGACTGGCGTATAATAGCAGCTTTGACGCGACTAATTTCAATAATATCAATACCAGTACCAAGAATCACACTCTTCACTCCATATTAGTCTTTATTATGCATTGTATCAGTATTAACCTTGTTTTGCCAACACTTGGTGACAAAAAAGAAGACTTAGCATTTTTCTAAGTCTTCTTTTCACTATTATTGTATTCTAAAATTGCGCATAATCAGTACTTCGACTCGCCGATTTTTAGACTGTGCTTCGCTTGAAGTATTAGGTTCTAGCGGGCGGTACTCTCCATAACCAATGGCACTAAATCTTTCAGGCTTTAAATTTCCTTGACTCAATAGAAATTTCATGAAATTAATTGCTCGTGTAGAACTCAACTCCCAATTAGATGGAAATTCACGAGTATTAATTGGTACATTATCAGTATGCCCTGAAATGACAACTTTTTGTGACAAAGGCGCAAGCATTTTTTCAATCTCAGTAGCAAGTCGCTGAGATTCTGTACGAAGTGCGGCACTGCCAGAAGGAAATAATGCTGAATCTTTAATCCGAATCATTAACCCATCTTCTGTCAAAGATGCACTTAAATCGCCAACTAATTTGTTATTTTGGATATATTGATCAAGCTCTTGTTTTACTTTTAACAACTCAACTGTTTCTTTTAATTGAGCTTGGTCTTTAGCGCCGCCTTCAGTCCTTGATTGATCTGGCTTAGAAGCGTCAGCTTCTGGAGCAATGGATCGATTGTTATCAAAAACAGAAGGACTACCACTAAAAGCTGCACTCAACGACTGAGCCATTTGAGTAAATTTTGCACTATTTGCATCAGCTGATGCAAATAAAACAATAAATAAGGCTAATAATAATGTTAATATATCAGCATAAGGAACCAACCAGGATTCATCTGTATGCTCTTCATGATGCTCACCATGATGTTTTTTCCTTCTGGACATTATGCTTCCTCCGTCTTAGCCTTTAACAATTGACGTTCACTCTGGGGAATAAATACCATAAGTTTAGCCTCAATCGCAGTGGGGGAATCACCAGCTTGCAGTGATAAAATTCCTTCTACCATCATTTTTTTGCTATCAACTTCTTTTTTGGACATCATTTTTAATTTATTTGCAAAAGGATGCCAAATAACATACCCAGTAAAAATCCCTAGCAACGTAGCAACAAAAGCTGCTGCAATGGAATGTCCCAATTTTTCAATATCATCAAGATTACCTAGCGCGGCAATCAGACCAATAACCGCACCAAGTACCCCTAGGGTTGGAGCATATGTACCTGCTTGGGTAAAAATAAGAGCCCCTACACGATGTCGTTCTTCCATACTTTGAATTTCTGCATCCAATACATCACCAACAAAATCTGGATCAAGACCATCAATAACCATACTTAAACCTTTCTTCAGAAATTCATCCGTAATCTCATCGACACGACTTTCCAAAGCTAAGATACCTTCCCGCCTAGCTACCTGTGATAAATCAACAAACATTTTTAACATATCACCTTTAGGCATCAATTGGGGTTTCCTAAATAATGTTTTGAACAATGCTGGAAAATTTTTCAGAATATCCATTGTAAAAGCATTAAACAAACAAGCGACTGTACCACCGATAATAATCAAAAATGCAGCTGGATTGATTAATGCCATTGGACTTGCACCTTTCAAAGCCATACCGACGACGACAGATAAAACACCAGCAACCAAACCAATCACTGTTGATGTTTCCAAGATATTTCCCCCCAAACTCAAACCATAGACCTAATCTATGGATATTTTGTGTATTTCAGCCTATTTCTACATAATTCACTTTTTTTTTTCATTTTCCTGCACATCATTCTATTTTTTTATGCGATAACCATATTCTTTTGATACCTGTCGACCAATCCCCGTAATTTTCCCTGTAATACATCCTCGACAATGGGCAGGCGTATCATTTATGCATATTTTACCAGGATATAAACTATAAAGTTGTCGATACTCTCCCTCTGTCACATTTGGCATCACCACATTTGCACCACTTTTGAGAGCGATCATTCTTCCTTCTTTATTTAAAGTTTCCATTGCTGTCGTTGCTGGTATATTTGCATCAGGTAACAACAAGCGAATCAAGGCCATCACTTTCAAACTTAGTTCAAAAGTCCCTCCTAATTCATGAGCTAAAGGTGTATCTTCATTGGGAATAAAAGGACCAAGACCGATCATATCAGCGTCTAACTCTTTGAAAAACAAAATATCATCCGCCAAAGATTCTACGGTTTGCTCAGGCAATCCCACTAAGCAACCTGTCCCAATCTCATACCCTAGTTCTTTTAAATCAGTCAGACAGCGAATCCGGTTCTCAAAACTCATACCTGGATGAAGTTTTTCATAAAGTTTACGATCAGTTGTTTCGATCCTCAGTAAATATCGATCAGCACCAGCTTCTTTATAAGCCAGATACTCACTTCTCGTCTTTTCCCCTACACTTAAGGTAAGTGCCAAACCCAAAGACTTAATGTTACGAATAATATATTGCATATCTTCAACGCCATAGATATCACTTTCACCTGATTGCAGCACAACAGTCTGATACCCATAGCTGCTAGCTTTCGTGGCAAAATCAATAATCATCTCCGGAGTAAGCCAATAGCGTTTAACATTACCATTATCTTTTCTTAGACCGCAATAATGACAATTCATCTTACAAATGTTAGAAAACTCAATAAGTCCACGTAAATGTACCTGATCGCCAACAAATTGACTGCGAACTCGATCAGCGGCACTAAACAACTCTTGAACACTCTCATTATTTTTCAACAATAAGACGATTTCATCCTTCGTTAAAGAGTGTGTATTTTCAGCTTTATGAATAATCGCCAATGCATCGATCAAACTACCACTCTCCCATACTAATTTAAATTGATATGATCTCTTTATTTCTTCATTCATTCCATGAATCCCTTTTTAAATAAAAAAATCAGATTTATGTCCTATTCGGCCATAAATCTGATTCCACAAGAAAAAGGCCTCTACTATGTGGAGGCCTTTCAAATATCTTAAGCGCGTTTTCCAAGCTCTTTATCGATATAAAGAAGAGAACCATTACTATTGCCAACCATTTTCAATCTTTCTAAAATAGTTGAAGCATTTCCTTCTTCTTCTACTTGTTCTTCAATGAACCATTGCAAGAAAATCTGAGCAGCATAATCTTTTTCTTCAATGGCTAATTCATATAACTTAGTTATCAAACTAGTGATATGTATTTCATGGGCTAATACTTTTTCAAACACTTCAACTGGAGTACCAAACTCAACTGGCGGAGCTGCAATAGCTTGAAGTTTAACAGTACCTCCTCTTTCAGTTAGGTAGTTTAATAATTTAAAAGCATGACCCATTTCTTCATTATATTGAGTTTTAAGCCAATGAGCAAATCCTCGAAGATTTTTTCCTTCTGAATAAACGGACATTGCTAAATAAATATACGCTGAATCCATCTCTGCTTGAATTTGATTGTTGATCGCATCTTGTAATTTGTTGCTAATCATTTCTCATTACCCCTCTCATTTGAAAAGTTTTTTCTTGACTTAATATTAACATATTATAGCAACACTTGCAATCTATTTTTTTTACTAAATAATATTTATTATCCATTGATAATATTATTACTTATTAATTGATAACAACTATTTCACTCAATCTTATTTACGATACCATATTATACAATCGTCTTCTCAACACCTAGATTCCGCAGTTTAAAAATCTTCTTAGCAACACCCACAGCATTTAGAACTCTTGGAAATCCTGTATAAGGAATACATTGAATAAAAACTTCAATTATTTTCTGAGGAGTTATTCCTACATTTAATGCACCATTGATATGTACCTCTAACTGATTTTCACAACCTCCTAATGTCAGCAGACTAGATAACGTGATGATCTCTCGTTCTTGTAAATTCAAATTTTCACGACAATATATGTCTCCAAAAGCAAACTCAATAATATACTTTCCTAAATCAGGCGCAATGTCATTAAGAGATTCAATGACATGTTCACCGACATGACCATCTACCTCTGATAACTTTTTTAAACCTTTTTCAAAACGACTTAATTCCATTGTTCTGACCTCCTCAAATTGTTATAATCAAATTGTAACTCTTCGAGTTAACTCTAAGTCAAGGGGAATCTGAAAATGAATTATTCAATAGGACAGTTTGCAACAATAACCAATATAAGCTCCCATACATTACGCTATTATGAAAAAGAGCAATTATTGATTGTAAGCCGAAATTCAATAGGAAGACGATTTTATACTTCAGAAGACGTCGATTGGATTCTATTTATCAAAAAGCTAAAAGATACAGGAATGTCGATTAAAGGCATTAAAGAATATGCTTTATTACGTTATCAAGGAGATTCCACAATGCAACAGAGGCTAGAAATATTAGAACAACATCGACAATCTGCAGTCGAAGAAAAAGTTAAATGGGAACGTAATCTTTCAAATCTCGATGAGAAAATTAAGATCTATAAAAATAAAATAAACAAAAAAGCTTAAAACTAACTGCTCACTAAATGAGCGAGTTTTTCCATATCGGTAATCGGAGGCTGACATGCAAAACTTTTGCATAGATAAGCCGTAGCCTTGCCATCAATGATTTTATATTCATCCTGCCTTTCTCCATCTGACTCATAGAAATGTACCACACCTGCAGGCAAGAAACTCTTTTTCATAACTTGTAACATGTTTTGAGTATCAATAGCATCTTTAGCGCCAACAATAACAACTTCTATTTTTCCCACCAAATAATAATCAAGGGCCATCATAAAATAAGTATAACCTGCAGCATATTGAGCAGCTTCTCCAACAAAAAATTCTAATTGTTCTTTCCCTATTTTTGCAAGATGCTCATCATGAGTTAGATCGGCTAATTTTTGTAAAGCAAGAGCCGCAACGGAATTACCTGACGGTATAGCACCATCATATAACTCTTTGGGACGTGTAATCAATTTTTCGCCATCATTTCCATAGAAATAAAAACCACCTTGCTTTGCATCCCAAAATAGTTTTTCCATATTTTCAGCCAGCTTCACAGCTTGCTCCAAATAGTTCGATTGAAAAGTTGCTTCATAGAGATCGATGACCGCCATCAACAAAAAAGCATAATCATCAAGATAAGCGAGATGTGCAGCTTCTCCTTCACGATAACGCGCCAACAAACGTCCATCAAAACGTCCATCAGATTGCATCAGATTCTCATAAATAAATGCGAGCCCTTTCTCGGCAATCTCAGCATAGTGATAAGATGTAAGTACTTTTGATGCTTTGGCAAAAGTGCTGATCATCAAAGCATTCCAAGCCGTTAAGATTTTATCGTCTTTATAAGGATGGATCCTCGTTTCTCGCACCTGATATAAGGTTTCTCGTCCTTTTACCAATAAATCCTCTAGTTCTTCTACACTCATATTTGCCCTTTTGGCATCTTCTCTCACATCATGCTCAATACGATTTAAAATATTTGTTCCATGCTCAAAGTTTCCTTGAGATGATACATGATAACAATCAGCAAAAATAGTCCCTTGCGTTTCGCCAAGAATTTTTAATACTTCCTCTCGGGTAAAAACGTAGAATTTACCTTCCACCCCCTCCGAATCGGCATCTTCTGCCGAATAAAAACCACCTTTCAGGTCCGTCATATCTCTAAGAACATAGGTCAAAATCTCTTCAGCTATGCGCGCAAATTCAGCATTACCTGTACATTGATAAGCTTCAAGATAGGTTTGACATAATAAAGCATTATCATATAACATCTTTTCAAAATGAGGTGCTAGCCATTTTTGATCAGTAGAGTATCTGGCAAACCCATAACCTAAATGATCGTAAATCCCGCCCTGCCCCATCGCCGTGAGAGTTATTTCTACCATAGTTAAGGCTTTCTGTTCCCCAAAATGTTTCCAATAGCGCAATAAAAACATCAAATTATGAGGAGTCGGGAATTTAGGTGCTTTACCAAATCCACCATATCTCGGATCAAATCGTTCTGCAAGCTGAGAATAAGCTTGATCTAAAACATCTTTTGATAAGGTACTTTTTTCCTTGACTCCTTTGGAATTCTGTAATAATTCTACGATATCTTCACCAGTTCTTAGGATCTCATCCCGGTTACTTTCCCAACCTTTCTCGATTGTAAATACTAAATCTATCAGTCCCATTCTACCCATCTTACTGTGCTTAGGGAAGTAGGTTCCCGCAAAAAAAGGTTTCTTGTCAGGTGTCATCACCACTGTAAGTGGCCACCCGCCCTGCCCTGTCATCGCCTGACATACAGACATATAGATTCCATCCACATCAGGTCGTTCTTCCCGATCTACCTTAATGCAAACAAAATATTCATTTAATACAGCAGCTACTTCCTCATCTTCAAAAGATTCTCGTTCCATGACATGGCACCAATGGCAGCAACTATAGCCACTACTGAAGAACACTGGCTTATCTTCTCGTTTGGCCTTTTCAAATGCTTCATCACCCCAAGGGTGCCAATCTACTGGGTTATAAGCGTGTTGCAAGAGATATGGACTTTTTTCTTTAATCAATCGATTGGGCTTTTTGTCCACGAAATCACCCCTCAAATCAGTTACATTACATGGCATGCTCACAATTAGTATGTACAAAAAAAGTATTAGCATTACGCTAATACTTTTCGCATTCAAATACATATACTTTACCACATTTTGCTCTTTTAAAACGCTCACCAGCAAAACCTACATTAATTAATTCCTGTTGAATCTGCATCATTAAAAAGCCATGCGTTACAAGTACGCTTTCCTCAGAATCTGCAATAATATCAGAAACAAACCGTTCAACTTTATCTTTAGTCTGTTTCATTGTCTCTGGCTGAGACCGATGTGATAAGAACCATGCTATTCTTCCCGCAATCATCCAAAATGCATGAGGTAATTTTATACTAGATTTAAAGATTGGCATTATAGGTACTTCGCCAATTAAAACCGATTCAGTAATAACTCCCCTATAGATATATTTTGCTGTTTCTATTGCTCGCGGTAAGTTGCTACAATAACACTTTTCCCAGTTATATTTCTCTACTGGCATAGTTACTTTCCGAATTGGTGAACAATCATATTGCCTTACCCATTCTTGAAATTCTTCATCTGATAATACACACTTATGTGAACAGTCAACCTCAAAGTGTCGTACTACTCCAATTCTCATAAATATCCCCCAGTTTCCAATTAGACTCTATCGAATGATCATTTATCACTCCTAATAAAATCCATAATCCCCTTCATCATCTACATATTAATTCGTTTCTTTCTATTTTCATCCTGAAAATGCATATAGTAAAAATCAGCAAACTTAAGCTAGTTTCATTTTATATAACTATCTATAAAATTAGTTCCATGAGGAGATATGGCACCAATGGCATGTAAATTAATTTAATCATCAATAAAATCTTTTGAATCAGTCCCTTTTATTTTTAAATATCCTTTTCCCCAGTTACTTATCGATTCCAAGATCGGTTGAAGACTCCTTCCCAGGTCAGTTAAAGAATATTCAACTTTTGGAGGAACTTCCGCGAAAACCTTTCGAGAAACAAGCCCATCTTGTTCCATTTGCCGAAGTTGTTGTGTGAGCATTTTTTGACTGATACCATTTATTCCTTTTTGAAGGCAACCAAAGCGTTGATTATTTTCGTTTAATAAATTTCTAATAATAAGAACTTTCCATTTATGCCCGATTAAGTTTATTGCTTCTTCGATAGGACAAACTTTAGTAATAGACATGGTTAAGCCTCCAGCAAAATCAATAATAGTTACCATCTGGTTTGTATTGAACGAAATAGTGCCTTATTGCAAGAATTAAGTTTCGCTATTATTATAGTAACAAATAGACTTATAGGCAAGACGTAGCGTCAACTACATTTTTGTTTCAAAAGAAAGGGTGGACTTATGCGGGTCAATGTAAAATATAAAACTATATTATTTGGATTTGTAATGGGAGGTTTTACATCATTTATTATTTCAGCTGTTCTAACATTAGTAAATAGTGGAACAGGCGATTTTCTCATTCACTGGCTAAGAAATTGGATGATTGCTCTCAGTTTAGCTGTTCCTATTGCAACATTTATTCCTCCTATAGTCGGGAGAAAGATTGCGCGAATTACGGAGGAATGTTGATTTTATAAAGGTAGTGTAACTATGGTTAATTAAAAGGAGGATTTCAAATGGAAAAAATTAATGTTAATTCGTTATTAGACTTTTCAAATGAAAAATCAGTACGTAAAGCTCTTACTCATGAAGGCAGTAAGCTTGATACAGGACTTTTATTATATATCCCTGGACAGAGTACACCTGAACACAGACATAAGGATATGGATGAGATTTTTTACGTCGTTGAGGGTGAAGGTATATTAACTATCAATGGTGAAGAGTTTGCTTTGCAAGAAAAAGATATAATTTTATCTCCTAGAGGAGAGGGACATGGTTTTTTCAATTCGAGTTCAGGTAATTTAGTTATTCTGCAGGTTAAAATATTCTAATTAGTGACAACGTATCATTCTTTACAATCTAAATTATATTGGGAGGTGAAACCATGAGAAGCATTCGTGATACCAATAAGCAAGTAACTCGTGATGAGGCAATGGAAATTTTATATCATGGTGAATACGGGGTGCTTTCTACAGTCGATAGAGATGGACAACCCTATGGGGTGCCGCTACACTATATAGTTTTAAATGATGCGGTTTACCTGCATTGTGACCTTGAGGGCCATAAACTTGATAATATTTCTGATAATAATAGAGTGTGTCTCACAATAATTGGATATTCTGAACTAGTACCTGGCTCGTTTACCGCTAACTATGAAAGTGTTATTGTTTTTGGAAAGGCGAATTTGGTAGATGAATCCGAGAAAATCCAAATGTTAAATGAATTAGTAAGAAAATATAGCCCTGAATATTATGATAAAGGTATGAAAGTAATTGACTCTTTTAAAAATAAATGTTCGGTGATTCGAATTGATGTAGAACATATTACAGGCAAGAAAAAGAGATAAATAAGAAGTATAAAATGGGCAATAGCAATCTTATTAATCGTTAATCGTAAGCGTACAACAAATTTGTTGAACTTCTGGATTCCAGATAAATAATCTTCTAGAAGTTCAGGATGCCGATGGAACTGTGCTCCTGGAAGGTTCTTTAAAATGAAGTATATAAACGCTAATATATAAGTGATTCTTTCCAAAGTTAGTTGCTTTTGCATTTTTTCAAGAAACATCCGCGTTTGTAATTTTTATTTCTCTTTTGTTATGGATATTGTGTAGCTTGGGGCATATTTATTAAATCTGTGATCACTACTTCACTTTGCACTATAAGATCCTAATTGTTTTTTTGTAAAACTAAATTTTGATTTTTCATCTTTCATCCATATGTTGCCTTTAACAATCAGAATATAGGTTGCTATAACAAAATATACACTCCCTAAGATCCAATCGGTAGCAGTCACTAAACCATGAGCGATAATATAGTTGATATACCAAGTTCCTATCGGGACATGGAGCAATAAAACGGCGAATAAACCAGGATTATAAATACCTTTTATTTTCATATTGGCAAACAGTCCATGCCAGATCAATTGGAAGAAGCCCATAAATACTGGTGCAAGCCCCAACCATATCTGATCGATAAAAAAGATTGGGAGCAAATAGAAACCATAGGCAATCAATATATTAATTACCATAGCCGACTGACTATTTAAAGGATATTTATCTGGATTTGAACTTTTAAAAATTACAACATTAAAAATTCCTGGGAAATATCCCGGCCAACGGTACTCTTCAAACTGATGAACGAGAATTGCAACAAAGCTCAGACATAAAATGACTTCTATTTCTTGCATATTCTGATGGATAATGAGTAATCCAATGCACACCACCAAGGCTACTATGCCACCGATATCCTGCCAGTACTTTCTCAAATAATTCATATCTTTACACCTTCTTCTTATATTTTTTTAAACTAGTTACCCACTTATTATGAACTAGGATGCCTTTTTCTCATTATTTGAATAGAGAGCGTGGTATTTTTTATAGTAGCCGCTACAGATATAATTGTCATTAACAATTATATCTGTAAAAATAATTAGCTGAATCTATCCAGCTAATTATTGCCGTATATTAGTATATTTGCTCAAAAAAAGCGATTATATTGCATCTAATAGCTAACATTCATGGTCATCATTTTCTGTCTTAGCTGTGAGATTGAATATTAGCATACATTTTATGCAATAAACTTTTAAGTTTTTCTACTTCTTCCTGGTTCATATCTTCAACCAGCCATTCATTCATTTCATCGGCAATTGGGATAATTTCTTTTTTTATTTCCGCACCTCGCTTTGTCAAATAAATTAAGGATGAGCGTCTATCATTCTGACTTTCCTCTTTAAAAATAAGATCATTTTCTGCCAATTTATCGATAAGTCGTGTAGTATAAGGTTTATCTCTAAGTGATACTAACGATAATTCTGTTGGTGAAATTCCCTCTTTCTCCGAAATTTTAGCAAGTAAAACCCATTGTTCAGGAGTAACCCCATATTTTTTTAATTTTTTAAGGAATATGTTTTTCATTCTTGCATATGTTCTACTAATTAAAAAGCTAATTGCATCGGTTAAAATATAATTCATTTCCACCTCCATTTAATTGTCATTGACAATTTTTTTTAGTATATGTTAAATTCCTTTAAAAGTCAACACTAAATGAATCACATCATTGTTATATCTTTTATTCTTGTTAGCTAAGCTCTTATCATACAAAAAAGATCCACAAATTACCAAAGTTATTCTGTGGATCTTTTCTATATACTGAATTGTTTTTTCTGTCAGTTCATTAAAAATAGACAAGTATTTTTTACTTTAATGAACATGGCGCCAGTGTCACTTAAAAAACTGTTTACAAGTTTTGAGAATCCAACAAATCTAAGCCCTGTAAGAACTTACTGCTGTTCCGTGACATGTCATTTAACATCCCATGACATGCTGTATCGCAAAAAAATGAAATAGATATTAGACAATAATTCGTAACCTCTCGAATCAAATCCATAATTTACTGTGTAGCTTTTATTACTGATTAAACAACAATGCTATTGCCATATAATGCGCTACCACTTACCTTTACTCTTTTATATATGAGCAGCAATAATCCGATAATTCTTGTGCTACAATTTTGAATTTTGAATGTGCTGGAATTTCAAAAGTTCGCCCTGCCTCAATTGTAATCCATTCTTCACAATTAGGAAGCAATACTTCTAATTTTCCAGCTAAAAGTTCCATATGTTCCTTATCTACTGTTGCAAATTCATATTTCCCCGGCATCATAATTCCCAATGTCTTTCTTTCCCCGCTTGTAAGTAGGACGGTACGACTTGTCACTTTACCTTCAAAATATACATTAGCCTTTTTTATTATAGAAACATTCTCGAATTGATTCATTTTAAACCCTTCTTTCAAATTCTTATTATTTAGTAATAAATTATATCTCTTCACATCATGCAATATCGACTCAAAATCACTCGTGATTCAGCTCACGATTTTGTTAATTGAGAATAGAATTGCTAATTTGTCGTGAAATTTCCTTACTACGAGTGATCCCTTTTCTCAATGCAGTTACAAATAATTCACCAGACTTTAAGCTATCTATGATTGCTTCAGTAACACCTCCTTTTGTTATCATTCTTGCAATATATTCGACTTTTTCATCTTCTGTAGCAAACGACGGTAGAATTATTTTTGCCCACTCATAAAGATCTAAAAACCTAGCCCATTCTTGTTCTATTTCATGTATTGCTTCTTTTATTATTACTTCATTATCTTCTTGCAATAATGCTGCGGGTAGACATACGCCGGCTGTAAAAATATCCACATCCTTCTCATGTGAAATCTCAAAAATACGAAGATTCATTTTGCTTAAAATACGACCTACCAATTCATTATACGGATATATAGTTGCAACTCCTTTTTCTGCAACTATAGTATCTGGCCCACTTAACATCATTCTGCAAATATCGGTTTTAAATATATTTTTTAATATCTCAACAGATAATCCGGCTAAACATGAAACGATCAGTTTATTTGGGGAGATAGGTATCTCTTTTAGGCTGATAACATCTTGAGGTTTTGTGGTAATAAAAATGACATCAGCTTCATTAAAAACCTTCTCATTTTTTGAAATACACATAGTAAGGCGCATCTTTTCTATTTTTTCATATGTGGATGGATTACCTCTATACGAAATAAAAAGATTTTCTTTCTGAAATCCATGGTTAATCAACGATTCTAGAATAGCTTGTCCCAAATGTCCACACCCAATAATTCCAATCTTAATCCTATTGAAAATATTCAAATCGTGACTACTCAAATTCCATTCCTCCATTTACTTCTTATGAATGGATCATTTTTATTTTGATAACCTCTTAACGATTCTCAATAAGGTAAGATAATATCTCATTATTGTTACACATCGTATTGAACTTTTCTTTACCGATGGTATCAATTAGAACCTTTCCCCAAATGTCATGTTTAATATATTCTCTAGCTACTAGAATAATACTTGGTGTTGTTGTCCAGACACCATCTGCTTCTCCATTTTCGCCAATCTCGCAAATCACCACTTCTTTGGAATCTCCAATTACGATAGTAAGCCTCTTCCCCAGTCTCGCTTGTGATGATATTCCACAACTATCCAAATTAACATAATCGCTACTTTCCATTGTTGAATTTCCAAACACCCCTGCAATAACTGTAACGCCTCTTTTTTTTGCTTTTGCTATGGCATCATGTAAAAGAACCTCCTCGTCTGGCCAAATGGATACCAAAAGGGATATGTTCGTATTATTAATGATCCCCATAGCTTTCTCGATAAAGGTTTCATATCCAGAAAAATTAAGTGTTATATCAATATCAGGTAAAGGTTCTGTTTGTTTCAGCTGTTTTTCTAGATCTTGTATCATGGAGGTAAATTCTTGCTTCAAATTAGCTAAAAGAGTTTCTGATGGAATCGGGTAATACTTTCCCATTTCTGTAGCACTCTCAATAATAGCGCCTTTAATCTTAAGTCGATTTAATGTCTCATAAATTTTTGCAGATGGAATTTTTCCTATCTTGCTAATTTCATAGCCATTAGAAGGATATTTTCGGATTAAGGCATAATAAGCTTTTGCTTCATAAGAAGAAAAACCAAGTTGCTCTAACTTCAATATTATATCGTTCACTCCATCACCCCCTTCTATCATTTTTATTAATCGATTTCATGCTCCTCGTTAATTCCTATCTTAATTCTTAAATTGCATTCTGACAATAACTACTCAGGTACGGTGTATAAAAGTTTTTTCAAATTACAGTTATTAAAAAAATCCATATGGAAAAGCGGTCGAAAAAATAAATCCCTCAACCGCTTTAAACAAATTCTACTAGACGATACAATAGATTAATTCCCTCTGCTAATAAAAGATATGATCCACGCTAATCTTAAACAAAAATATTACTTTGATGGACATGGCACTAATGGCAACAGATAAGGACTCTCTCATATATCAATCGATTAGGATTTTTGTCTACGAAATTACCCCTTTAAAGCAGTTGCATTCTATTACCGTTACCTTGAAAATCTCTTTTTTGCCCAGACGTCCAGCTTTTGAACGTGTTTTTTGCCAATAGTAATTCCGTAGACAATCAGCAAAACAATAACGAGCGTAAACAAATCAATTTCTTTTGTTGCAACAAAATTTACAACACCTAAAAGAACTTGCGGAATAACACCCGTAAGTACTAATATCATCGAAGCTACTTTGAACCAAAACTGCGATTGCATTTTGTATCTTGCATAGAACATGAACATTGTTGCAGACCAAGCAAAAAATTCTAGAATGAGTAAAATAGCCCATTTGTTCTCCATTATCAAGTTATACATACAAATCATCTCCTATATAGCCTAACGTTAGCTTCTCCTCAAATGAATATTCATAAATTCTCTAAAAGGTTTCATATTTCTTCCACCTCTATAAGAAATCCCCCCACGAGCACAAAAAAAGCCTTGAGAATTACTCCCAGGCTTTTATCCTTCCGTGTACACAGCTTGCTGCGCGCTTTCTCTCGGACCAGACTGACATTGATGTCACGGAACCCTAGAAAGCTTTCTCTCTATTCACTTCAAAATAGAAACTATAATTGTATTATACCCCATTATACATCGTCATTGTATAAAAAAACGCATTGTTCCTGTCCTTAAGCTTTAAAAGCAAATTGTTTATGATCATTCTTTACCTGCACAAAATTCCAAATAAGGTGTGGTAGTTTTATCAACATAATTATACTTTCCTTGCTTATTTTATCATTGGTTTTACTATTTGCTGCATGATCCTTCTTGATTCGTTAGATTGTCCGAATAGTCCCCCCATCGATGATATGTTCGCAGCCGGTGATATACGAAGCCCGATCAGATACTAGGAAGGCAACCAGTTCAGCTACTTCTTTAGGACGACCCGGACGGCCAAGTGGAATACCTCCTAGGGAATTCATCATTTCCAGTCGGGCACTATCATAGTCGGTGCCTGAACCCTTAGCCAACTTCTTGATCAGTCTCTCTGCGGCCGTCGTTTCTATGAAACCAGGCGCAACGGTATTAACCCGTATTCCGTGAGGCGCGACCTGGTTGGCAAGTCCTTTGCTATAATTTGTCAAAGCCGCCTTCGCTGCAGAGTACGCCATCGTCTCAGTTGCTGGGAAGAACCGCCGGATGGATGTAATGTGAATGATAACGCCGGAGCCTTGTTCCAGCATCGAAGGCAACAACGCTCTATCTAGGCGAACAGCTGAGAATAAATTGGTGTTAAATATCTGTTGCCAATTATCATCACTCATTACTAGAGCGCCCTCGACTGGAACAGACGATCCACCTACAGTGTTGACCAAAATATCTACACCACCAAAACGATCAAGAACCGTTGTGGCAATCTTTTCAACGCCTTCTGCAGTACTAACGTCAGCTTGAATGAATAATTCGGCCCCTTGGGTATCTTCAGGAATGGATCGAGCTGTGGTTATAATTGTTCCTCCAGCACTCTTAAGGCGCTTAACGATGGCTTCACCAATCCCTTTCGTTCCACCTGTGACTAGAATTCGCTTGCCTCTAAATTCATTTACATTAAATGAGTTATCCATTATTATATCCCTTCTTTCCCTATACTTTGCTGTCCTCTTATTTCTGCTTGGTAACCATATTATCTATAGATATTTTCATAACTCTCTATCTATTTTTTAATTATATACAAGATAATAAGACAACTGTATGTCATATTAAAATCACTATTCATAAGCTTTTAAAGTTTGTTTCATTCTGCTTATATAAATAATACGGTTCACACCCCACTGATAAAAATAACACTACAGGCATCTGTCTGTAGTGTTATTTTCGAACGGCAAATTGGGAACGGAGTAAAGTCACAAAAAGATTTTTTACTGGTTTCTCATTCTTGCTACCACCTTATGCCACAAGTTCTTTTCCAAGAAACTCCCTGTTACGTTTTGCTCTATGTCTAAAAACATCTTATACGGCACAGAAAATGATAGCATGTCAGGCTCGACCATGGGACGTATTGTAATATCGGTCAATCCTACTACTGCTCTTGGATTTTCCTTTTGAGCTTCAGCGTAGGGAATGAGAAAAATAGACTGACACCCTGAGCTAAAGGGCATTAAAACGTTCTCTATTCCTGGTCTGTAATAGTTAGCAAGTACTGTAAGTGCCGATAACTGGTCACTATTGACATAAAATACAATTAGGTCAGGTATTTCCTTGGTAGTATCAACTTGTGTCATGGGTTTAAAAATTACGTACTGATAAGGGATATCTGTTATTGGCAGACATTCAACATATTCTTTACCCAGCTCTGGGTCTTTTTTATAGCCTTCTCCTTCAAATACACCTTTTTTACCAATTGACAGAAAATACTCAATCCCATCTGGATAATTGGGAAATTGGCCAAACCCTAGTCCTACTTTACCACCATGACACCCTGTGGTTTTACGTTCGAAAACTGCGGTTTTACCTTTTGTTGCAGCCAGAAATAATGGGATTGTGCAGCTCCAATGACCTTCTTTACTTTGAAGTGCCCCTTCAGGTTTTTCATTGCTAAGAAAAATAGCTACAGGTTCATACCATAAGTTCAATCCTTTTACCAAACAGCTTTCCATATGCTCTACCTCACTTTTCTTATTTAATAATAGTTCCACAAATATGACTTATTTGAATTATTTTTGAGTGATGAATTACATAAATAACTATTATTATTAATAATGCTATACATTTAGTTGTCACGACAACCAAATGTATAAAAATAGTTATTTAATATTATTATATATTTGATTTAACATTTTTTTTATTTCTGATACTTTATCTTTTTCTATTCCTGTTGTTGCTTTATCTAATAGGTCTATAACCTTTGGAATTAATTGTTCCCGCAATGCCCACCCACTGTCAGTCAAAAATATTTGAAATGCTCNTTATTTCTGATACTTTATCTTTTTCTATTCCTGTTGTTGCTTTATCTAATAGGTCTATAACCTTTGGAATTAATTGTTCCCGCAATGCCCACCCACTGTCAGTCAAAAATATTTGAAATGCTCTCTTATCCACTGGGTGGTTTTTTCGGACAACTAAACCTTTTATTTTTAACTTCTCAAGAATGCGATTAGTATTCGGTTTATCTTTAAATGTCATATCCGCCAGCTCTTTAGGGGTAATTCCTTCTTGTTCCCATAAACAGTTAAGTATAGCCCATTGCTCTGGAGTAATATCATTTTCTTTTAATCGTTGAAATAATTCATTTTTTAGTTTTGTATTGACCTTGTTTAAAATAAACCCTAATGAATCATCTAATTTAAATTTCATTTACATCACCTGCATTATAGTTGTCGCAACAACTACATTATATAATATGTAGCAACTATTAGTCAATTATATGGAACTAATATACAGTTTTATTCTTCTCCTTTTCTCTCTACTCATATTATGTCTTATACGACTAAGAGTCATACTTACGTACAGTAGCATAAAAAATAACACCAACCATAATTAATTGATTGGTGTCAAAGATTTTAATTTTTCCACTGTCTACATTCTTCGATAAGGCTATCTTTTGTTATCATTCTTACTATATATGAGTCAGATCCTCCCGAAAACCACTGATAGAAGCTAACCTAGTTATTCATTTTTATTGGATTTCTATCTTCGCAAGGTACATTAGCTTGACATAAACCACAGCCTGCCCCTACCGCTGGATTTCCTCCATAAGCGTATTTATAACATTTTATCTTATCATCTTACAAGGTCTTACAGACCAGCTATTTTCACTTAATCTGCATTAGCAACAATTAATGATATAGTTTCTTTAGAGACTGATTTTTCAATATAAAATGCTGTGAGAAGATATAAAGGTATACTGACTGCTATATGAATTAATGTAAAGTTTACTCCTAATGAAGCTGCTTCAAATAATACTATAGGAAGTTTTGTACTTGACCATACACCTAGAAAAAATATTACATTGGACAACTTTGCGCCTTTTTTTAAGAGAAGTACTCCCATTGGAAATGCTACATATAATGGTCCTGCCGCTACAGTTCCAAGTACAAAAGCTATGAGAAATCCAATTGCCCCTGACCCATGTCCCATATATCTTATTAAGGTTTCCTTTGAAATCCAACTATCCATCAGACCCATAATAATAAAGATCGGAGGAAGCAATAAAATCATTTCCTTTAAATTTGATAGTGTAATATCAAATGCATTTTTACCAATTGTATTATTTATAAAAAAGATTGCTATTTGTGCTGAAAGAAATAGTAGTGCCCATTTGTATACCTTCAATAATTTCATTTTACATCACCACCCCTATTACTGCAGTAAATACTATACAAATCATAAATGATAAAACAATTCGTTTTACAGCTATATTCTTATTAAAATATTTTATCTCGACTGGAAGAGAAATAATACCAACTGCCATAATTGTTGAAACTAATGCCGCAATCTGCATATAACCTGCCCCACCTTTAAGCAAAGCTCCTCCAAGAGGAAATGCCACAAAACTTGGAATTGCTACGATAGATCCAATTATTAATGCTATAATTACGCCTAACATACCAGATTCTGATCCAATCATGGTTGTGATTACACTTTGGTTCAGAACAGCTAAGGTGATTCCTATAAAAAGCATCATTGCAAGCACTGTTGAAAACAACTTCTCAAATGACTTCCACGCAACTTTGATGCTTTCTTTAGTTTTACTCTTGTCTTTAATAAATGAAACTAACAATAAAATTCCGGCAACTGAATATAACACAAATGATACCATTTCACATCACCTATTCCTAAAAATCTAATCTATCAAACTCGGATAAAAAGTATTCAAAATTTCTTTTTCTTTCTTCGATATCATTTTTAAATTCTTTAAGCAGAGCACGTCCTTTTTCTGTTATTGTATAACACTTTCTTGCAGCTCCTGGATTTGCTGTATCCCAGCAAGCTTCAACAGCATTTGATTTTTCCAATTCAGAAAGTGCGCGGTAAATAGCAGGTCCATCTGCTTTAATATATGGCATGGATTTATTCATCGTATTAAGCAACATAGAACCATGTGTACTCTCTTTAGCTAAAAATAATAATATAAATGCCGGCAAATGACGGCCATAATTTAATCTACTCATAAAAACCACCTTATAATTGAATAATGTGCTTGCTTAGAGCCGATGATACGCTCAAATTGAGCCACCATCACGTTAATTTTAAACCACCTTCACGCAAGGTGAGCCATTTGGATTTTTTAGGCAATAATGAACTTATGCACTA